>NZ_CP172312.1:3694829-4018537 GCF_047946665.1 Allohahella sp. A8
CCTGGGCCGCCGACTTCATGACCCAGTCAGTCGGTCAGACACCGAAGATGCGGCTACGCCTGGTTCGCGGCAGCCATATCGTCGTACCACGCCTCTATGCGGGCGACCAGGCGTACATTTTGCAGAATGCCGATGGTCGCATAGTGTTCGTCATTCCCTACCTGGACGACTACAGCATTATTGGGACCACGGATGTGGACCATCAACTGGGCGCGCATCGTGCGGAGGCCACGGCAGAAGAGCGGGCCTATCTATGCAGTATCGCCAACGACTATTTCCAGTCACAGATCAGGGTGGAAGATATCGTCTATACCTGGTCTGGCGTACGTCCGCTGGCGGATGAATCTGCACCGGGTGCCGGTGCGGATGCTGCGCAGGCGGTCACGCGCGATTACAGCGTCGAAGTCGAGTCCCGCGGTCCATTGCTGCTGTCGATTTACGGTGGCAAATTGACAACCTATAGAACATTGGCCGCTACAGCTGTCGACAAGCTGCTGGAGGCCTCCGGCATTCGCAAGGTCGCCCGCGGTAGCAAGACTGCCGATGAAGCTCTCCCTGGGGGTGAAGCGCTGGGGGAGCCTGGCACTGAGCAGCACGGCCTGACGGAAGATCCGGCCATCTTTTTGAAGACGCTGGATACAAGACTTGCCGAGCGCTACGGTTTTCTGTCCGAACGCGCCAGACATCGGATTGCCCGGACCTATGGGCAGCGGGCGTTTGACTGGTTGGGTACGGCTCAAGACGCTGGTGAACTCGGACGACAGTTTGGCGAGGAGCTGACCGCTGCCGAAGTCAACTACCTCATGGTCAAGGAGTTCGCGCGCTGCGCTGACGATGTGCTGTGGCGTAGAACCAAGCTTGGACTGCGCGCCTCTGCCGAGACGGTCGATCAGCTGGAAGAGTACATGAGTCAGCGCGACCGCGAAGCGCTGAGCGATGAGGCATTTCGCCGTCGCTTGGATTCAGCCGGCGCCACGCATACACTGGCAAGTGCTCGTCCAGATAAGGACGTCGATAACAATACTGAGGAACTCGAGCGTGCAGGCAGCCATTCTAGCAATTGATCAGGGAACAACGAGTAGCCGCGCCATTGTCTTCGACAAGTCCGGTGCCATTATCTCGACAGCGCAGCAGGAGTTCGCGCAGATGTTTCCTGAAGACGGCTGGGTAGAGCACGATCCCGAAACGATCTGGTCTGGAGTCGTCCACGTTTGCAAGTCGGCGATCTGCGATGCCATCCGCAAGGGCTATTTGCCGTCAACAATCGGCATTACCAATCAGCGTGAAACCACTATCGTGTGGGAGCGTGCAAGCGGCAAGGCCATCTATAACGCTATCGTATGGCAGGATCGGCGGACGGATGCCCTATGTCGGGAGTTGAAAGATGCCCGACCCGAAGCCGAGGCCATGGTTTCAGCCAAAACCGGCCTGCTGATCGACCCCTATTTCTCCGCGACGAAGATCGCCTGGATATTGGACCGGGTCGAAGGCTCACGTCACCGCGCTGAGCGCGGCGAACTGCTGGCCGGCACTGTCGACAGCTTTCTGATCTGGCGTCTGACCGAGGGTCGCAATCATGTCACCGATGCGACCAATGCCTCACGCACCAACATCTTCAACATTCATGACAATGTCTGGGACGACGAGCTACTCGAACTGTTCCAGGTACCAAAAAACGTGTTGCCACAGGTTCAGGATTGCGCCAGCGATTTCGGCACCACTCACCTGTTCGACAGTGTCCTGGCCAGCGCTGGAGAGGATGCCAGAAAGGGCTTACCAATTTGCGGCGTGGCCGGGGATCAGCAGGCTGCGCTCATTGGTCAGGCCTGTTTCAAGCCTGGCATGGTGAAGAGCACCTACGGCACTGGTTGCTTCATGGTGCTCAATACCGGCAGCACGCCGGTTCGTAGCAGCCAGAATCTGTTGACTACCATTGGTTACCGCATAAATGGCGAAACCTGTTATGCCCTTGAAGGTAGTATCTTCATCGCAGGCGCCGCTGTGCAGTGGCTGCGCGACCGGATGCAGTTGCTTGGCAGCTCGGCGGAGAGCAAGACCCTGGCCGAACAGGTTGGCGAGAAAAACGATGTGGTGATGGTGCCAGCCTTTACCGGGATGGGCGCCCCCTACTGGAACGCGCGCACACGTGGCGCTGTTTACGGCATCACCCGTAACACTGGCGCGGCGGAAATGGTTGCGGCTGGTCTGCGTTCGGTGGTGTATCAGACCTGCGATCTCTGGGAAGCTATCGGCAGCGAAGAGAATGCGCCCGATTTACGCAATGCCATTTTGAGAGTTGACGGCGGCATGGCGGCGAATGACTGGTTCCTGCAGTTTCTGGCGGATATGCTCGACGCTGCCATCGAACGTCCGGAAATTACCGAAACCACGGCCCTTGGCGCCGCGTATCTGGCAGGTTTGCAATCAGGCATGTATGCCTCTCTAGAGGAAATCTCGGAAAAATGGAGTCGTAACGCCTGCTACCAGAGCAGGATGGCGCCTAAACAGCGCAATCGTTATCTGAAGCGCTGGGCTGCAGCCGTCAACGCGACGATTCTTTTCGCGGAACAAACTGCCTGAGCGCCACAGGGTCCAGGATCTCTATCCTGCCGTAGGCAATCGCGATACAACCTTGACTCTCGAGGTCCTTGAGGATCTGGTTGCAGGTTTGCCGCGAGATCCCTATCAGCTTCGCGAGCTGATCCTGATGCAGTTCGACCACTCTTCGGCTGATGCCAGATTGCTCGCCGTAGTTTTCTGACATGGCCGCCAACCGGCGGGCCATACGCACACTCGCCGGCAGCAGCGCAGCATCTTCCATGAAACCAAAGGTCTGACGCAGCTTGTGCGCCATGAGCAGCCCAAGGTTCTGCCAGTATCGAGGATGCATTTCCAGGAAGCGTAGAAGTCGATCCTGATCGACATGAACCAGTAGTGTCTCACCTTCGGCGAAGGCGTCGTGCGTTCTCGTCTTGCCATCGAAGAGGGCAATTTCGCCGAACCAGTTGGGCGGCGCAACAAAAGCGAGTATGGCTTCTCGGCCTTGAAAATTGCCACTGCTGATGCGAATTGAGCCCTGCACAATGGCGTAGATGCCGTCAGCGGCGTCACCGCGAGCAAACAGCCGCGTCCCTGCTGCAAGCGTACGTTCGTTCGACTCGCTCAGAAGGCATTCCCGCAGTGGCTCAGGCAGGGTTCTGAACCAACGGCCCTGCATGAGCTGCGCCGTTGCCTTAGTGGACGCTGGCATCTCTGATATTGCTTGAATTCATTGAGTGTTCAGTGTTTCACCGAGCCTGAGGCACCGCTATGCATGTCCCGAATGTGGGTCTCACCCGATCGCGCCACGATGTCGGCTTCGAGCGTCCTGAACATGCCAAGCATGAAGCAGGCCTCAGCCACAACGAAGAGTGGCCCGATGGCCAGCCCCATGAGGTCGTCGACGAAGGCCGGCTTCTTGCCTTCGTAATAATGCCCGACAAACTGGAAAATCCAGCCGACAACGAACAGGCCGATGCCTGCACCCAGCCAGATACCGGTCGATTCTGCTGCGAGTGCATGAGAGCAGTAGACGGCAGCGCCAAATAGTACGCTCATGATCAGGCCCAAGGGCAGGCTCAGTATGAGGTAATACAGGCAAGCTACGGCCGCGACGATGGCTGCTGGCGACAGTGCCATCGCGCCGACCTCGAACTGCGGTCGCCCGAGCAGGATGGCAACCCCAAGTACGATCATGGGGATACCAACAAAGTGAGTGGCGATATTGCGCTTGTCTCTGTGGTACAGCGCGTATTGACTGAGCTGATCGACCAATGTTTTCATTGTAAGAGCCTCGCTTTGTCCAGATATCATCGTATCCTATCCTGAATCGTACCTGACAACAGTCAAGCAGACGACATTCATCCACGCTTCCTGTTCAACTTTACCACGGAGATCAAGCCTGATGACTCGCCAAGTCACCATCGCGGCTACACAGATGGCCTGTTCAACGGATAATTCCGAGAACATTCGCAACGCAGAACGCCTGGTTCGCGAAGCGGCCCAGCAAGGTGCACAGATCATTCTGCTGCAGGAACTCTTCGCGTCGCTGTACTTCTGCAGCGTCGAGTCCAGCGAGCACCTTGCGATGGCTGAGCCGCTGGCGACCAGTCATGTCGTGAAGCATTTCAGTGCGCTGGCGAAAGAACTGGGCGTCGTGCTGCCGGTGAGCTATTTCGAACGCGATGTGAATAACTACTACAACTCGCTGGTGGTCATCGACGCCGATGGACGTGTAGGCGAGAATTACCGGAAAACCCACATTCCCTGCGGACCCGGTTATCAGGAGAAGTATTACTTCACGCCTGGTGATACCGGATTCAAGGTATGGGATACCGCCTTTGGCCGGCTGGGCGTGGCGATCTGCTGGGATCAGTGGTTTCCTGAGGCAGCACGTTCGATGGCCTTGCAGGGTGCGGAAGTGCTGTTTTACCCCACCGCCATCGGTAGCGAGCCGGAAGACTCAACCGTTGACTCCAAGGGTCACTGGCAACGGACAATGCAGGGTCATGCCGCCGCGAACCTGATGCCGGTGGTGTCTTCTAACCGCATTGGCACCGAATATCTGCAGACGCCACACCAAAGCACCGAGTTGACCTTCTATGGTAGCAGCTTCATCACCGACCACACCGGCGCCTTGTTAAAGGAGGCCAGCCGGGACAAACGGGACATCATTCTGCAGCAGTTCGATCTTGCGGCGCTTGAATCACAACGGCGGGAGTGGGGTCTGTTCAGGGATCGGCGGCCTGAGCGCTATTTGCATGTGAGCGGGAGCCATCGCTAGCGCGAGGCTCCCTGGCCTGAGACCGAAGCTAGAGTCACCGAGCTGAGATCTCGCTTTGCATGCCGCATCACCGACACGCCGGAAGTGAGCGCCAGCATTCCCATAATCCCGGCAACCACCAGATCCGGCCAGGCCTGACCGGTGCCAAACACGCCAGCCGCAGCCACCATGACCGCAATGTTACTGAGTGCGTCGTTACGGCTGCAGAGCCAGACTGAACGCATGTCGGCATCGCCACTGCGGAACGCGTAGAGCATGACGGCTACCGTGACGTTGGCAATGAGTGCAAGCGCGCCTATTGCGCCCATGGTCAGGGGTTCGGGTGTGGTGTCGCTCACCATCACCCAGCCTGCTCTCGCCAGCACGGCAACGCCGAAAACAACCATCGTGAACCCCTTCAACCAGGCAGCCCTGGCGCGCCAAAGCATGCCCATCGAGAGCACGGTCAGTGAAATAATGTAGTTGGCAGCGTCTCCAAGAAAATCAATCGCATCCGCCAACAGAGAGACTGATCCTGACTGAAGGCTGGCTGCGAATTCCACCACGAACATGATGGCGTTGATGACGAGCGCAACCCATAAGGCACGACGGAAACGCGGTCCACCCGGTGATTCCTTATTACAGCCTGTTTCCACATTACAGCAGTTGCCAGCCATGAGACCTCCCGTTACGATTGAGGGGTCATTAAAAACCCTGTAGCCACTACAGAGTCAACACCTGACTCGAAGTGGCGAGGTATGGGAGGACAAATAATGCGAATCGGTCGTTTGAGCCAACTGTCAGGTGTGGAAGTGGAAACTATCCGCTTCTACGAACGGGAAGGTCTGCTGCAGCGCGCTGAGCGTGAAGCGAACGGCTATCGCCGGTATCAGCAGGATCACCTCCAGCGCCTCGCGTTTATCCGCCATTGTCGCGCCCTCGACATGCCGCTTCAGGATGTGAAACGAATGCTGCAGTTCATGACCAAACCGACTCCGGACTGCGGTGATATCGATCGCCTCATCGAAGCGCACCTCGCCAACGTTCGTTCGCGACTGCAGAGCTTGCAGGCACTCGAAGTACAGCTTTGTTCACTGCGTGATCAGTGCGGGCAGCCCCATCGAGGGGACCACTGCGGTATCGTGCAGGAGCTCAAGTCGGCGGCCAATGGCAGGGCCTGCGCCTGCCACCCAGACTGAAATGCGTAAGAAGCCTGCCCTGCTTTTACGCGTCAGCCTCATAATCGTGCTGATGGTCATTTTTTCAGCCGCCGCCAAGTGGTTCATTTTCAACACGCTGCTCGTGCCAGATGGTTCCGGGCGACAGCCGATTGAAACCCATAATACGAACTTTGACTAGTCGAACATGTCTTCGTCGTACCTGCTGAAAAATCAGGAGGAATGATGGATATCTGGACGGTACTTGGACTTGCCTTGCTACCCGCTCTGGGGAATTTTGCAGGTGGCCTGCTGGCTGAATTTACCGCCACGCCCAAAAACCGGCTCAATAATGCGCTTCATGGTGCGGCGGGTATTGTCATCGCTGTTGTTGCCGTCGAGATCATGCCCGAAGCGCTGAAGAAAACTTCATCGCTTGTGATCGCCCTGGGCTTTGGCCTGGGCGGGCTTGCCTACCTGCTCATTCAAGGCGGCGTAAGAAAATTGCAGGGCAGATTCGGTAAGCAAACCGAGTCGAACCTCAGTATGTGGATGGTCTACGTCGCGGTGTCCGTCGATCTCTTCAGCGATGGACTGCTGGTTGGAACCGGCTCAACAATCTCCTTGTCTATGGCCGTCGTTCTGGCACTGGGGCAGGTTCTGGCAGATGGTCCCGAGGGGTATGCCACAGTTGCGAACATGAAAGCCAATGGGATACCGAGGCTCAAGCGGACTTTGTTGTCCGCAACACTGGTTGTGCCCGCCCTTGGAGCTGCTGCATTTTCCTTTTACCTGCTCAGAGACCAGAGCCAGACCCTGCAAATGGGCATGCTGACCTTTACAGCCGCGATACTGACAGTCGCTGCTGTAGAGGACATGCTCTCCGAAGCCCACGAAAGCGCGGACGACACCCGCTACTCGGTCCTGGCCTTCACCGGCGGCTTTGTACTATTCACGCTGGTGTCGGCCGGACTAGGTAGCTGACTCAGCTCATGGCGCCACAACCCGTTCAAAGCGCCAGTGCTGATTCGTCTGCCCGTTCGGTGTCCACTGTTGAACGTTGGCGCCATCGTCGAGCATGCCTGCACCACCCGCCACATCGAGTGCCTTGCCGGAGTGACGGTTGATCAGGCGGTAATAGCCATCGCCAATATTCTCTATGCGCCACTGTTGGTTGGCCGCGCCTACATAAGACCAGAGCTGGGTATTGCCGCCATCGCTCGTCGAGGCGTCGGACACATCGAGCGCCTTGCCGCTGTTGACCGAGACCAGGGTGGAAAAGCCATCACCAGCATCAACGAGTATCCACTGCTGATTGGTCTGCCCATTGCCGACCCACTGCTGCACATTAGAGCCGTTAGCCGTCGCGCCCGTCCCGCCTGCGACATCCAGCAGCTTCCCAGAATGACGTGCGCTGATGCGGTAGGTCGTACCGGGGTAGAGACCGAGGCTTCGGGTATCACTCACGCTGCCATACACCTCAAACTCGTACAGCGAATAGCCGTAGTTCGTGGCGCGTTGGGTGCCATGGACGCGGACATAGCGGCCGCGACCTTCAAGATTGATATCATCGATACCCCCATCGCCACCGGACGTGCCCCAGATCGTCTTCCATGTGCTGGCGTCGTCCGATACCTGCACGTAGTAGGTGCTGGCATAGGCGACCTCCCAGGCGAGCTTCACCCGCTTGATATCGTACGATGCGCCAAGATCCACATAGATCCATTCAGAATTCGTATAGGCACTGGACCAGCGTGTGTTGCCATCAGCATCAGTCGCATTCGCCGCTGCATGGCCCGTTTCAGTGGATGAAGTGGTCACAGGCCGACGATAGGCGATGTTAGGATCGCCAGGATTGACCGGACTGTTCCAGCCTGGCATTTCATCGCGCGTCACGACGTTGCCGGCGTAGTAGGTCTGCTGAATCGTGGCATCGTTCTGCACCTGGAACGGCAGTTCCGCCCAACCCATGAAGAAGGTCCACCGAGGCTCCGCCGCCAGGCGCTCGGGCGAGGGTACCTTGTCGGTCTCGCCGATGGCGATGGGTTTACCGCCGGAAATGTTCACCATCGCGTTATATTTCCACGTGGCGAAGCCTTCGTAGATATCCAGTGCTGCAACATCCCAGTAGGCGCTGCCGGGATTATAGGTATTGAGATCGTTCACCAGGGTGCCGAAATCCTGCATGTCCCAGACCCAGATGAGATTACTCAGACCCTTGTTGCGCGTGAGATAGTCGTGGGTCAGCTGATAGAGCTTGCGTGTACCGTTTGCACCAGGCCGACCACCCCACCAGAACATGCCCTGGTTCATTTCGTGCAGCGGGCGGAACAAGACCTCGACGCCGTTGTTCTCCAGATCCTGCAGATAGACGCTGATTTCGTCCATCATCTGCTTCCAGCGCCGGTTGATCGGGGTGCCGTCGGTCAGCAGCTGGCTCCATTCCCAATCCGACATTCTGCTCAAGAGACCATTGCTATCCCAGCCGCAGGGCTGCGACTTCGCGGGATTACAGGCATGCCACATGATGTTGACCAGCGCACCGGCCTGCCACTGCCGCTTGGCCTCGTTGATCATGGTCCAGCGATTGGCGATGTTATCCTGCTGAAACAGAAAATCGCCGCTCCACATTGCTGGAAACTTGCCTGTCTTCACATAGACGGTATCCGTCCAACGCGCAGGGTCGGCATTAGGTTCGCGGTTGTGATGCCCGGCCACGGTCTGCTTGCCGGAAATGCTGTAGAGGTAGTCCAGGGATTTGAAAGGACCTGCCTGAGCGAGCGTGCTCACGAGCAGACACAGCATTGCCAGTGGCATGCTTCGGCCTAAGCGGTTTTTCATTTGAGCGTCCTGTCGATGATGGATCGTGCGAGGATACTAGCGCGTCTGGCGAGGGGCGAAATCGTCGGTTAGGACGAGAACACTGGCTACCAGATCACAAAACACTCGAATCGTGTTTATCGACTATCATTACGGTTCGAGCTGAGGCCTTGGCCGCGGTGTCCTTCTTCCACCAGGCTTCAACATGACGACGCGCGTTCTGCTGTTCTTTATCTCCTTTTTTCTGGCAACGGTCTGCCGTGCCGCAGAAGAGGCGGGCACGGATACCGTTGTAATAGCTGGCGCAGCGGAGTCGCATCTCTCGCTCGGTCAGCATTTGCGTTACCTGCAGGATGCTGATGGTATGCTCACCGCCAGGGCCATCATTGGCAAGAGTGACTCACTTCCCTGGTCTGAAAGTACTGCCGAGGTACTGAATTTCGGTCTCTCGCCTTCGCCCTACTGGTTTTCCGTGAGCCTTCACAATCCCGATAGCCGGGCCGTCGAAAAGTTGCTGGAGCTGTCTTACGGCCTTCTCGATTACGTTGATTTCTACGTCGTGCGTGATGGCAGGCTGCGCAAAGCTGTCAGGACCGGTGACCAGATTCCCATCGATAGCAGGCCCCTGTTCCATCGGAATCTGCTGTTTCCCATAACCATTCCTGCAGAAGCCACAGTGCGAATCCTGATCCGGGTAGAGACGACCGGATCTATGCAGATGCCGCTCGATCTATGGAGTTTCAAGGCCTTCTTCGCACACGACCAGCGCCTGCTCTCGCTGCACATCCTGTTTGCAGGCATCATGCTGGCGCTGGCCATCTACAATCTTTTCCTGTTTTTCAGCGTTCGTGAAATGAGTTATCTCTGGTATGTGCTGAGCCTGGTCAGTATTGCGCTGGTCACGCTCAATCTGCAGGGCGTCACCTTTCAGTTCCTGTGGCCGAACTGGCCGCAGCTGAACAATCCCTCGGTAGTCGGGCTGGTATCGGCTACTATCGTTTTCTCCAACGCTTTTGCGTACACCTTCCTGCGGCTGCATCTCTACGGCTGGTTCGTGAGGCGAGTCGTACTCGGTATGGCTTCAATTGGCGTGGCCCTCTTCCTACTCAATTTGCTAGCTCCAGAAGGGTCAATCAATTACCTCGCAGCGCTGCTAGCCGTGCTGACGGCGGTGATTCTGTTCAGCACCGGCGTATACGTCTGGCGACAGGGGGATGTACTCGCGCGCTTCTACACGCTGGCCTGGTTTCTGCTCCTGACCGGAAGCGTGCTGATCCCACTTAGCAAGATCGGTATTCTTCCGCGCAGCCTCCTTTTCGAACATGCCCAACAGATTGGCATCGTGGCTGAGGGCCTGTTGCTATCGTTCGCGCTGGCGTACCGAATCAACATGGAGCGACATCAGCGCTTTCTCGCACAGGCTGAAGTGCTCGATGTGCAACGCCGCGCCAACGACGAGCTCGAACAGCGAGTGGAGGACAGGACAGGGGAGCTTCAACTGGCCAATCAGAAGCTGCTGGAGGCTAGTGCTATCGACGGTCTGACGCAGGTCAAGAATCGCGGCTACTTCGACCGGACCCTGGTCGACGAGTGGAGCAAGGCCTCACGCGCCAGGAGTCCGATCAGCCTCCTCATGATCGACGGTGATTACTTCAAGCGAGTGAACGACACCTATGGCCACCAGTGTGGCGACGCCTGCCTGCAGCATCTGGCCAGGATCTTTCAGAAGGCTGTGAGCAGAGCCGGAGATTGCGTGGCGCGATATGAGGGCGAGGAGTTCGTCATTCTCTTGTGTAATACCGACGAAGCGGGCGCACGCCTGCTCGGCGAACGAATACGGGCTCAGGTTGCGGCAACACCCGTTGTCTGGGAGACACAGAGCGTGTCGCTCACAGTAAGCATCGGCGTTTCGTGTCATATACCGAAGCCTCATGAGCCGGCGGCGGCCTTGCTGAAGCAGGCTGACGAGGCCTTATATACGGCTAAGCACGGTGGGCGGAATCAGGTCTGCAGCTATCAGAAGCCTGACGCGTAGCTGCGAGTCACTGCCTGATCGTCGCTTCCGCACGGCTTCTCGTTCCAACAAAAGCTCTTAACTCTGGCTAAATCCAATTGATACGCATTCGCATCAATGCTAATTTTGCGCAAATTTTAAGCCAGAGACCTCTGTTATGGAAAACGGCCGCTTACAGCGAGCATCACATCTTTATCCGTATGCCACTGGCATCATCAAGTCGACCTTATTGACTGCTGTGGTCGTTCTGACTGCTTGCGGTGGCGGATCGAGTGGCGGATCAGAAAATTCCCAGGTGCAGACAACAGGCGTCTGTGAGTCTTTCGACTGTCGCAAGATGCTGGAAAATCTGGCCGATAACGTGGTCACGCCAATGATCGACGCCTTCAATGCCCGGGTGGAGACGCTCAACGTTGCGGTGGGTGCATGGCAGCAAAGCCCCCAGAGCCCTCAGCTTCAAACCGAGGCGCGCCAGGCCTGGAACGACGCCATGCTGACGTGGCAGTCGCTGGAACTCGTTCAGATTGGGCCGCTGGCCGAGAACGACTCGCTCTTGCGCGACAGCATCTACGCCTGGCCGTCAGTAAGCGCCTGTGTCGTTGATCAGGAGGTTATCGAAGCGGCGGAGCAGGGTGTCAGTTATGACATCAGCACCCGCACGCCGCTCAGGAAAGGCTTGCCTGCGCTGGAATACATTCTCTACGCCGAGTCGCTGGACCACACCTGCCCCTCGACCACGGTCAAGACGACTGGCTGGAACAGTCGCTCGCCCGAAGAGCGGCTGGCTCTGCGACTCGATTATGCCAAGGCCGCCAGCGCTGAACTCGTCCGTCTGGGTACTGAGCTGAAGACCCGCTGGTCTACCGGTCCGCAGAATTTCCGCAACGAACTCGTCACGGCAGGTGCCGGTAGTGCAGCGTTTTCTACCGCACAGAAGGCTGTGAATGCCGTCTCTGATGCCATGTTCTATCTCGAAAAGGAGGTCAAGGACATCAAGCTGGGGGAGCCGCTCGGGCTCAAGGGCGACAAGTGTCAACCAGGCACGCAGGCCTGCGCTGTGCTGGTTGAAAATCCACTCAGCGCCCGTAGCAAGCAGCATCTGCGGCAGAACCTGCTGGCGTTCAAACAGCTCTTTCTTGGTAATTCTGCAGACGGTATGCAAGGCCTGGGCTTCGATGACCTGATCGATTCAGTCAGCACCGGTGGCAACACCTCGGCAACCATGGAGGCTGATATCAGTGAAGCGCTCAACGCGGTCGATGCACTTGGAGAGCTGAGTTTGCAGGCGGCCGTTGCTGATGAGAATGGCTACAACCTCGCCAAGGGCATTCACGAATCGACCAAGAAGATCACGGACCGGCTGAAAAACGAGTTCCTCACCGTCATGGGGCTGGCCATTCCCGCCGCCGCGGCCGGAGATGGCGACTGATCTGATCGTCTCACGTTGATGGATAATTTCATTCCAGCCATCCAGGGGCAGCTGGCAACACTGCTGGCCTACCCCTTTGATCCGTCCAGACGAATCTATCTGGCTTACCTGCTTGGCAGCCTCGCCATCGTGCTCATCTGGATGGCGGCGGCTGTCGCGCGACGGGATTCGGTAATGGCAAAGCAGCTGTGGCAGCGCCTGGTCAGCCCTGCCATCTGGTGGCACCGTTCTGCCCGGCTCGATTACCAGCTGATGGTGATCAATCCTGCGCTACGGCTGTTACTGCTGGGACTCTTCAGCGTATCTCTCGTACCTGTCGCAATGGCAACCGAGTCTTTCCTGGCAGATTTTCTTGGCGATTCGAGCCTGACGTGGACCAGCGTGCAGGTCACTGCAGCCTATACCCTGACGCTCTTCATCCTCGACGATTTTACCCGTTTCCTGCTGCACTACCTCATGCACAAGGTGCCCTGGCTCTGGTCTATCCATCGCCTGCATCATTCAGCTGAGGTCATGACGCCCTTTACGGTATACCGGATACATCCTATCGAAAGCCTGCTGTACAGCCTGCGGATGGTCCTGACCCAGGGCCTGGTGCTCGGACTGTTCTTCTTCGGATTCGGCATGAACCTGTCGGTGTGGGAAATTGCCGGCGCCAACGTGTTTACCTACCTGTTCAACCTGGCCGGGGCCAACCTGCGCCACTCGCATCTCTGGATTTCATGGGGCCCTTGGCTTGAAAGGCTATTCATAAGCCCGGCGCAGCATCAGATTCATCACAGCAGCGACCCGGTCCATTTCGATCGCAACATGGGCGCATTCCTCGCCATCTGGGACGGCATATTCGGCTCACTCGTCTTGGCGCGAGAACAAATCGTGCATGCCTATGGGCTGCACGGAAGTAAGCCATCGCCTCACATGAGTCTGTGGCAGGCTTATTATGAGCCATGCCTGCATTGCGGCCGCGCTATTGGCGGATCGTGTAAGTCGATGATCAAGCGCTTGCGTGCACCCACCTTATCCCTGAAGCCCTTACGCGACCTCACCTGAACAGCAGGACCGCGCGAGCCGCTGTCAAAGCTGCAGCTGCAAGAAGCACTCCAAATACTAATTGTAAATAGTTATCATTTAGATTACCGTTCTCTCTTTTTATCGGCGCATAATACATTGAGGTACCCATGCGAAAGAAATTACTCGTCACAGTGATAGCGGCCACCATTGCTGGACTGGGCGGTTGCAGTGACTCATCCGACTCCTCCGACACGCCTGCAGCGGTCGACACGAATCCCAACACCGATTTTCTGGCCACGCTGGCCGTTCCTGCCACCTATAACTTCGAAAGCCGCTTCGTTGCGGGCGAAGAAAGCGCCCAGTATTCAGGCCAGGTTGCCCGGCAGGTGCTGATTGCCGACTTGAACACTGAAATCGGCAGCAAACTCGAAGCACGCATTGCCGATGGTACATGGACCAGCGACACGACAAAGGCCGATGTTCTGGCTGTGCTGAATAGCTATTTCGTCGAAGGGACTAACGCCGTTGGCGACAACCCAATTCTGCTAACGACCACTCCGCCGACGCTGCAGACGACGTATAACGAAATATCAAGCGATAAGAACCTGATCGACAAGCTGGCGGGTAATGACAGCGCCACCGATCACAAGGACTGGGATGCAGGCGCCTTCGAGGGCTGGACTGCTGCTTCTCCGCAGGCACTGGTCGAATCGTGGTTCGACATCATCGCTACGAACACTGCGGCGCAGGCCGGTGGTGCTGTTCGCATTCATCCAGTGACTGGTGAAACCCTCAAGGTGTACCACACCGACGACGGCCTGGATCTTCAGCAGCTTGTACAGAAGTTCCTGCTCGGGGCGGTTACGTTCTCACAGGGCACAGATGACTATTTTGATGATGCTACTGAAGGTAAAGGTCTCCTGACCGACAACACCGTGGCAGACGGCGACAAGCCATATACCGAGCTACAGCACCAGTATGATGAAGGCTTCGGCTATTTCGGTGCAGCACGCGATTATCTCGCCTATACCGATGAAGAAATCGCCGCCAAAGCTGGCCGGGAAGGCTTTAGCGAAGGCTATCACGACACCAATGGCGATAACGTCATCGACCTGAACGGCGAGTTCAACTTCGGCAACTCCACCAACGCAGCCAAGCGCGACCTTGGCAGCCAGAGCGGTACTGACTTCACCAAGACGGCCATGCAGGCCCTGCTGACCGGCCGTACGATCATCGCGCGCGCTGGAGACGATGGTGACGGCGCGCTGACCGAAGTCGAAATGGCTGTGCTGAAAGAACAGCGTGACATCGCCGTTAGTGCATGGGAAAAAGCCATTGCTGCGACCGTCGTGCACTACATCAACGACGTGCTAACCGATATGGACAAGGCTGATGCCAACGACGGTAGCTACAGCTATGCAGCGCACACCAAGCACTGGGCAGAGCTGAAGGGCTTCGCGCTGGGCCTGCAGTTCAACCCACGCTCACCATTGAACAATGGCACCCGCTTCAAGGCTGTTCATGACCTGCTCGGCGAGCGACCTGCTCTGCCAGGCGGCGCAGACTTCGCAGCCTACCGCGATGCACTTATGGCAGCGCGTGCCTTGATGCAGGAGGCCTATGGCTTCTCTCAGGCAGATGTCGAGAACTGGTAAACGGTCTAACGTTCTGTGTGAAAGCTTAAGGGCGGCGCCTAGGGGCCGCCTTTTTTTCGAAGGCTATAGTGGTCACCCAAACGTAGCAGAGTGAAAGGGGATTTTTTCCTTCCGCCATTGGAGGCGCTGCTATGTATCTATCCGTTCAACTCAGTTATTACCCGCTTTCCGAAGATTATAAACCTCGAATCAAGGCGTTGATCGCTCGGCTGGAAAAGTCAGGATTGGAGGTTCACTCGAACCGGATGAGTACGCAAATCTTCGGCGATTTCGATAAGGTGATGCAGGTGTTCGCGGACGCCTTACGCTGGTCTTTCGAGACCTATGGCACGGCTGTCTTCACAGCGAACTTCATTCAGGGTGATCGGCGACCGAAATAAATTTGGTCAAAGCTGGGCGGCAACGGGACGCTGAATCGGCGGGATCTACAAACAAAGCAGATCCCGCCCGTCAAAAAGTCAGATTATGCCGTGCTATTTATTCCACGGTGACTGACTTGGCCAAATTTCGCGGCTGATCCACATCCGTACCCTTCAGTACCGCCACGTGATATGACAACAACTGAAGCGGAACCGTGTACACGATCGGCGCGAGAATGTCGTGAACCTTCGGGATGTGCAGCAGCGTCACACCTGGCTCAGGCGTAAAGTCCGTATCCTGATCTGCGAATACAAAGAGCTCACCACCACGTGCCTTCACCTCCTGCAGATTCGACTTCAGCTTCTCCAGCAGCTCGTTGTTCGGTGCCACGGTGATAACCGGCATGTCCTTGTCGACCAGCGCCAGTGGGCCATGCTTCAACTCGCCGGCAGGATAGGCTTCCGCGTGAATGTAGGAGATTTCCTTGAGCTTGAGTGCACCTTCCATTGCCACAGGATACATCGTGCCGCGTCCGAGAAAGAGGGCGTGATGTTTCTCGGCAAATGCCTGCGACAGACGCTCGATGGAGCCATCGAGGTCGAGCACTGCCTGAATCTGTGAAGGCAACGCGCGCAAACCTGCAACGATTTCGGCTTCCCGCTCACGGGACAGGCCATGTCGTCGTCCAAGCGCAAGGGTCAACATGAGCAGGGCCGTAAGCTGAGTCGTGAAAGCCTTGGTCGAGGCCACACCGATTTCAGGGCCCGCCAGTGTCATGACCGAGAGGTCTGATTCGCGCGTTAGCGAGCTGCCGGGCACGTTGCAGACGGTCAGCGCGGCTTTGAAACCTGCTGCCTTTGCCTGTCGCAACGCGGCCAAAGTATCGGCGGTCTCGCCCGACTGGGAAATGGTCAAAAACAGCATGTCGCTCTTGACGACATGGCTTCGGTAACGATACTCGCTCGCGACTTCGACAGAACAAGGAATGCCGACAAGATCCTCGATCCAGTACCGTGCAACGAGGCCTGCATGAAAACTGGTACCACAGGCAACGATCTGCACCGAACCAACGCCTTCGAAGACTTCAGCCGCTGCAGTACCGAGAACTTGATCAAGTACATAGTCAGCGCCCAGGCGACCTTCGAGCGTAGCTTTGATAACCTTGGGCTGCTCGTAGATTTCCTTGAGCATATAATGGCGGAAGCTACCCTTGTCGGAGCTCTCGATGCCATACTCATAGCGCTGAACCGGTCGCTCGACCAGCTTGTTGTCGCGATCCCAGATCCTGATGCTTTCAAGTCCAACTTCAGCCGTATCACCCTCTTCGAGATAGATGAAACGATCGGTCACCTGCAGCAATGCAAGTGGGTCCGAAGCAATGAAGTTTTCACCAATGCCCACGCCGATAACGAGCGGTGAGCCCTCGCGGCAGACGACGAGATGATCCGGATCGTCGGCGTTCAGCACAGCCAGCGCGTAGGCGCCGTGGAAGTCCTGTATGACGGTATGCAGTGACTCGAGCGTGGGGCCGTTCTTCAGCTGCTTGTTCAGTGCATGCACGACGACTTCGGTGTCGGTTTCCGACGTGAAGACGTAGCCGTCTTCCTTCAGACCACGGCGAAGTGCTTCATAGTTTTCGATGATGCCATTGTGAACGATAGCCAGACGCTCACCAGATTGATGCGGGTGGGCATTCAGCTGTGAAGGCTTGCCGTGGGTAGCCCAGCGCGTGTGGGCAATACCGATGTGGCCAGGCAGGGGACTGCTGGTAATCGCTTCCTCAAGCTTGGCAACCTTGCCAACTTCGCGCTCTCGCTGGAGCACACCTGCAGCACTCATAACCGCCATACCGGCCGAGTCGTAGCCCCTGTACTCCAAGCGCTTCAAACCTTCGAGAAGAATCGCCGAGACGTCCCGCTGCGCAATTGCGCCAACTATTCCGCACATAAACTGTACCTGTTCAAGCTGATATTCTAGAGAGTGATGAAGCTGTTTAACTGATTACCTGGCCCTGTCGCCCAGACCGGCGCCACCTTACAGCTTATGTATTCGGCTTTTTCTTGGCTGGACGCTTCCAGCCATCAATTTTTTTCTGTTTACCACGTGCTACTGCCAGTGAATCGGCCTCGACGTCGTGAGTAATGACCGAGCCGGCACCAACGGTTGCATTGGCGCCGACAGTCACTGGTGCCACCAGCGCAGTGTTCGACCCGATAAACACGTTGTCCCCAAGCACAGTCTTGAATTTGTTGACGCCGTCGTAGTTGCAGGTGATGGTGCCGGCGCCTACGTTCACGCCCTTCCCAATCTCGCTATCGCCAACGTAAGACAGGTGATTCACCTTGCTGCCCTCGCCAATCACAGACTTCTTCACTTCCACGAAGTTGCCTATCTTGGTGTCGCTGGCGAGCTCGCAACCGGGGCGCAATCGCGCATACGGGCCTATGACCGCACGCGATCCCACTGTGCTGCTCTCAACGGTACTGAATGCGAGTATTTCGGTATCCGCGCCAATCGTGCAATCTCGCAGTACGCAGTTCGGCCCGATACTGACGCGATCGCCAAGGACGACGTTGCCCTCGAAAACCACGTTGATATCAGCGAAGCAGTCACGGCCTGTCCTGACACTACCGCGAACATCGACACGCGCGGGATCGGCCAGGGTACAGCCCTCTGTCATCAGCCGATCAGCTTCCTTACGCTGAAACTGTCGTTCGAGCGCAGCGAGTTGAAGTCGATTATTGACGCCTTCGACCTCCATCGCACTGGCGGCTTCACCACTACCGACCGGCACACCATCGGCAACAGCCAGCGCCACGATATCGGTGAGATAGTATTCACCTTGGGCGTTATTGGAGGAAAGTTTTGGCAACCACTGATTCAGTCGATCGAGACTGCAACACATGATGCCGGTATTCACTTCCTTTATCGTCTTCTGTGCGGGACTCGCATCTTTTTCTTCGACGATCCCAATGATTTCATGGCTATCGTTTCTGAGTATCCGACCGTAGCCGCTCGAATTGTCGAGCGTGACAGTCAGGATGCCGAGTTTGCCCGCCGAGGCTGCAACGAAATTGCGCAGTGTATCTGCAGCAATCAGTGGTACATCGCCGTATAGGATGAGCACCTGGCTCGCATCATCGGCAACTTCATTCAGCCGCGGCAGGGCCTGGGCGACTGCATGTCCGGTACCCAATTGCTCGGCCTGTTCACTGTAGGTCAATCGATCAGCTGCAGGGATTGTGGACAGCTTCTGCCGAACGTGCTCTCCCTTATGACCGTAGACAATATGGATGTGACCCGGCTCGATTTGTAGCGCGGCATCGATGACGTGTTCGACCAGGGGCTTGCCTGCAATTTCATGCAACACCTTTGGTTGGTCGGACTTCATTCGGGAGCCTTGTCCTGCGGCGAGTATGACGACTTCCAGTGGCATCTTGTCAGTTCCTGATAACGGGGCTTGCCGGCGCATCCGGCACAAATGAAAAAGGGAAGCTGCGGCTTCCCTTGTATAATAGCTTGTTGAGCTGATTTGTCTGCTTTGGACTACTACCTAGCGACTGATCAGCGTCCGGTCTTACGACGGAACTGCTGAATAGTACGCAGTCGAGCTGCGGCCTCGGCAAGCTGACTAGCCGCTTTGGAGTATTCGAAGTCTCCAGTACGGTTCGCCAGGGCTTCTTCAGCCTGACGCTTGGCTTCGATAGCGGCCGCTTCATCAACGTCACCGGCCCGCTCAGCCGTATCCGACAGAATCGTGACGATATCCGGCTGAACTTCAAGATACCCACCGGTCACGAAGAAGACCTCCTCAGCGCCACCCTGAGTGATGACCCGAACCGGGCCGGCTTTCAATGCCGTCAATAATGGGGCGTGTCCGGGATAAATACCCAGGTCGCCTTCGCTACCGGCAGCAATAACCATCTCCACCAATCCGGAGAAGATAGCACGCTCGGCGCTTACGATATCGCAATGCACGCTGATACCCATTGAAAAATTCCTCGCTCTGGCACTACTGACGACCTCATATGAATGTCGTCAGTAGCAATGTAGTGCCGCTAAATCACGGCCACTTGCCGCCTTACTTCTTGCTGGACCTGGCCTTCTCGACAGCTTCCTCGATACTGCCAACCATGTAGAACGCCTGTTCTGGCAGATCATCATAGTCACCGTTGAGGATACCGTTGAAACCGGCAATGGTTTCCTTGAGGGAAACGTATTTGCCTGGTGAACCAGTGAAGACTTCAGCTACGTGGAATGGCTGCGACAGGAAGCGCTCGATCTTACGTGCACGGGCAACAGTTGTCTTGTCTTCTTCTGAAAGCTCATCCATACCAAGAATGGCGATGATATCTTTCAGTTCCTTGTAACGCTGAAGAACCGTCTGAACACCACGAGCAACATCATAGTGCTCCTGACCAATAACGAGCGGATCGAGCTGACGGCTGGTGGAATCGAGTGGATCGATCGCAGGGTAGATACCCTTCGAAGCGATATCTCGGCTCAGTACGACAGTCGCATCAAGGTGAGCAAAGGTCGTTGCTGGTGATGGATCGGTCAAATCGTCCGCAGGTACGTAAACGGCCTGTACGGAGGTGATTGAACCAGCGCGCGTAGAGGTAATTCGCTCCTGCAGTACACCCATCTCTTCAGCCAGTGTCGGCTGATAACCAACCGCTGAAGGCATACGACCCAGCAGTGCCGATACTTCGGTACCTGCCAGTGTGTAACGATAGATATTGTCGATAAACAGCAGAACGTCCATGCCTTCGTCACGGAACTTCTCAGCCATTGTCAGGCCAGTCAGGGCGACGCGCAGACGGTTTCCAGGAGGCTCGTTCATCTGGCCGTATACCATGGCAACCTTGTCGAGAACGTTAGACTCCTTCATTTCATAATAGAAGTCGTTACCTTCACGAGTACGCTCACCAACACCTGCGAATACTGACAGACCCGAGTGCTCTTTCGCGATGTTATTGATCAGTTCCATCATGTTGACGGTCTTACCAACACCAGCACCACCGAAAAGACCGATCTTGCCGCCCTTCGCAAATGGACAAACCAGGTCGACAACCTTGATACCGGTCTCGAGCAATTCAGTCGAAGCCGCCTGATCCGCATAGCCAGGGGCTTCACGGTGAATAGGCATGGCTTCTTCAGCACCGATTGGACCCTGCTCGTCGATAGGCCGCCCGAGAACGTCCATGATGCGTCCCAGCGTCGCTTTGCCAACTGGCACGGTGATCGGCGCGTTGGTGTTCGATGCTGTCAGGCCTCTACGCAGACCTTCGGTACTACCCATCGCGATGGTTCGAACGACGCCGTCACCCAACTGCTGTTGCACTTCAAGTGTCGTGTCTTTTCCGTCGACCAGAAGAGCGTCATAGATCTTTGGCACGCTCTCACGCGGAAACTCCACGTCGATGACGGCACCAATGATCTGAACTATGCGTCCGCTACTCATTGTTCATTCCTCTCAAAATAGATTCTGTTCAGCCTAGACCGCTGCGGCGCCGCCGACGATCTCTGAAATTTCCTGTGTAATTGCCGCCTGACGGGCCCGGTTGTAGGCCATAGACAGATCATCAATGAGGTCGCCCGCATTATCAGTCGCACTCTTCATCGCAATCATTCGAGCTGCCTGTTCGCAAGCGTTGTTTTCGACAACTGCCTGGTAAACCTGGGACTCGATATAACGATCGAGCAGGCCATCCAGAATAACCTGGGCCTCCGGCTCGTAGAGATAGTCCCATGTCCGCTCCTTCAGGTGTTCGTCTCCTGAAGGAGGCAGTGGCAACAGCTGGTCTACAGTAGGCTGCTGGGTCATGGTATTGATGAACTTGTTGTACACGATATAGAGACGATCTATCTCGGCACTGGCATAGGCATCCAGCATGACTTTTACCGAGCCAATCAACTTACCGAGAGACGGTGTGTCGCCCAGGTGAGTGACCGCCGCCACGACGTTACCACCGTAGCTCTTGAAGAAGCTCACGCCTTTCTGGCCGATTGCACAGAACTTGAGGTCTGCACCTTCATTCTTCCAGTGCTTCATGGACCGCATGGTTTCGCGGAAGGCATTCACGTTGAGACCACCGCAAAGTCCGCGGTCAGTCGTCACAACGATATAGCCGACTCGTGAAACCGGTCGGTCTTTGATATAGATGTGCTGGTATTCAGGGTTTGAGTGCGCAATGTGACTTACGACACTGCGGATGCGCTCGGAATAGGGCTTGCCCTGCGCCATCCGCTGTTGCGCCTTGCGCATCTTACTCGCAGCGACGAGCTCCATGGCACTCGTGATCTTTTGAGTGCTTTTGATGCTCGCAATCTGGGTTTTAATGTCTTTTCCGACTGCCATAGCTAGCTGCTCTGTCTACATTCGTATTGAGTGCGCCGGCTCTTCAGCTGGAGTGACCAGTCGGAAAGCCGGCAGCGACGTGCTTACCAGGTCTGGGTAGCCTTGAACTGTTCGATACAGTTCTTCAGACCAGCGGCGATCTCGTCGTTATAGTCACCTTTCTCGTTGATCTTGGCCAGCAACGCTGAGTGCTCGCTGTGAGCATACGAAAGCAGCGCCGCTTCAAAGTCAACAATCTTGGAGGCATCGACATCCTCCAGATAGCCTTCGTTTGCAGCGAAGAGTGCCAGACCGATTTCAGCAACACTCATCGGGCTATACTGCTTCTGCTTCATCAGCTCCGTTACACGCTGACCGTGCTCGAGCTGCTTTCGCGTGGCTTCATCAAGGTCAGAAGCGAACTGCGCGAATGCCGCCAGCTCACGATACTGAGCAAGTGCCAGACGAATACCACCGCCGAGCTTCTTGACGATCTTGGTCTGGGCCGCGCCGCCAACTCGAGATACCGATACACCTGCGTTCATGGCAGGGCGGATACCGGAGTTGAACAGGTTAGTCTCGAGGAAGATCTGACCGTCAGTGATCGAGATAACGTTGGTCGGTACGAACGCTGAAACGTCGCCACCCTGGGTTTCGATGATCGGCAGCGCCGTTAGCGAACCAGTCTTGCCTTTGACTTCACCGTTCGTCATCTGCTCAACGTATTCTGCGTTGACGCGTGATGCACGCTCAAGCAAACGGGAGTGGAGATAGAAAACGTCACCAGGATAAGCTTCACGACCTGGCGGACGACGAAGCAGCAGGGAGATCTGACGATAGGCTACAGCCTGCTTCGACAGGTCATCGAATACGATCAATGCGTCTTCGCCACGGTCACGGAAGTACTCACCCATCGTACAGCCCGAGTAGGGTGCAAGGAACTGCATCGAAACAGGGTCGGCTGCACCAGCTGCTACAACGATGGTATGACCCATTGCATCATGCTGCTCGAGCTTACGAACGATGTTGGCGATGGTTGACTGCTTTTGTCCAATCGCAACATAGACGCATTTAACGCCGGTATTCTTCTGGTTAATGATGGCATCGATGGCGATAGCCGATTTACCAGTCTGACGGTCACCGATGATCAGCTCTCGCTGACCTCGACCGATTGGCACCATGGTGTCGATCGATTTGTAACCGGTCTGCATCGGCTCAGCGACCGACTGACGAGCGATAACGCCTGGCGCCACCTTCTCGATCGGGGCTGTCTCGGTGAAGCTGACTTCACCCTTGCCGTCGATAGGGTTACCCAGAGCGTCAACGACGCGACCGAGCAGACCCGTGCCGATTGGCACTTCAAGAATTCTACCGGTAACCTTGACCTTCTGGCCTTCCTGCAGATCCTTGTAGTCACCCAGTACGACAGCACCAACCGAATCACGCTCAAGGTTAAGTGCCAGACCGAAGATACCACCTTCAAATTCGATCATCTCACCGTACATGACGTCGGCCAGACCGTGGATCAGAACGATACCGTCGGCAACGCCAACAATAGTCCCTTCGGTCCGGGCATCGGCGGAGATATCGAGCTTCTCGATTCTCTTCTTAATAATTTCACTGATCTCTGACGGATTCAGTTGCTGCATGCCAATATCCTCAAAAATTTCAAATTCGTTCAGGAACCCATTGTCTCGGACAGCTTCTGAAGGCGGCCGCGAACTGATCCGTCAATTGTCATGTCACCTGCGTGAATGACCACACCACCGATAAGCGAATTATCGACGGTGGTGGTTAGCTGAATATTCTTCTTCAGCTTGGTCTTCAACGCGTTTGCCAGGGTATCTTTCTCCTGGTCAGACAGTTCGAATGCACTGGTGACGGTCACATCGAGCGACTGTTCCTGCTCTGCCTTGTGCTGCTCGAAAAGCGCAGATATTTCGGGCAGAACCACGAGACGGTCGTTCTGGGCGAGCATACTCAGGAAGTTTTTGATGTCATCGCCCTGGACGTCGTCGCCAGACAGCTGCAGCAGCGTTTCCGCTTGCGCTTCCTGTGACAAGCCAGGATGCACGATGAAATCGCGGACCTGATCCTGTTCCACATAAGAGGCTAAAGACAGGAGTGCGATCGACCATTGGTCGACCGTACCATCCTGTCTTGCCTTCTCAAAGGCTGCCCGGGCGTAAGGCCTGGCCAGCGTCATGGATTGTGCCATCAGCGCGCTCCTTAGTTCAGTTGCGCGGCAAGCTTACTCAGCATGTCGCTATGCGCGGACTGGTCCACAGATCGCTCCAGAATGCGCTCTGCGCCAGCCACGGCAAGCGTAGCCACTTCTTCGCGGAGTGCTTTCCTGGCACGGTTCAGTTCCTGTTCGATCTCTGATCGGGCAGCAGCAATCTGCCGCTCGCCTTCAGCTCGAGCCTGTTCTTTGGCTTCTTCGATCATCTGTGTAGAACGCTTGTGCGCCTGCTCGATGATTTTGGCCGACTGGGCTTTCGCGTCCTTGAGTTCGTCAGCAACTTTATGCTGAGCAAGCTCTAGATCCTTCGAAGCACGTTCAGCTGCCTGCAGACCGTCGGCGATCACTTTTTCCCGCTCTCTGAGCGCCTGAATAATCGGCGGCCAGACGTACTTCATGCAAAACAGCACAAAGAAGAAGAAAGCAATTGCCTGGCCTATCAAGGTTAGGTTGAAGTTCACGTCAACACCGCTCCTGCATTGGTCAATGGGTTAGTTTGGTTTGTATTAACCAGCCACCTGACCGAGGAACGGGTTTGCAAACATCAGGAACAGTGCGATACCAACACCGATCATTGGTACGGCGTCGAGCAGACCCGCAACGATGAACATTTTGGTCTGAAGCATCGGGACCATTTCTGGCTGACGTGCAGCGCCTTCGAGGAAGCGGCCACCAAGCAGTGCGAAACCGATGGCTGTGCCCAGTGCGCTAAAACCGATCAGAATTGCTACTGCAATCGCGGTCATTCCAACTACATGTTCCATGAGATCTCCTAGATATTTACTGAGTGATTAACAACGTTATGAAAACAGATAAAACAGGTATTACTGAACTGATGATCAATGGTCTTCATGCGCCATGCTGAGATACACGATGGTCAGCATCATGAATATGAACGCTTGCAGGGTGATGATCAGTATGTGGAAGATTGCCCACACCAGATGCAAACCTACGCCAAGCGCACCTACCCAGATACCAGCCATGTACATGACAGCTATCAACATGAATATCAGCTCGCCGGCGTAGAGGTTACCGAACAGTCGCAATGCGAGCGAAATAGGCTTTGAAATCAGGCTGACGAATTCGAGAAGAAAGTTGAAAGGAATAAGCCATTTGCCAAAAGGCATCAGTGTCAGCTCGCCAATAAAGCCGCCAAGGCCCTTGACTTTGATACTGTAGTAAATAACGAGAGCGAAGACGCCCAGCGCGAGTGCAAACGTGATATTGACGTCCGTGGTCGGGACGACTTTCATATATTCGACGCCAGCGACGCTGAAAAGGGCTGGAATGAAATCAACTGGAATAAGATCCATGAAGTTCATCAGGAATATCCAGCAGAAAATTGTCAGCGCGAGCGGGCCAACTACTTCATTCTTTCCGTGAAAGCTTTCCTTCACGCTGGTGTCGACGAAGTTCACCATGACTTCGACGAAGTTTTGCCACTTGCTGGGCACACCACTGGTCGCTGTGAGGGCAGCTTTGCGGAATAACCAGAGGAACAGGATGCCAAGACCGATCGACCAGCCCAGGGTGTCCACGTGTATAGCCCAGAAACCCATTTCAGCTGCCTGTTCGCCATTTTCAGCGAAGCCCCAGCCATTCACGGGATGCTTACCATACACCAGGTTTTGCAGGTGATGAATGATATAGGAGGTAGGGGTCAGCGTTTCACTCGCCATTATCGATCCTCAGTGTACGGCAGGCCAGAGACGTGCCGGCTTCAAGTTGCGTAATCATTGTGACCGCGGCTGCAAAATCCATGGAGCGAACCAGTGGATGGCCTGTACGGCAATAAAAGCGGCAAACAGATGGCCCGCGCTGAGCGGCTTGACGAAGATGAAAGCAGCGGCAAATCCCGCTGCGGTCATGACCATCTTGATGGTTTCCGCTTTATAAGTTGTCTGTAATATGAGCCTTGCTGATCGAGCACCCTGATACCTGAACATGGCCAGAGAAAAATACAGGCCAGGTATCATGCAGATCAAGCCGCCTAACAGGGCAGATAACGCGGCGACTGCGCCACTCAAGGCACCTGAGACTCCCACACAGACCAGAATCATGAGGCCTTGCATGGCTGGCATCCGCCAGACCGGTGGTTTTCTCATCCGCATCTTTCCTGCGTATGCTCAAGTTCTCCGGCTATGACCGGCAGATTAAAGCGGGGGCATTATAGGGTCTGGTGTCTGCAATCGCAAGGCCAGAACTCGCGAGCTGAAGTTACTGATTTTCTATCGGATATGAGCGAGGATGCCTTCGAGCTCATCGAGCGAGTGATAGGCAATGGTCAACTGACCTTTACCACGCGCACTCTGGCGGATGGTGACCGCCGCACCGAGCTTCTCGGAGAGGTTCTGCTCCAGCCTCATGACGTCCGGGTCGACGGCTGTTTCGGCGGCCTTTTCCTTCGGTGCTGCCTGCATCTTTCTGACATATTCTTCCGCCTGCCGAACAGAATAAGCCTTGTCGATGATCTGTCGCGCGGCACGATACTGATCGTCAGCGGACAAGGCCAGCAGTGCCCGGGCATGTCCCATCTCAAGATCGCCACGTTCGAGCAGCGTAGCGACCTCGGGAGAGAGTGCAAGCAGCCGCATCAAATTGGTGACCGTAGATCGGCTCTTACCAACAGCTTCTGCAACTTCCAGCTGCGTGAGCTTGAACTCATCCTGCAGTCGCTTGAGCGCGACCGCTTCTTCCATGGCGTTGAGATCTTCACGTTGGATATTCTCGATGAGCGACATAGCGATAGCCGCCTCATCAGGGACGATCCGGATGAGCACCGGTACCGATTTCAGTCCGGCAAGCTGACTGGCTCGCCAGCGCCGTTCACCGGCAACGATTTCGAATCGACCCTCAGATAAGGGTCGCACCAGAATCGGTTGCATGACACCCTGCTGGCGAATGCTCTGGGCAAGTTCTTCCAGTGCTTCAGCATCCATATCCTTGCGAGGCTGATAGCGACCGCGCTGCAACTGCTCGATCGGCAACTGGACGAGCTGTTCGTCTTCGAAGCTTCTGCCGGTCTCTGCCTGAGGAACTTCAGATACGTCGCTTTCCTGTAACGGCTGGCGGGATTTTGCTCCGGCAAGCAGCGCGTTCAGGCCGCGGTCGCCAAGCCCTCTTTTCTTAATGCTCAATGGATTGTCTCTCTGCAGGGATCTTCGATAACTTCATTCGACAGCGCTTAGCTGACTTCTGCGGTCACGGGTCGGGCTCGTTCCTTGGCTCGGCGAATCATCTCACCAGCCAACGCAAGATAGGCAATCGTACCTTTTGACTGGCGATCATACTTCAGCACTGGCAGACCATGCGAGGGGGCTTCGGCGAGACGCACGTTTCGCGGAATGATCGCCCGGTAAACGCTGTTGCCGAAATACTGGATGAGCTGTCTGCTGACGTCACGTGCCAGGCTGTTTCTGGGGTCGAACATCGTGCGCAGAACGCCTTCCACCTTGAGGTTCGGGTTAACCGTTTCCTGAATCTGTTCGATGGTATTGATCAGGGCCGCGAGCCCCTCGAGCGCAAAAAATTCGCACTGCATGGGTATGATCAACCCATCGGCTGCGGCAAGCCCGTTCAGAGTAAGCATGTTCAGCGAGGGTGGGCAGTCGATAAGCACAAAATCGAATTGCTTCTTGTACTCTGCCAGCGCCTTCCTGAGCCTGTATTCACGGCCAATTTCGCCAATCAGTTCAATTTCAGCGGCGGTAAGATCACCATTGGCGGGCAGGACCGTATATCCCCCGGACGAGCGTTTCACGACCGCATCGATTGGCTGGCGCTGCGTGAGCACCTCGTAAGCCGTGGCACTGAGCTCGTTCTTGTTGATGCCGCTCGCGGTTGTCGCGTTACCCTGCGCATCCAGATCGATCAACAGAACACGGCGCTTCATGGCCGCGAGCGATGCGGCGAGATTGACGCAGGTTGTGGTCTTGCCGACACCGCCTTTCTGATTGGCAACCGCCAGAACTCGTGTACTCACGATGGCTTGCTCCAATATTGGTTTCGCTTGTCTAGGGTGAGCATGCAATCCTTATTGATCGGCTTTGTTTCGTTCGGTCTTACTCAGAACAAGCAAATGACGCGCCTCTTCCAGAAATGGCACCTGCAGGCGATCGATTCGCTCGACTACCCACGGCGCCGGGAGGGCTTCAATTTCCGCCTGCGGCAACTGGCCCTTCATCGCCAGCAACTTCGCTGACTGTAAATCGGGGTGCACCAGCCACGCTGTCATCTGCCGCAGCTGGGTAAACGCCCTCGATATCACGATATCTATTGGCCCTTCGGGCGAAAATGATTCCAGCCTGCCATGGACTACATGAACGTTATTCAATCCGAGCGTATGGCAGCATTGCACCAGAAAACGGGTCTTTTTGCCATTACTATCCAGTAGAATCCAGTGCGTATCTGGCATGACAAGCGCAAGAATGAGCCCCGGAATTCCCGCGCCGGTTCCCACATCCAGGCAAGTGAGCCTGACCGGAGCGGAACTTTGGAGGTCTTCGAACGCTGACAGCACGCTGAGGCTGTCGAGCAGATGGCGCACGACCTGCTCTCTGGGATCGCGCACTGCCGTCAGGTTGTAGGCGGTGTTCCATCGATCCAGCAGCCCAAGATACTGCAGCAGCTGCTGAATCTGGTCTTCGCTGAGGGACAGTCCAAGTTGTGCTACGCCTGATCGCAACAGACTCCCTGTGTCACGATGCTGCATCAGGCTGCTGTTTTTCTTTTCTTCAGGTGCACGAGCAACAGAGATACAGCCGCCGGTGTAACGCCGGGTATTCGACCGGCCTGACCAATAGAAGCAGGCCGCACATTGCATAGCTTCTGGCGAATTTCCGACGACAGACCGTCGATGCGGGCGTAGTCGAAATCAGCCGGTAGCACGAGATGCTCGTTTCGACGCAGTTTCTCAATTTCCTCGCTCTGACGCGTGATGTAGCCGGCGTACTTGATGCCGGTTTCCACTTGCTCCGAAACCTGACCGGCGATGGCCTGTGTGGCGGTCGTCTCTGCAATACCATGGATTAACTCAGGCGCTGGCTCTTCAGCCAGCCAGAGCTGTTTCAGCGCAGCAAGTGTGACCTCTGGACGCTTGACGAGGTCAAACAATGAATACTCCCTCGCGATGTTGAAGCCGAAAGTATTGCTGATGGTCTCGGCCAGCGGACTGGCCGGCTGCACCCAGGTCTGCTTCAACCAATCATGTTCACGCGCAATTGCGTTTTGCTTTTCGCTGAAGACAGCCCAGCGCTCGTCACTGACCAGGCCCAGTCGGCGTCCAGTCTCGGTAAGACGCTGGTCCGCGTTGTCTTCGCGCAACAATAACCGATACTCGGCCCGGCTGGTAAACATCCGATAGGGCTCAACAGTGCCCATGGTGATGAGATCGTCCACCAGCACACCGAGATAGGCTTCGGAGCGACCGAAGGTGACCTGATCCTTATCAAGGCCGCGCAAGGCTGCATTTACACCGGCCAGTAGCCCCTGCGCACCAGCTTCTTCATAGCCCGTCGTGCCGTTAATCTGGCCGGCGAAGAACAGACCGGCAATAACCTTCGTTTCGAGTGTCGGCTTGAGGTCCTGTGGGTTGAAATAGTCATATTCAATGGCATAGCCAGGTCGGGTAATGTGCGCATTTTCCAGGCCAGGCATCGAATGCACAAGGGCCAGCTGCACGTCGAAGGGCAGACTGGTGGAGATACCATTAGGGTAGAGCTCATGGGTGGTCAGACCCTCAGGCTCGATGAAGATCTGGTGCGAATCCTTGTCTGCGAAACGCTGGACCTTGTCTTCGATAGACGGGCAATAGCGCGGCCCAACCCCTTCAATCTTGCCAGTATACATGGGGGAGCGGTCCAGGCCACCGCGAATGATCTCGTGAGTTTCAGCGGTTGTCTTGGTGGTAAAGCAGCTGATCTGCCGAGGGTGCTTCGGCGTGTCGCCGATGCCATACATGAATGACATGCTCGGCAGCGGCGTATCTCCGGGCTGTTCTATCATCTTGCTGAAATCCACGCTGCGAGCATCAATGCGTGGGGGTGTGCCAGTCTTGAGTCGGCCCACTCGCAGGGGCAACTCCCGCAAGCGGTCGGCAAGGCGGATGGATGGGGGATCGCCGGCGCGTCCGCCCCGGTGATTTTCCAGGCCGATGTGTATGGTGCCGCCGAGAAAAGTACCGGTAGTCAGCACGACACTGTGAGACATGAAGCGAATACCTGATTGGGTTACCACACCTTTCACGGTGTCGCTCTCAACAATCAAGTCATCTGCAGCCTGTTGGAAAATATCGAGGCCTGGCTGGTTTTCCAGCATGGTTCGGATGGCGGCACGATAGAGGACCCTGTCGGCCTGGGCTCGAGTGGCACGCACCGCCGGGCCCTTGCGGCTATTGAGCACGCGAAACTGTATGCCTGCAGCGTCAGCTGCTAACGCCATCGCACCACCGAGCGCATCGATTTCCCTCACCAAATGGCTTTTACCAATGCCGCCAATGGCAGGGTTACAGGACATCTGCCCCAGAGTCTCGATGTTATGAGTCAGCAGAAGTGTGCTCGCACCCGCACGGGCTGCTGCCAGCGCCGCTTCAGTACCAGCGTGTCCGCCGCCGATCACGACGACGTCATAATGCTTGTGATAGATCATAAATGGAGACCCGGGAACTCTTAAAATGGGGCGGTAGTTTACTACGGCTGCCTAGCCTTCGCGAGTATTGTACAAACCATGAACAATTTACTGCCAAATTTATACCTGAGAGTGATTAAATCCACCCTGCTTAGACTAGTAGTACATTAACACTTTGAAACATTAGGGGAATCATAAAGTTACAAACATCTTCTCAAGAAGTTATTAATAGACTTATCCACAGGCATAATCCAAGCCAACTGTCTATTGACATCGATATCTATTTGATATTTAAAGAAATTTAAAAGGAACAGATCGATGCACTAAAAGGACGATAAAAGTTATCCACATTATTGACAACTCGAGAATACCGTTGATCGGAACTGGGAACGCGCCCGGCCCGCGGTTCGGGACTACGGCGATTTCCGGGGCTGGGTTTGCGCATCACGTTGCCCCAACCGTTCTAGCTTTTCGCGAATTTTGATTTCCAGACCCCGGTCTACCGGTTGGTACCAGCCGGGAGGGGGCATGCCATCCGGGAGATACTGCTCACCTGCGGCGTACGCGTCTGCCTCGGCATGTGCATAGCGATACCCTTTGCCGTGGCCGAGTGTCTTCATGAGTTTGGTGGGGGCGTTACGCAGGTGCATTGGCACCGGTCTTGACTGGTCCTGGCTAACGTATTTTCTTGCAGCATTGAACGCCGCATAACCGGCGTTGCTCTTGGCAGCCACTGCGAGATAAATTACCGCTTGCGCCAGCGCGAGTTCACCCTCGGGCGAACCGAGGCGCTCGTAGGTGGCGGCAGCATCGTTGCACAGTTGCATAGCCCGTGGGTCCGCCAATCCGATATCTTCCCAAGCCATTCTGACTATCCGGCGGGCCAGGTAGCGCGGATCGGTGCCGCCATCGAGCATGCGACAGAACCAGTACAGTGCAGCGTCTGGATCAGAGCCACGAACGCTTTTGTGGAGTGCTGAGATCTGGTCGTAGAAGGCATCTCCACCTTTATCGAACCGGCGCGTGGAACTGCCTGCAAGGGCTTGGACGAGATCAATATCGATGATCGACTTGTCTTGCTGAACAGCAGCTTCGGCCGTTTGCTCAAGTGAATTCAATAATCTGCGACCGTCGCCATCGGCCAGCTCACACAGTGCCGCTGCGGCATCGGGTTCAATCTGCAATCCCGGATAGTCTTTCTGCAGCGCACGCTTTAGCAGAGCTTGTTGGCTTTCGCTCTCCAGGGCCTTGAGTACATAGACCCGGGCGCGAGACAGGAGTGCTGAGTTGACTTCGAACGAGGGATTCTCTGTGGTGGCGCCAATAAAAGTGAGCAGCCCACTTTCGACATGAGGTAACAGACCATCCTGCTGAGACTTGTTGAAACGGTGTATCTCGTCGATGAAAAGGATGGTCGGCCGCTCGGACTGGTCGCGTAGCTGTTGCGCCAGCGCAACGGCAGCTCGGATTTCCTTCACACCGGCAAATACGGCAGATATAGCCTGGAACTCGCAGTCAAATGCGTTGGCTAGCAATCTTGCAATACTGGTCTTACCCACGCCGGGGGGACCCCAGAGTATCATCGAGTGCGGCCGGCCGGTCTGCACAGCGGTGTGGAGTGGTCGTCCTGGTGCGAGGAGATGATCCTGGCCCAACACGTCTTCAAGAGCAGTCGGCCGTAGTCTTTCGGGGAGTGGCTGGTTTTTCACAAACAGGCCCGGCCGTGCAGGTAATGTTGCAGGAGGGCCTTGAGTGACTCGATGGTGTAGGGCTTTGCGAGGTAGCTGTTCATCCCGGCATCAAGGCAGCGTTGCCGGTCGTCGGCTAGTGCGTGTGCTGTTACGCCGATGATAACGGCAGCTTGCCTGGCCGCTTCCATTTCCCGATCGCGCATTTCCCGCGTGACACTCAGTCCGTCCATTCCCGGCATCTGAATATCCATGAGGATAAGATCGAACTGCGTCTCATCAAACATCGCCAGCGCTTCTGTGCCGGTCTCCGCGAAATGAATGGATTTGTAGCCGAGCAGCTTTAACATACTGTCGAGTACCAGCCGGTTTGGCTCATAATCCTCAACCACTAGAAGCTGGCAGTGTTCTTCTTTAGTGGAGCTTACGTCGGGCAGCCGCGCAATGGCGTCTTTTGCTGAGTTCGCGACCATAACCTGAGCCTGAATTTTCGCGAGGGTGAGATCAATAATAAATCTCGAACCCGCCCCCTCATCACTCTCGACGGTTATGGACCCGTTCATCTGCTCAATAAGATTTCGGGTAATTGCGAGACCAAGACCGGTGCCACCGAACCGTCGCGTGATCGAGCTATCAGCCTGATTGAACATACCAAAGATCAGTGGTCGAGCCTCTGGAGAAATGCCGACCCCAGTGTCCTCAACCGTGATGAGGAGTTGCACCGTCTCCGCTGTTTCGTGCTGTTTGCGGATTCTGATGGCCACTTTTCCAGCGGCGGTAAATTTAATGGCGTTATCCAACAGGTTGATCAGTACCTGTTTAAGCCTCAGCGGGTCACCCAGCAGCGCAGGTAGAACCTGTGCGTCGGCGATATCACGTTCTAACTCAAGACCCTTCTGCCTGGCGGCTTCGCCATAAATCAGCCCGACATCCCGCAGCAATTCTCCGAACATGAAAGGTTGGCGCTCCAGCTCCAGGCTACCGGCTTCGATCTTTGAGAGGTCCAGCAGGTCATTGATCAATTCGAGCAGCTGTCGGGAGCTTGCTTGCATAGTCGCCAGGAAGCGTGCGCGCTGGTCGGCCGTAGTGTCTTCTGACATGACAGCCGTTAAACCGGTTATAACGTTAACCGGCGTCCGGATTTCATGACTCATATTGGCCAGGAATTCGCTTTTGGCTTGATTAGCCGCTTCTGCAGCCTCGGCCAGCTGGCGAAATTTTTCTTCACTCTGTGTCAGCGTCTCATACAGACGCGCGTTGTCTATGCCGATGGCGGTTTGGGCTGTAATGCCCTCCATAATCTGGACTTCGCGCTCACTAAACGCTGCTGGTTCGGAGTTCCCGAGCACCAGAGCGCCTATCACATCGTCGTTACGGGAAATGACTGGGACAGCAAGAAGGCTTCGAAATGCGAAATCGCCATCAGGGGACAGCATCGGCGGCAAGGGGATAACAGGTGCCTCTTGATCAAATAAATCCCGTACTAAAATAGTACGCCGCTCTTTCAAGGTCAGGTGGAATAGATGGGACCCAAGAGAGCGATACTCCGCTTCGAAGATTTCTTCCGGAATACCTGACACTGCAGTGACAAGGTCTGTCGAATCATCTACGGACCTCTGGCGGTACAAAAAGCAGGCTACTGAAGCGCCGCTTAGCGCTCTTGCGCGCTTTGTCGCCAAGCCCATCAGTTCATTCGAGTCGAGTTTCGATGAAAGCGACCGCCCTAGTCGGTTCAAGGCCTCGAGGGTCTGGGTTTCCTCTTTCAAACGCCTTTCGGTACGATGATGGTCGGTAATATCGTGAGCTTGAAGGAGATAGAATTCGACCCGCCCGGCACGGTCTGCCACAGCTGTCATTGCGGATTCTACGATTCTTAAGCTCTCACCGGCGAGGCACATCTGATCAGTGGTATTGAGCGGCCGCTTTAGCGTGCGAACTTCGGAAAACCTTGTACGCCATAGTTCTTCGTCTTTCAGATCATCTCCCCACCATGGGGCCTGCCAGATGGGCTTACCTAATACCGATGTTCTGTCGGCAGCCGCCAGACGCAGGAGCAAGGTGTTGACATTAACAATGTCACCTTTGGGTGAAACGATGGTGAGAAACTGAAACTGGGTCTCGAAAATGTTGCGGAAGTGCCTCTCCGATAGCTCTGTCTCGCGTCGTGCGCGCCGCTCTTTGTAACTGAGTAAGGCGAGACCTGTGGAGATGAGCCCACCCAAGAGCAATACGCTAGCAAAGATCCACCATGTATGACTGTATACAAATTGCTCAGCAGGCCAGTAGGTGATATGCCAGTTCGAGTTGCCGGATTGTAATCGAGCCGTTCGTTGAAAGCCGCTATCTGCGCTACTGCTTGTGGCTGGATCCGCGGTTGCATATAAGAGCGTTGCAGGTTCGCTCAATTCGGAGGTGTATACGGCAAAGTCGACAAACAGAGGATCGGTGAAGATATTTTCGAACAGGTCGCCTGCACGGAATGGTGAATAGATGAAGCCTCGGAGTGCTGCTCGCCGCTGCGCTACCGTTTCAAGGTTGCTGCCTGAATAGATCGGTAAATAAATATTGAAGCCTGGCTGCACATCGTCGTGTATCTCCTGAACAAGTATCAAGCGATCAGTCATAGCGACATCGCCCGTATCGCGTGCCTGGTCCATCGCCATGCGCCGCTTGGGCTCACTGTGCATGTCATAGCCAATCGCTGTGCGATTACGCTGATCGAGAGGTTCTAGATAGGTGATGCTGTGATACTCATCACGAGGCGTGTCGGGCCAGACACTGAAATCTTCGAAGCGGCCTTTTCTCTGGACCTGTTCGAAGGCTTCGATGTTCTGCTCATCAATCCGTTGCGAGTAGCCTATTCCCTGGACACCGGCATAGTGTGAATGGAGGCCCAGTTGAGCTACGTAGGTTTCGAATTCCTGGTGAGTAAGTTCAGGCCTGCTGGTGAAAAAACCGGCGGTGGAGCGAAGCATTGCGATATAGGTGATGATGCGTTCTTCAACTGCCTGATGAGCAGCACTGGCATAACGCTGCAAGCGCTCCTCATCATTTGCGCGTAATGCGTGATTCAGGACTGATGCCACCCCAAGTGAAACAGCCATGCCGAACACGAGGATGAGCGCAGGAATAAAACGCTGTCTGCTTAATAATGTAAACACACGAGGTCCGGTCTGTATGATTGAAGGGCGTTATACTCCTTCCCTACCTTAGCACGTCAAATTTAGTTTAGCCGCGCGGCTGTCGCTATTTTCACTTGCCAATGCAAAAGCTTGAGAATATCTCGCCCAGTAGATCATCAGAAGAGAATTCGCCTGTAATTTCCGATAAAGCCGCTTGAGCGTATCGGAGATCTTCTGCAGCGAGCTCGCCAGCGAGCTGACCAGACTCGAGGGCAAGCATAGCGGCGTCTACATGCTGCTGACAGCGTTCAAGCGCTTCTAGATGACGCCGCCGCGCCAGTATCAATTGCTCACCAGTATTCTGCAGTCCCGCCACGGCTTTGAGCCTAGACTTGAGCTCTGAGAGGCCCTCTCCACTGATGGCAGAAACGGCGAGCTGATGATACTGGACACCTTGCCGTGATCGGATTGTCTGCTGCGATACATTGTGGACGGGATGAGCCGAAAGCAGATCTGACTTGTTCGCCACCATGAACAGCGGTAAATCAGGATGAGAAAGGACATGCTGAAGGAGAAAGGGCGGTAAAAGATCTTCAGGTTGAACATCAGTAGCCGGAGACTCGACGGCATCATAGATCCATAACAGGGCATCTGCCTTGACACTCGCGGCTTGTGCGCGTTCGACGCCGATCCTCTCTACGATATCTTCTGTTTCACGAATCCCAGCTGTATCGAGCAGGTGCAGCGGCAGGCCGTCAATAACGACATGCTCACGAACGATATCTCGGGTTGTTCCCGCGACGTGGGTGACGATCGCGCGTTCTTCGCCAGCCAGTGCGTTGAGCAGACTCGATTTACCGGCGTTGGGTTTGCCTGCGAGTACAACAGAAATACCATCGCGCAAGACCCGCCCCTGTGTGGCGCGTTTTCGGACATCCATCAGGGATGTTCTCAAGGCGCTCAACTCGTTGACGACTTCGCTTTCGGCAAGAAAGTCGACGTCCTCCTCCGGAAAATCGATAGCCGCTTCGATATACACTCGAAGTCTGGTCAATTCCGTCAGGAACATGTTGATGGTTGCAGAGAACTCACCGCTGAGGGATGCCAGCGCGCTCCTTGCGGCCTGTTCCGACGAGGCACTGATGAGATCAGCAATGGCCTCAGCCTGCACCAGGTCCAGTTTATCGTTGAGGTAGGCGCGTTCACTGAATTCGCCTGGTCTGGCAATTCGAGCGCCCAGTTGGCAGACGGCAGCCAGCAAGAGATCCAACACCACCGGCCCGCCATGGCCCTGTAGTTCGAATACATCTTCACCAGTAAAGCTATTTGGCTGAGGAAAATATAGCGCAATGCCGTGATCGAGCTGGCGCTTACTTGCGTCGAAGAATGGAGACAGCGTAGCCACGCGCGCGTCCAGCGAGCGCCCGACCATCTGTTCGCCTATCTTTCTGGCGGACGGCCCCGAGAGACGAATGATACCGATACCGCCCTGACCGGGCGGCGTCGCTACCGCAGCAATCGTATCCAACGCTTCGTCCGCTTTCTGCATGAACCTCGACCTAATCAGCTCTTTGCAGGACTCGCCGAGGATTTCTCAATGCTACGGGTAATAATCCACTGCTGCGTGATCGACAACAGGTTGTTGACGAACCAGTACAGCACAAGACCGGCCGGGAACCACAGGAAGAACACTGTGAAAATGATCGGCATCAGCTGCATGACCTTAGCCTGCATTGGATCTGGCGGTGTTGGATTCAGCTTGGTCTGCAGGAACATGGTAGCGCCCATCAGCAGCGGCAGAATGAAGTACGGATCTTTCAGCGAAAGATCCTGAATCCATCCAAAAAACGGTGCTTGACGAAGTTCGACACTCTCGAGCAATACCCAATACAGCGAGATGAACACTGGCATCTGGACCAGTATAGGTAGGCAACCGCCGAGCGGATTGATTTTCTCGCGCTTGTACAGATCCATCATGGCCTGTGACATGCGCTGCCGATCATCACCATGTTGTTCCCGCAAGCGCTGAAGTTCCGGTGTCACTCGCCGCATATTAGCCATGGAGCGATAGCTCGTGGCCGATAACTTGAAGAACAGGGCCTTGATACCAATGGTGAGCAGGATGATGGCCACACCCCAGTTTGCAAAAATATAGTCGTGGAGGAACTTGAGAACGACAAACAAGGGTTTAGCAATCAACCATAACCATCCGAAGTCTACAGTCAGCTCCAGATTGGGGGCCACCTGCTCGAGGCGGTCGAGTACTTTCGGACCGACATAGATCTTACCGGACTTGACCTCGGTCGCTCCAGGTTGAACGGTAAATGCAGGATCGACATAACCATACATGTATAAGCCGTTGCGCTTCCGGGCTTGAAAAACGCTGGCCTGCTCACTCTGTGGTATGAGCGCGGTGACAAAATAATGTTGAAGAATGGCTATCCAGCCGTTATCAGATGTCAGGCTCTCTACGCCGTCGTCGACATCGTCAAAGTCGAGCTTTTCATAGGGCAGATCCTGCTCAGGGGCAGAAACAACGCCGCCCAGATAGGAAACTGCACCGAAACCACCACTGGAAGTCGGATCGGCAGACCGGTCTCGCAGAAGTTTCGCGAAATAGTTGGCCGTGAAGGGCTCTGAGCTCTGGTTTTCGATAACGAAACTGACGTTGATTTCATAGCTATCGCGCTCGAACTCATAGCGCTTGATGACATTGATACCGTTGCGTTCGGTTTTCAGATCGACCGTGAGCCTGTCTTCACCGGGCTTGAGTTCGTAGCTGTTCCGGGCCGTGGCATAATTCGGTTTCCCACCATTTTTGGCGGTATCTAAGCCGTCTTCTCCAATCAGTCCGCTTTCAGCCAGGAAAGTTACGCCGTCGCCATGCTGTAGAAGCTTGAGAGGGGTTTCGTTATGAACAGAAATCGGGTACTCGAGCAGTGCAGCCTTGACGATGCGGCCACCGACGGGGTCGATCTGAAGATCGAGGACATCCGTGCGCACTGAAATGAGCTTGCCGCCGCCTGCGACTGGTGTGCTCGTAGCAGACTCGGCTGCACCTGGAACGACCAGGTCATTCTCTCCCTGCTCAGGCACAATCAGATCGCCGTCGTCACCGGTATCGGTTGATTCGAGGGCTGTGTCGCTCCCAGCTACGGTCTGTTGACTCGGCGTAGTGGCTGCGCGTTGGCTAGCGTCAGGATAATCCTCATTCCATTGCAGAATAATGAGATAGCTGACCGCGAGGAGAGCGATAATGATAGCAGTACGAATTGAATCCATAATCTCTAGTCTTCAGGAAAGTCTCTGAGAGGAAGCGTGTTTATCGCATGGGGCTGGGACGGGATCGTAGCCACCGTGACACCAGGGGTGGCATCTTAGCAGACGGCGAACGCCAAAATAAGCACCTTTGCGCAAACCATGAACTTTGATGGCTTCCGAGGTGTATGTGGAGCAGGACGGCGTATATCGGCAGTGCTGTCCAATGAACGGGCTGAGCGTGAGTTTGTAGAGTCGGATTAAACCGAGCACAAGGCGGGTAGGCCACTGACGAAGCTGGCTAGCAAGCGATCCGGCGCCTTCACGACGAGGGCGCGTTTTCACTGACTTTCCAGACTTGCTTGCACATCCTGGTATTTTCGCTGCAAACCCAGCAGATGTTTCCGGAGAATTTCGGAAAGCTCTGCATTAGAGCAAAATTGTGCCGGGTGTCGGAAGAGCATCACGATGTCTGCGGTCGGTAGTTCGCTACGCAGAACACGAAACTGCTCTCTAGCTAGACGTTTCAGTCTATTTCGTTCATGCGCCCGCTTGACCTGTTTCTTGGCAACGATCACCCCCAGACGGCTGCCGGATGCTTGATCCGGATCAGCTGGCCTGTGGCACAACATAAGTACCTGAGGTGCGTTGCGCTTGAAGTGATTGTCTTCGAACACGGTACTGAAATCACGTTTCGCTAACAGGCGGGCCACTCGAGGAAAAGACTCGTTCATTCCCATCCTTTGGATACATCGGCGCCAGATTGTGCCGATGTGAGCATGATTTCAGACAGACCCTTGCGAGTCAGGCAGATCAGGCGGAAAGAACTTTCCGACCTTTGGCACGACGCGCATTGATGACAGCACGTCCACCCTTGGTGGCCATGCGTGCCCGAAAGCCGTGCGAGCGCTTACGCTTGAGATTGCTTGGCTGAAAGGTACGTTTCATGGTTGGTACTCATAGCTGGTTCATATTCAGGGTCGCGGATTATATTCAATTCATTCCGCTTATACAAGCTACCTGTTCTGGTCCGCTTTACGAGTCCAGCTTAATCAATACAGGTTTTCATGTATAAAACTTTGTGATTGTAGTGATTAGCTAGCCGTGTTTAAGCGAACAACTCAGATTATTCTTTATAAAACAGTGATCTGTGGAATTTTCAAGCCATTTTAAGCTGAGTGTAGTTTCTGTATGTCGTGTGTGCATCCTGTGGGTAAATGACCTGTTTATCCACAGGCCATCCTGCCGAAAAGCTATGCACAGCTTGTTACCCCCTTCACGCACAGGGCAGTCAACAACTTGTTCAGATCGTTTTCTCGATCCCAGGTTGCCACTGTTTATACGGGTAATACGAACAAGCCCTGAAAGTTGTTCTTATCTCTGTGAGTAAGTCAATAAGATATTGATAGAAAACAAAAAAGATATGCACATGCTTTGAATAACTCTGTCTGCCACTGGCAAGACAGCCGGCTGAAAGGTAGTATTCTCCTACTTGAACGGATGAATCAGTAGCGCATACCGACGACGCAGACGGAGCTGTGTCGTGCGCAAGTGCAAGAATCGGTGAAAACAGCAGAGCTCGGCGCAAAGCCAGCGCGGAAAATCCTGCATTTGCAGTAGATTGCAGCTCTATAGCCTCGGCAATCTGCTGATCGCTACCGACGTCGAGCCACATAATTCACTACTTTGATAGAAGATGATGGTCAATGCCTAATGTGATGTGGCGACAGTGCCTGAACGCCCTTCAGACAGATTTACCTCCGGACCAATTCAATACCTGGGTACGACCGTTACAGGCGCATTTTGAAAACGGACAGTTGCATCTTTACGCCCCTAACCGGTTCGTCATGAATTGGGTTAAAGACAAATATTTGCCAAAAATCGACGATCTACTCTGCGCCTACGCTACGAGCGAGACAGCAGCTGGATCGGATAAAGCCAGCGGTGGAATCCAGGTTTGCCTCCAGATTGGTTCAGCGCCCAGAGCAGACGCAGCTGCCATGCAGGCGACGGCGCCAGCGGCTGCTGATAGCTCGGCTAAGCAGGAGCAGACTTCGCAGAACGAAATACGCGGGCATCAGACTGGTGTTGTTCCGGAAAACGACTCGCGAGGCGCGTCACCCCGACGACGTGTTCGCGCCCCTGCACCGGAAACCTGGTCGACGGTGAATAACGCACAGGAGCCTTCGCCTCTGGTCAAGCATGAGAGTGCGCTTAACCGTGACTTTACTTTCCCATCATTCGTGGAGGGAAAATCCAACCAGTTGGCGAGAGCTGCGGCAATCCAGGTGGCCGATAATCCGGGAAAGGCGTTCAACCCGCTTTTTCTCTACGGGGGCGTCGGTCTGGGGAAGACTCACCTGATGCATGCGGTGGGTCACGAAATAGTCGCCCGAAAGCCTAATGCGCGAGTGGTATATCTGCATTCAGAGCGCTTTGTCCAGGACATGGTCAAAGCCCTGCGTATGAACGCGATTAATGAATTCAAGAAATACTACCGCAGTGTTGACGCGCTGCTGATAGACGACATCCAGTTCTTTGCGAAGAAAGAACGTTCGCAGGAAGAGTTTTTCCATACCTTCAATGCTTTACTTGAAGGTGGACAGCAGATGATCCTGACTTCGGATCGCTATCCCAAGGAAATCGAGAACATGGAGGAGCGTCTCAAGTCGCGCTTTGGCTGGGGGCTGACGGTCATGGTTGAGCCGCCTGAGCTGGAAACACGGGTGGCGATCCTTATGAAGAAGGCCGAGCAGTCTGGCGTCGAACTTAACAGCGAATGTGCATTCTTCATCGCGCAGAAGATTCGTTCCAACGTTCGAGAACTGGAAGGCGCATTGAGACTGGTGATTGCTAACGCCCATTTTACCGGCAATCCGATTACTCCAGAGTTCATTCGTGAGTGTCTGAAGGATTTGCTGGCGCTGCACGAGAAGCAGGTAAGCATAGATAATATCCAGCGCACGGTTGCAGAATATTACAAGATCAGGGTATCTGACTTGCTTTCGAAGCGGCGAACGAGATCTATTACCCGGCCTCGGCAGTTAGCAATGTGTCTGGCAAAAGAGCTGACCCAGCATAGCCTCCCGGAGATCGGCGATGCCTTCGGTGGGCGAGATCATACGACTGTCTTACATGCTTGCAAGGTCATGAAGGCCCTTCAACAGACCGACGTCACGACACGAGAGGACTACCAGTATTTCATGCGCTCCCTCACCGGCTGACAAACCGTGGTGGGCCCATTGTGGCTGGTAAGCACTGCTTAGGCTGAACTACAATCAAAACTTCCTGAAAACAGAGTTGTTTCTATGAAATTTACATGTCAGAGAGAACGCTTCCTGACACCGTTGCTTATGGTGGGCGGTGTAGTCGAAAAAAGACACACTATGCCTGTTCTGGCGAACGTGCTTATTCAGGCGTCGCCGGAAGATGGTGTAAGCATTACCGCGACCAATAACGAGGTCGAGCTGGTTGCCTATATTCGCGAGATTCAGGTACACCAGGCCGGAGCTATCACCGTGCCCGCGCGCAAGCTGAGTGATATCTGCCGTAGCCTTCCAGAAGGCCAGATGTTGACGCTCGAGTATGCCAGTTCAAAACTGGATCTGAGATGTGCCACAAGCCACTTCTCGTTGGCGACACTGCCGGCAGACCATTTCCCCAAGGTTGAGAATGAGAGCAGCGATATCTCATTGCGTCTGCAGCAGGCCAAGCTCAAACGGATCATTGATGCGACTGCCTTCGCAATGGCTCAGCAGGATGTCCGGTATTACCTCAATGGTCTTCTTCTGGAACTGAATAGTTCAGGCTTACGCGCGGTAGCGACGGATGGTCATCGACTCGCTATGGCTGGCTTCGAACATAAGCACGACCTTTTTGACGATAGCGCCGAAGATACTACGGTTCAGAAAATTATTCCGCGCAAGGGTGTACTGGAGCTTGCAAAGTTATTGGCCGACGATGAGGAAGCCATTTGCGAAGTACTCATAGGTCACAATCATATCCGTGTACTCATGAAAGACTATGCGTTCAGCTCGAAGTTGATTGAAGGCAAGTTCCCCGATTACCAACGGGTTATCCCGCGTAACAGCGACAAGAAGATGTTGGGCGACCGACTTCTCCTCAAGAGCATGCTGAGCCGAGCGGCCATTCTCAGTCACGAAAGTTATAGAGGCGTTCGGCTTCAGTTTAGCGAGAACACTGTTGAAGTGTTTGCTAACAATCCTGAGCAGGAGGAAGCTGAAGACAGGCTTGAAGTAGATTATGCGTATGAGGATCTGCAGATGGGCTTTAACGTTGCCTACCTGCTTGACGTATTGAATGTCATCAAGGATGAGCGGGTAGAGGTTGCACTTTCGAATCCTGCCAGTAGTGCACTCGTTGAAGGTGTGGATACAAAGGATGCCCTTTATGTCGTTATGCCAATGAGACTCTAGGGTTACACGAAAATCGTTCCGTTGAAGGGATAGCTTATGAACGAGACAGTGCAGAACACCGTCAAAGGTTTTCTCCGTATCGGCCAGACTGTTAGTGTTTTGGCTTCTACCGGTATCAGTTGGGTCGCAGGCGATCGTCCGCCGCCGCCGAGATTACTTCGTCAGACTTTCGAGCGACTTGGTTCGACCTATATCAAGCTCGGCCAGTTCATAGCGTCGTCTCCGACTTTTTTTCCGCCGGCCTATGTTGAAGAATTTCAGTTCTGTCTGGATCAGACAAGGCCGCTGCCATTCACGGTGATTCAGAGAATACTCGACGAACAGTTTGGTGATCGGCTATCGGAGGTGTTCGCTCACGTTGATCACGTGCCGCTCGCTTCCGCCTCTATAGCGCAGGTCCACGCCGCGAAGCTTGTGAACGGCGATGATGTCGTGATCAAGGTTCAGAAGCCAGGTGTCCGTAACATCCTGGTGACCGATCTCAATTTCCTTTACGCAGGCGCAAGGATTCTCGAGTTGCTTGCACCGAAGCTATCTTGGACGTCTCTCTCCGGAATAGTTGAAGAAATTCAGAAAACGATGGTCGAGGAATGCGACTTCTACAAGGAAGGCAAGAACCTCGATGAATTCAGAGCCTTTCTAAATGCCACCGGGAATACTGACGTTGTTGTGCCCAAGCACTATGAACATGCTTCTACCATGAAAGTGCTTACGATGGAGCGTTTTTATGGTGTGCCACTGACAGATCTCGAGACCATACGAACGTACTGCAGTGATCCAGAACGGACACTGATCACCGCGATGAACGCCTGGTTCTCCAGTTTGACTCAATGTGATTTTTTCCACGCTGACGTGCATGCCGGTAACCTGATGGTCCTCCGTGATGGCAGAATCGGTTTCATTGATTTTGGCATCGTGGGCAGGATCCCGAAGGGCGCATGGAAGGCAATCTCGGATTTCATTACCGCTATCATGATGATGAATTTCCATGAGATGGCCAGCGCGATGATTCGCATTGGAGTCACTCACACTGAGGTCAATGTTGCTGACCTTGCCGGTGATATTCAGCGCCTGTACAAGAAAATGGATCGCATGGTTCCCAATGCTGATTCGCAGCAGATGTATACGGAAACGCTGAACGAGGCCGAAGAAATCAACACTATCCTGATGGATCTCGTGAAAACTGGTGAGTCACATGGCTTACATTTTCCCCGCGAGTTCGCACTGCTCATCAAGCAGTTCCTCTATTTCGACCGCTATATTCATCTACTCGCGCCTGACCTGGATATGTTCATGGACGAGCGCCTGAGCCTTGTGCAATAGGGTCTCCTCATTCTGCGACCAGCTAATACCTCCCTCCCTGTGATGGACCGTTTCGGTTCATCATGATTACTTCACTGCAGTTAAAAAACTTTCGCGCTGTTGACGACCTGGCTATTTCCTTTCCAGCATCGTCGAGCAGTGGAGACGATTCCACGGGCTTCCCTTCACCCACAGTTCTTTTCTTCGGCGCCAACGCTCAGGGTAAAACCACGCTCCTGGAGGGCTTGCACCTCTTACTCACTGGACGCTCTTTCCGCACCGGTATCCTCGACCAGCTCATCGGTCCAAAAGATGAGGGGATGCTCGCTAGGGGCACGCTTTCTCTCGAAATCGGAAACGACCGGTCGGCGCACCACATCGGCATGCAAAAGCGGAAAAGGGCGAAACTACAGGCCTCGCTAGATGGCGCGCCCATCAAAAGCTCGATGGCATTAGCGCGTCTTCTGCCTGTTCAAGTAGTTGATCATCAGAGCCTCCAACTTGTGCTAGGTGAGCCCGGTGTTCGACGTCGATTTCTCGACTGGGGTGCGTTCCACGTGGAACATCAATACGGAACTCTGTTCAAGAAATGGCATTCCGCATTAACGCAGCGCAATGCGCTTCTCAAGATAGTGAAGCGTGGCAAGGAGCTTAATGGTGAACAGGAGCTTCGCGCCTGGACCGAGACCTACGCGACGTTGTCAGTGAAGGTCGCAAGGGTACGCGAGCGGTATTTTGCCATGTACAGTGCCTACCTTGGCGCTCAAAGCCCTGAGGGTTCGAGTCCCGCTTCAACGACGGCGACCCGAACAATCGACTTGGGTACATCTGGACTAAAACACTGCAGCTTAACGCTTAAGCATGGCTTCGCCTTCGACGCCGATCTCCCTGACGCAGAGTTGGTGAAAATCTTTCTTGATGAACTTGCTGCGAAACGGGACGTTGAGGTTGTGCTAGGTCGCACACATTCTGGACCCCAACGAGCTGAGCTGGTGATGAACACAGATGGTCAGGTAGCGAAAGAGATCCTTTCTCGCGGTCAGTGCAAGCTACTCGCCGCTCTACTTTTGTTACATCAAGTGCGGCATTTGCGGCAATGCAGTCATGCAGCTCCCGCGATCGTGCTCGTGGACGATATCACCGCTGAGCTTGATAATGAACGTGCGGCAGACCTGCTTCAAAAACTTTCTTCTGCTTGCTCGCAGCTCTTCGTTACGGCCCTTGCAGCCGATCAGGGCGACTTACCTCCATTTTTAGCGGACCTGAACGATGCACCTTCTACCGCCACGTTCCACGTGGAACATGGCGGAGTTCGAGCAGTTACTAAGGCATAGGGCCACTGTCCGGTCGCTAGAGGCGAAATTGCTGCGGTACACAGAGCTCCGGTAGAGGTTGAAACAGTTAAGTGGTGAACGCTGATGCGCAGAAAGAGCGATTCTGAGAGCCGGCGCATTCAAAACAATTTTCGCTGTACAACGACCGAAGGGGCGCATGATTCGCATGTTCCACGTGGAACCTCTGATAGCGGCTCGCATTAATCAAGCCCTCCTGCGGTTATGCATCTGGCGAGGTTTGAGCGCAGCGGTGTGCAGGTAGCCTACGAAGTCTCCGCCCCCGCCGTGCCGTTTGGGCCGACAGATCCTAGGCGCAGCGTTAACTATCCCAACTTCTTGACCAGCGGACATATCGCTACCAGCCCCGCCAGCGATATGTCCCGCGGTAAACAGCAGTGGGCTAGTCTCGGAGTAAATCAAATTTTTAGTCCATGTTAGAGGCTATGGAATGCACTTCCGCTACAAGATCTTGATACTTCTCAGCGCCGGTAATTACAGATTCTATTGAGGGGCTGTGGTACCAGTCGGGCGGCGTCACGAGCGAAGAGCGTGGCGTGGCGTTGTTGTTGCACACGCCTAGTTAACCTCGGTCCAAGGGCTGGTTCAGCCTTATGCCGAACCAGCCCTTGATGCAAAGGTCTAAACCACTTCTAAAATTATTAGTTCGGGTATCCAGTTTTCCCTTACGCAGCTGAGCTGAGTTGTCAGAATTGCACTGGCGCTGGTAACTGGCGGAGATGAGCGGTAACAAGTGCTCTCGTTCTGCATTCGCATCCCGCGAAACGCTTGACGTGATCCGGCGGGGAACATTAGCTGCCTCTGGCGTCGTAAGAAGCGTCCCTATCCAGATGGCTAGCCTGCGGCTGCAGCATCGAAGTGGTCTTGCTTTGGGGGGCAGTAGGTAGCCCATACACGGCACTTAGCCTCTTCTTCGCAATGAGTACCTTGGCCGCGGACGGATCCTATTAGCCAGCGCTTGAGCCTCCGGTTGGGCAGAGCGGCTTAGCTCCGCAATTAGGCAACAGTGCAGGGTTTTGATGCAACCGACTCCAGACCCGTTGCCAAAGCATCGGGTAACGGTCGGCTATGGTCCGCGTCGCCGTTTCAAGTAGAATTTTCCTAGAGACCGTGTCGACGGAGATAACGCCTAAGCGGTGGATGTTCCACGTGAAACATAACAGTGGATATTATAGAACCCGTAAGTCAGGTCCGAGAGCGGCTGGACGTGCCACACAAGCTGATGGTTCCACGTGAAACATTAGGTGGGGGTGAACGACACCTCACGATGCTCCGCGCGATCAGGCCTATCCAGTAGCCAGAATGAGGCGCTAAAACCACCACTTTCTTGTATAATAAGATGATTCAAAAACCGCGTAAGGAATAGCATGTCTCAGGGCGATTACAATTCATCAAGTATAAAAGTGCTCAAGGGTCTAGATGCAGTACGTAAGCGACCAGGTATGTATATCGGCGACACTGACGACGGATCCGGGCTTCACCACCTCGTTTTCGAAGTAGTCGATAACTCAATTGACGAGGCGCTTGCAGGGCACTGCTCAGAGATCCAGGTGAAGATTCACGCCGATGAGTCGATCACAGTCACTGATGATGGACGCGGTATACCGGTAGATATACATGAGGAGACTGGCACTTCCGCTGCAGAAGTCATCATGACTGTTCTGCACGCGGGCGGAAAGTTTGATGATAATGCCTATAAAGTGAGTGGCGGCCTGCACGGGGTGGGCGTCTCTGTTGTCAACGCGCTGTCCGAGCATCTCAAGTTAACAGTGCGCAGAAATGGCAAGGTGCATCAACAGACCTACGTACACGGTGTCCCGCAGGCCGATCTGGCGATAGTCGGCGATACTGATCGCTCCGGCACCCAGGTGCACTTCAAGCCATCGGCTGAGACATTTACGAACATTATCTTCCACTACGATATTCTGGCGAAACGTATTCGAGAGCTGGCGTTTCTTAACTCCGGAATACGTATCTCCCTTACTGACGAACGCTCCGGCAAGAGCGAAGACTTCTTCTACGAAGGTGGTCTCCGCGCCTTTGTGGAATACCTCAACCAGAACAAGACGCCACTGAACCGAGTATTCCACTTTATAAAAGAGCGCGAGGATGGCGTCACTGTTGAAGTGGCACTGCAGTGGAACGATACATTCCAGGAGAATATCTACTGCTTCACGAACAACATACCCCAGCGTGACGGTGGTACCCACCTAGCCGGATTCCGTGGTGCACTCACCCGAAGCCTTAACCAGTACATCGAAAAGGAGTCTCTGTTACGGAAGAGCAAGGTTGCGACATCGGGCGATGACGCTCGCGAGGGTTTGACCGCCATCGTGTCTGTTAAAGTGCCTGATCCGAAGTTCAGCTCGCAGACTAAAGACAAACTTGTCTCTTCAGAGGTCAAGACTGCGGTAGAGCATGAGATGAACAATTTCTTCGCCGAATACCTGGCAGAGAACCCGAACGAAGCAAAGAGCATCGTCAACAAGATGATCGACGCGGCACGGGCGCGTGAAGCTGCGAGAAAAGCGCGGGAAATGACTCGTCGAAAAGGCGCGCTGGACATCGCGGGATTGCCCGGCAAGCTGGCCGACTGTCAGGAGAAGGACCCAAGCAAATCTGAACTTTTCATAGTGGAGGGTGACTCTGCTGGCGGATCTGCCAAGCAGGGGCGCGACCGAAAGACGCAGGCAATCCTCCCGTTGAAGGGTAAGATTCTTAACGTTGAGAAAGCCCGTTTCGACAAGATGCTCGCATCGGCTGAAGTAGGCACGCTCATCACTGCGCTGGGCTGCGGTATTGGTCGCGAAGAATTCGATATCAACAAACTGCGCTATCACAGCATCATCATCATGACTGATGCTGATGTCGACGGCTCTCACATTCGAACACTTTTGCTGACCTTCTTTTTCAGGCAGATGCGAGAGATCGTCGAAGGTGGTCATATCTTTATCGCGATGCCACCGCTCTACAAAGTCAAAAAGGGCAAGCAGGAACAGTATCTGAAGGACGAAAAGGCGCTTGAGCAATATCTGCTCCAGTCCGCGCTCGACGGCACCATGCTGTATGGCTCCGCAGATACGCCACCAATACAAGGTCCTGCGCTCGAGAAATTGGTCAACGAATTCAAGAAGGTTGAAACGCTTATAGAGCGCATGTCCAGGACCTATCCGAAAGACGTTCTCAAGCGACTGCTCGAAGTACCACGTATCGGTCAGCTGGAGTTCTCGGAACTGGCGCAGTCACAGAGCTGGTCGGAGCGCTTCGGCACGCTTTTGACGACAGGCACCGTAACTAACGGCACCTTGTACTCTGTCGACTCAATACTCAATCCAGAGACTCAGCTCTATACACAGCGGGTTACGCAGACACAGCATGGTATCGAAACCATCTACGATCTGAACGATGACTTCTTCCTCTCCTCCTCCTACGAGGCAATCGCCAACCTGGGCAGCCAACTAGATGGTTTGATTGAAGATGATGCTTACATTCAAAAAGGCGAAAAAAAGCAGCCGATCAACAGCTTCGAAGCGGCCATCCAATGGCTCATGCAGGAGGCTATGAAAGGGCAGAGCATTCAGCGCTACAAGGGTCTTGGCGAGATGAATCCGGATCAGCTTTGGGAGACCACTATGGACCCGGAGAGCCGCCGCATGATGAAGGTGAGTATCGAGGACGCGATCGCAGCAGACCAGATTTTCACGACTTTAATGGGGGATGATGTTGAGCCGAGGCGAGCGTTCATTCAGACCAATGCATTGACGGTTACGAATCTGGATATCTAGCCAGAACATTCCATCGCAGGACCTACCAAACCCGGCAATAAGCCGGGTTTTTTTTGACACAGCCAAGGCATAGTGTCGTATCAATCAGGAGTGACAGGAGCGCAAAGCGCTTGGTCCAAAACATGCTAAGTGTTTATAACCTACGGAATTTCGCTGATAAATTTCGATCGTCTTAACGCCTGACCGGATAAATAAGGAAGCTTATGAACCATACAGACTCGCGGCGCAGTAGTGCTCACCTAAACAGTCTTCGCGCCGATGCACAGGCTCACCCGCGCAAGCCGATGCTTGAGCTTCGGCCATTAGCGTATGCTTCACCCTTCATAGCGCTTTTAGCTGGCACCATGGTCAGCACTCAAGCCTCCGCAGCTGGTTTCCAGCTGAGCGAGCACAGTGCACGAGGGCTGGGACGAGCCAATGCTGGTGAAGCCGCCATAGCAGATACGGCGGCTGTGCTCGCGCGCAATACAGCAGGTATGACACGCCTCAAGGGTACACATGTTACTGGCGTGCTCTCTTTCATCGACCTCGAAGTTGAGGCCGACGGCACCACGACGACCGCCACGGGGATCACCCTTCCCGCAAATGACGAGAATGCTGCACCAAATGCCTTCGTGCCGGCCTTCTATTCCAGCTACCAACTTGATGAGAAGCTCTTTGTAGGATTTGCAGTGTTTAGTAATTTCGGTCTGAAAACCGATTATGACGATAGATTTGCGGGTCTGGATGTAGCGGATGAGGCGTCAGTTGAGACGATCAATATTACGCCGTCTATCGCCTATAAGGTGACTGACCAACTAAGTCTTGGCGCGGGTGTGGACTATGTGCTGGCCGATGCAAAGCTCAGCACAAGTGCTCCGCAGTTCATAGCGCCGGGCACGCCAGCACTCCTAGACCTGGAAGGTGATGGTGATGATGTCGGCTACCACGTCAGTGCGCTGTTCGAACTTTCCCCGCAAACGCGCTTCGGTCTGCAGTATCGATCGAGCCTCGATATCGATATTGAAGGTGATGCCGAATTCCGCTTTCCGGTGCCTGTCGATGCCGATGGCTCACTCGAACTCAACCTTCCGGATATGGTCGAGCTATCGGCCTACCACGAGATCGACAGCGCCTGGGCGGTTCATGGCAGTGTGAATTTCACAAACTGGGAGCGCTTCGACTCGTTGATAGCCGATATTGAGGGTGATCCGCGAAGTCCTATAACGCTCAAGGAAGAGAACTGGGACGGCAACTTACGCTACGCGATTGGTGTAACTCACAGCCTCAATGAGCAGCTTGTTCTCAGAGGTGGTCTGGCACTCGACAAATCACCCGTCGCCAGAGAGAACAGGACCTTGTCGATTCCCGATAGCGATCGCTTGTGGTTTTCAGCGGGTGCAAGCTATCTGGTTAGCGAGAACCTGTCTGTGGATTTCGGCATAGCACGTCTGGAAGGCGAGTCAGTGGAGGTCGTCGAGACCTCTGAGGGCATTGGGAATACTGTGGTGGCGGATGTTGAAGGCAGTGCGACAATCGCAAGTCTTCAGGTCAACTCGAGCTTCTAGAACTTTAAGCGCGGAAGAGGCGCGGCTGCCAGAGGGTTATCCTCCGGCAGCCTCTAACTCAGGAGGAGAGTTCAGCAATATCGGCTATGTTCAGGAACAGCGCCCTTAACCGTTTCAACAGGTTCAATCGATTCTCGCGAAGAGCCGCATCATCCGTCATGACCATGACCTTATCGAAGAAATCGTCAGTCACCGATTTCAGTTGAGCTAGCTGGCTAAGTGCTTCAGCGAACTTGCCGGAGTTCAGTAAAGGATGAGTTGCTTCCTCGCTGCGTACTACGCGATCGAACAGCGCGCGCTCTTCATCACTCTGTAGCAAGCCCTCATCGATCGAGCCCTGCTGGTTTGCGTCCTCTGGCAAATTCGATTTGGCGAGAATGTTGCTGACTCGTTTGTTGGCAGCAATCAAGGCCTCGGCTTCAGGCATCGTCCTGAATGACTCGACTGCGAGGATGCGCTGATGAAACTCGTAAGGACTGCGGACTGGCCGCTTTCTCACTGCGAGGAAGGCAGCACTTGAAACGCCCTGCTCCTCGTAGAGATTTCTGAACCGATCAAACACGTAGTCAAAAACAACCTGCTGCAGTCCGGGCTCAAAGGAAGCAGTATCGCTGTAGCCAGACATCGCGGCGCCAATGATTTCGCTCAGATCCATCTCAAGGTGATGCTCAATGCTGATTCTGAGTACGCCAAGTGCAGCCCTGCGTAATGCAAAGGGATCTTTGGTACCTGTAGGGGCCTGGCCGATGCCGAAGATTCCGGTAAGCGTATCGAGCCTGTCTGCCAGCGCGACCGAAGCCGCTACGGTGGACTGCGGAGCCCGGTCGCCGGCAAAGCGAGGCCAGTAATGAGCCTCAATGGCTTCGGCAACAACAGCGGGCTCGCCATCATGAATCGCATAGTAACGCCCCATGGTGCCTTGCAACTCCGGGAACTCCAATACCATGTCGCTCACGAGGTCTGCCTTGCTGAGTAAACCAGCCCGAGCAGCCATGGTGGTATCAGCACCAATGCGTTCAGCCACGGCCGCGGCAAGTTTCTCAAGCCGCTTCGATTTTTCCAGCACAGTACCTAGCGACTTCTGGAACAGAATGCTCTCGAGCTTCGGAAGCCGAGATTCGAGTGTTTGCTTCCGGTCTGTCTCATAGAAAAACGCAGCATCGCTCAAGCGTGGCCTGACCACACGCTCATTACCAGCCACGACTTTTTCCGGATCCTTACTGTCGAGATTGGCAATGAAGACGAAGGCCGCAAGCATCGCATTGTCAGCACCGACGATATGAAAGTACTTCTGATTTTCTTTCATGGTACTGATAAGACATTCAGCCGGCACCTCAAGGAAGCGCTCCTCGAACCGACCGATCATGGCCACAGGCCAGTCAGTCAACGCGGTGACTTCGGTGAGCAGGTCTTCATCGATAACCGCATGGATCCCATTGGCTTCAGCAGCTGGGAATACCTGACCGACAACATGATGGATCTGTTGACGAATAGAGGCCTTGCGCTCGTCGAAGTCGACAATGACCTTTGCCTCTCGAAGCTGATCCCGGTAGCGCGCTATCGACTCGATGGTAAGGACGCCAGGTGAATGCGCGCGGTGGCCCCGCGTCTCACGACCGCTGGTAATTCCGAAGATCTCCAAAGGCAGCACATCCTCGCCCAGAAGCGCTACAAGCCAGTGTAGCGGACGGATGAACTCGTCCCGCGATGCACCCCAGCGCATGCGCTTGGCGATCGGTAGCTGCTGCAGCGATTGCAGGATCAGTTCTGGCAGAATGGCCTCGGCGCTGCGGCCAGCTTCCTTGGCCCGGAACATCATCCAGGCGCCCTTGTCAGTTTCGAGTAGTTGAAGATCATCGACTTCTGCCTGACAGGATTTGGCAAAGCCGAGCAGCGCCCTGGTCGGCTTACCTTCGGCATCGAAGGCCGCCTGCTTTGCCGGGCCACGGCGCTCGACCTCCCGATCCTGCTGCTTCTCAGCAAGGCCGCGAATGACCAGGGAAAGCCTGCGTGGCGCACCCAGCACCTCAATCTCACGATAAGACAGTTCAGCTGTTTGCAGTGCAGCTTCCATGAGCTGTCTCAAACTCTGCATCAGCACAGGCATGGCTTTGGGGGGCAGCTCTTCAAGGCCGAGCTCCAGCAGAAAATCCTTGGCTTGCATGGTTATATCCAGACAGTGTTTAGTATGAGGCGACGGTGTCGCGGATTAAGCGCTCTTGTTGGCGACAGACGCAGCGGTGAGCTCAGGGTCCGCTAGTGGAAAGCCCAGTGCTTCACGACGGTCGTAATACGCCTGCGCTACGGCGCGTGCGAGAGCACGGACCCTCAGTATGAAACGCTGCCTCTCGGTGACTGAAATCGCATGACGGGCATCGAGGAGATTGAACGCGTGGGAGGCCTTCAGCACCATTTCATAGGCAGGTAGCGGCAAACCCTGTTCGATCAGGCGCTGGCTATCCAGCTCACAGGCATCGAATTGAGCGAAGAGTGCCTCGACATTGGCGTGTTCAAAGTTGAAGGTCGACATCTCGACTTCATTCTGATGAAACACGTCGCCATAGGTCACCTTGCCATGGGGGCCATGTGTCCAGACCAGATCAAAGATGCTATCGACACCCTGGAGGTACATCGCGATCCGCTCAAGACCGTAGGTAATCTCGCCGGTAACCGGGAAACATTCGAGGCCGCCGACCTGTTGGAAGTAGGTAAACTGAGTGACTTCCATACCATTCAGCCAGATCTCCCAGCCAAGACCCCAGGCACCCAGCGTAGGGCTCTCCCAGTTATCTTCGACGAAACGGATATCGTGAACCAATGGATCGATGCCCAGCGCCTTTAACGAGCCGAGATAAAGTTCCTGTATATTGGGTGGCGACGGCTTGAGAATGACCTGATACTGATAGTAGTGCTGAAGACGATTTGGGTTCTCGCCGTAGCGGCCATCAGTAGGGCGTCGACAAGGCTGCACGTAAGCCGTGTTCCAACGTTCTGGTCCTATGGCACGTAGAAATGTGGCGGGATGAAATGTGCCTGCCCCAACCTCCATATCCAGTGGCTGGAGAATCACGCAGCCCTGCTCAGACCAGTAATTCTGCAGAATGGCGATGAGACCCTGAAAGGTCGAGGCATCCTGCTTTGGTGAAGAGTCCTGTGAAGGGTCTCGCGAAGGGGCGGTCTTATTCGATACCGTCATGATTTTCCAAACTCCGTCCTGGCAATACTGTAAAGATGCGGCGGGCGCTCAATCGGAATGCAACCCATGACAAAACAAGCGCGTAATTATACCCTTTGCCTCACTGTAATCTACCAGCAAGTACGCAACCCGCATACGCCGCCCGTATGGAGCGCCAATTAGTGTCCAATACGCGGATCAACCAGACTGGACACTAGCACATGACAACACATGATTTGAAAGGCCGTATGCTCTCGGCCATCTTGCGAAAATCGATTCGACTGTTGTCCGGGCTGTCCCTAGGATCGTTGCAGCGCATCGGCAGCATCCTGGGTAAGGCTGCTGTCGTGTGGCAGACAGAAGCGCTCAGGATCACGCGAATCAATATCGAAGCCTGCTATCCGCATCTGAGTCAGGTCGAAAAAGAACGTCTGGCCTATGACAGTATGCTCAACACCGGCATGGTGGCGGCCGAAATGGCTGCAATCTGGGAATGGCCGACAGCGCGAGTACTTGATCTCATTCAGCATGTCGAAGGCGCTTCACTTCTGGAAGAGGCGAAGCAGTCGCGTGAGGGGCTTATCGTGCTGGTGCCACATCTCGGCAACTGGGAGCTCAGCGGGCTATTTCTTGCCCATCACTTCACCATACGCTCGCTATACCTGGAACCGAAGTTGCCTGGAATGGATGAGTACATGCGCAGTGTTCGCGAGCGCAATGGGTCAACCCTGGTACCAGCGGGGAAACGTGGGGTGATGAGCCTGTTTACCAGCCTCCGTGAAGGTGGCGTGACCGGTATTCTGCCCGACCAGTCACCGGATCGTAGCGGAGGCATCTTTGTGCCCTTTTTCGGCATGCAGACGCACACGATGAAGCTGGTGCCCCGTCTTATCGAGAAGACCGGCGCGCGAGTATTGATGATGACGAGTCTACGCAACGATAGCGGCGGCTTCGACGTTCATGTACAAAAGCCGCTTGACGACATTTATGCCAGTGACTTGCACGAGTCTGCGGCGGCAATGAACGCCAGTATGGAGCGGCTTATCCAGCTCGCACCGGCGCAGTATCAGTGGGAGTACAAGCGCTTCAAGCACCTGCCGGACAAAGCCCGACACATGTACCGTACGTGACGCGACAGGCGCTCAGTTCTGGCTGCGGCTCAGTACCCGTTCCGCAAGATTGCCTGTCGTACCAACGGTAGCCAGGCCGGCTCGGCTGCCAATGTTGATTCTCACCAGGTCCGGCAGACTCGCTGGATTGTCTGGCTGACCCACGTACTGAATCAGACCGAAGTCCTGTTCAATCACGCTAAGCGCCTGTACCTGAGTCTCGCCTGGCAGGCCGGACGAGAACTTGACAATCTTGTTGCCACTCGCGAGATCGAACTGGGTCAGTTGCGACGCATTGAAAAAGCGCCCCTGGGCGGTGTCGACATAAGCCGGTTTGTTCGTGATCACCGTCGCCCCATCGACGAGAGTCTCGGTGGTCGTGCCGAAGCCTTGCAGCAATACGGGTAACTGAGTCAGACCGTCTTCACGGTAATGGTCGAAGAACAGCCAGCGCGCGTTTTCGAAACAACCCGCCTCAGCGGGACTACATAGTGGGACTGTGAGCGAATCCTGCGGGAGCACAATGGCTGCAGGCGGCGTCTCGATGCTGGCGAAGATGACGTTCGTGCCGGCTAGGAAGGCATTACTGGTTGAAAGACCCGACATGACGGACGTTACGGTCATTGTCTCTGGCTCTACTCTCAGCAGCTCTCCGGCCTGGGTAGCCGCCCAGAGATAACTGCTGCTGGCCTGGAGCGAAGGTCGAATTGAGCCGAAACTGCTGAGATCGGCAACCGTCTCGACTTGCTGATCAGCCAGCCTGACAACCCGCAGAACTGCGCCATCGAGATAATACAGGTTGGTGTTCTGCAGATGCTGCACACGCTCATCAAGCTCCGGCACACTCAGCGTCGCCAGTACGACCGGCTCCAGGGCTGGGTCGACGAACGCGGAGGGCGGCGCCTGATACAGCGTGCCTGCAACGGATAACAGCAGGTCTTCGCCGTAGGCTATGGCAGGGCCGACAGCGGCTTCCAGATCGATCGAGGGATCCACTGGAAAGGAGCGGACAAGGGTGCCTGCCTTGTCGAACAGCTCCAATGTGGCACCGCTCTTCAGGAAATAACCCAGTATGCTACCGTCCAGTGCATTCAGTGGTTTGCCGAAAAACTCAAGTGTAGTTGCCGGCTCAGGCAGGTTCAGCGGGCTTGCGGTCAGTGGCAATTTCGCGAAAGCAGCTGTGCCCGCTGTACATTCTTCCGGGCTTCCGTAACGCACGATCAGTGTGCTGTCGGCAAAGCCGAGGCCATCAGTCAACAGGCGACGGTCAGTGGCTGCGCCATTGGTGCCACAGGCAGGCTCGCTGAAGCTGGTCAACTGCTTGAGTTCGGTCGTCGTTGGGTCGCCAAGGAAGAAGCGATCATTTTCTTCGATCAGTACATAGCTTTGCGTGAAGCGGCGATTGCCCAGTGGAATGAGTGGTGCGAAGGCTTCGGCGGGCTGACCGGCGCTCTGTCGAAGGACGCTCAGCTGTCGCACATCGACGCTGTATGTCTGCGTGAGTGGATCTGGTTCATTCGGCAGGCGCGTCGCCTCGAAGAATAGTCTGTTGATAATCGGATAGTTGGCTTGGGGCGTGACCACTACGACTGGGGGCTGAGGCTCAGGCTCAGGCAGAGGTGGACGCCGCTTCTTCTCATCCTTCAGCCCGAGTTCCTCACAGCCCTGCAGCAGCAGAAAGCCTACCAGGAGTCCAATGGTCACCGTGACGGTCTTCAACCTGGTGAAAAGAGTGCTGGGCAGAGCCGGATCATAGGCCAATTGCATAAACGTCTTGCTTCCGAATTAGAACGAGTGATTCACCCGCAAAGATTAAAACATTTCGTAACATGATTACGCGAACCAGTGCCGAAGCCGGGAAGCTACTCGCGCGTATCGACTATTCCAGATGGGCGAGATCGTTACCAGAGGCTGTTTTACAGAATCAGCGGCGCCAGAAGGCAGGCGTGAACAATATCAGAAGTGTGAAGACCTCGAGTCGTCCAAGCAGCATGCCGAAGCAAAGCGTCCACTTGGCCACCGCATTGATGTCGCCATAATGGAAAGCCACATCGCCCAGCCCCGGCCCAAGATTGTTGATGGCTGCACCGACAGCTGACCACGCAGTCACCAGATCCAGTCCAGTAGCCAGCAGTATCATCTGCATGACGATGAACGACAGCATGTAAACAGCAATGAATCCCCAGACGGCCTCCAGTATTCTGTCAGAGACTGGTCGCTTCCCCAGTTTCACCCTGAACACTGCTGAAGGATGGACGAGCCTACGAATTTCCCGCGCACCCTGCTTGTAGACGAGGAGTACCCGCATGACTTTCATGCCACCGGCGGTCGAACCGGCACAACCGCCTATGAAGGCTACGACAAATAGCAGGAAAGGCAGTATCAAAGGCCAGTGCGCAAAATCGGCCACACCAAAGCCTGTTGTAGTCGCGATACTGACCACCTGAAAGAGACCATGCACGACGCCTTTGCCGAAAGAGTAGGTGTCAGTCCAGATCAGTATGGCAATCGTGATCAGGGACACTGCGAGCAGGAGTTTGAAATAGAACAGAAACTCAGCATCTCGCAGATAGATGCGGACTGAGCGCTCGCGCCAGGCAAAAAAATGCAGGGCAAAATTGATGGAGCTGGCAAACATGAAGAATATACAGATCAGTTCGATAGCAGGATTGTCGAAATAACCGATCGATGCATCGTGCGTCGAGAAGCCGCCAATGGCGATCGTAGAGAAACTGTGTCCGATAGCGTCGAATACGTTCATGCCGGCGAAATAGTAAGCGACCGCGCAGACGACGGTCATGGTGAGATAGATATACCAGAGCGCCTTGGCGGTTTCGGTAATGCGGGGCGTGAGTTTGTTATCCTTCACCGGGCCCGGCGTTTCTGCCCGATACAGCTGCATGCCGCCGACGCCCAGCATTGGCAGTATTGCTACGGCCAGAACGATGATGCCCATGCCCCCGAACCATTGCAGCTGCTGCCTGTACCAGCGCACTGACTCCGGCAGCTCATCAATATTGGTCAGGACGGTCGCGCCCGTGGTGGTGAGCCCGGAGATCGACTCGAAGACCGAGTCGGTAAAGCTCATGTCGATAGCGGCGTTGAAGTAGAACGGCGCGGCACCCGAGATGCCTAGCAGTACCCAGAACAGCACGGTAATCAGGAAGCCGTCTCGTACCCTGAGCTCGGCGCGGTAGTTTCGGGTCGGGAACCAGATGAGCAAACCAGAGGCAAACAGCAGTACCATTGCGTTTCGAAATGGTACCACCTGCCCATCCGCGTAGATGACGGACACTACGATGGACGGCAGTAGCGTAAGGCTGAACAACATCAGCAACACGCCTAATATTCTTGCTATTGCCTGGTAATGCAAAGCGATCCTGGTCCTTATGTCAGTTATGGCGGTCGATTGTACTAAAAGAAGGTGAGACCGACCTGAAACAGTCTTTCGATCTCGCGGATTTTCCGCTTGTCCAGCAGGAAGACGATGGCATGATCGTCCGGCTCGATGCGGATGTGATCATGGGCGATGAGTACTTCGCTGCGCCGCATGATGGCACTGATAGTCGCACCTTCCGGCAGATTCAATTCATCAATTCGCTTGCCGACGACCTTGGAGGACCGGTGATCGCCATGCGCAATCACTTCTATCGCTTCGGCAGCGCCGCGCCGTAGCGAGTGAGCGGCCACGATATCGCCACGCCGAACATGCGACAGCAAACTGCCGATCGTTGTCTGTTGGGGCGAAATGGCGATGTCGATTTCTCCGCCCTGTATGAGGTCGACGTAATCCGGATTGTTGATTAACGTCATCACTTTCCTGACCCCGAGACGCTTTGCCAGCATGCTGGCCATGATATTGGCTTCGTCATCGTTGGTGAGCGCACAGAATACGTCGGTATCCTCGATGTTCTCTTCCAGCAGAAGATCCTTGTTCGCGGCGTTGCCGTGCAACACGATCGTGTTATCCAGCTCTTCCGAGAGGAAGAGACAGCGCTTGTGGTTTTGCTCAATCAGCTTGACGTTGTAGCGGCCCTCCAGCATCTGTGCCAGCCGAGCGCCGATATTGCCACCGCCGGCAATCATGATGCGCTTGTAGACGCGGTCGGTTGGCTGCAGTTCCTTCATCACTGTTTGAATATGGTCACGAGCGGCAATGTAGAAAACCTCATCACCAGGCTCAACAATGGTCTCCCCAATAGGAATCAGTCCCCGGCCCTGGCGATAGATTGCAGCCACCCGGGTATCGATATGCGGAAGGTGCTTGCGCAGATATGATATCTCGTGACCAACCAGTGGTGCGCCGGGCAGCGCCTTGATACCGACCAGGCGTATCTTGCCGTTTGAAAAGTCGAGAACCTGCAGCGCACCAGGATTGTCGATAAGGCGGCTGATATGCTGGGTTACCACGAGCTCTGGGCTGATGAGAACATCTATGGGGAAGGCGTCGAGCCCAAAGAGTTCCTTACTGGACAGATAGGATGCGGCACGCACTCGACTGATTTTCGTGGGCGTCTTGAACAGCGTGTGTGCCACCTGGCAGGCCACCATATTGATCTCGTCACTGTTGGTGACGGCAATCAACATGTCGGCGTCATCGGCGCCCGCCTGTTTGAGCACACTTGGATAGGAACCGGACCCTTTGACGGTACGGATATCAAGTGTGTCCTGAAGTGTTCTTAGCCGGCTCTCATCCAGATCGACAACTGTGATGTCGTTTGCTTCACTCGCAAGATTGTCGGCGAGACTGCCACCGACCTGACCTGCGCCGAGAATAATGATCTTCATGGGCTATGGGCGCCGTTTGGGTTCATTAATAGATTGTTAATGTACGAGAGGGACAACTATATACGATGAATCACCGAATAGAAGAATCCATCATGTCTGCCTGCTGCTGCAAACACCTGTATGCCATGGTCAGTAGAGGTGAACGCTGGAAGCTTCGCGAAGGCGGCGTATGGCTCGAACGCAACACCCAATTCGGCGGGGGCTATATTCGTGAAATCTGACCACACGCTCAACAGCCTTGCTACCGCTTGATCGTTCTCAGCCCTCAGTATCGAACAGGTGGCATAAACGAGTAGACCACTCACGCCTACACATCTAGCGAGCCCATCCAGCAATGACGCCTGCTGTCCGACCAGCGCTGCAACATCTTCTGGCCGCCTGAGCTGCTTGATATCGGGATGCCGGCGAATCACGCCAGTGCCGGAACAGGGCGCGTCGACAAGTATGCCGTCGAAGGTTTCTTCACCAGTGTGCCAACTCGCAAGGTCTGCAGCATCGGCGGCCACAGTTCGTAGCTTGAGCCGTTCAGGCTCCATCGCGGCAATTTGCGTAAGTCCAAGCCGTTCGAAAGTCGCTTCAACGCGCTCGAGGCGATTTGGGCTGATGTCGAGGGCTGTCATCTCTACGGCGTAACCCAGGTTCAACAGGGCTTCAATGGCAGCACAGGTCTTGCCGCCCGGCGCCGCACAGGCATCCAGCAGGCGCAGGGGCCTGTGTATGCCGGGTTCATGCCTCTTTACGAGCGCCGCCACAAAAAGCCCTGCACAGAGCTGCGCTGCTTCGTCTTGCACACTCACCTGGCCTTCGTTAAAGCCTGGCAGCTTATCGACCGGGCACGCCTGCTCGAGCTGAATGCCATATTCTACAGTGCTGAGCGGCTGCGCGACCATGCCTGCTGCGCTGAGGCGGCTCAGATAGCCTTCCACCGTATCTTGCAGGGCATTGACGCGCAGGGTCATGGGTGCCTGGATGTTTGACTCTGCCGCCGCCAGTTTCCAGTCCTCTGGCCAGTCCTGTCGTAACTGCTGGAGCAGCCATTCGGGCAGTTCGTAGCGCGCCGAAGGGGGCAGATGCTCATGCACGGGAACACCGGAAGCCTTACTGTCCGCTTCGTCTCTGAGCGCACTGCGTAAGACGCCGTTGACCACTTTCACAGCCCAATCCTTACGGAGAGCCCGACACAGCTCCACAGTTTCATTCACACAGGCCCGAGCCGGTTTATCCAGATGGATCAGCTGAAACAGACCGAGCAATAATACGATCTCGACGTCACGATCTTTTGCCCGAAACGGTTTGGCGAGATACTGACTTAGACGGTAGTGCAGACTTTCGAAGTGGCGCAGAGTGCCATAGACGAGAGCCTTGACCAGTGCAGTGTGAGTGGAGGGGCCGGTATCCGCATTGGCAACTGCCGGCATTACTGCCGCAAGAGAGGCCTGGTCGATGATCACGGCCTTCAGAATACCGAGAGCGGCCAGGCGAGGGTTGGACGCGATTGGCTTGCCCCCAACCATCAGGCTGCGTCTGCGTCAGCGGCCGGGGTCTCGAGCACAGTCCCTGCGCGCAGGAATGGCTTCTGCGAGTTCATGAAGTCCTTGGCGCTTACCGGCTTCCCACCCGCTAACTGAAGCCTGGTCAATCCCAGCAGGCTCTTTTCACGACAGAGTACGATGATGGCGTGACCGTTGAATCCGACGACCGTACCGGGCTTGGCGCCTGGCTCGATGGTCAGCGAACCAAGACCGCCTTCGCCGATAACCTCAGCGGCTAACACGCGGATCCGTTCTTCGCCATCGCAGCACCAGGCCATGGGCGACGGATGGAGTGCGCGAATCTTGCGCTCGATTACGGTAGCGCTTTTCGACCAGTCGATTCGGGCTTCCTGTTTTGTCAGTTTGTGTGCATAGGTCGCTTGGGCATCTTCCTGGACGACGGGTCTGGCTTCGCCAGTCAGCAGCATCGGCAGGTTCTCGATGAGTAACTTGGCCCCGAGTTCCGCCAGGTGATCATGCAGGCTGTCCGCCGTTTCAGTTTTCCCGAGATCGTAGCGTATCGCCCCAAGCATGGGCCCAGTGTCCAATCCTGCTTCCATCTGCATCAGAGTAACGCCGGACTGTTTGTCGCCAGCCTCGATTGCACGCTGCAATGGTGCCGCACCGCGCCATCGCGGCAGCAGCGAAGCGTGTATATTGATGCAGCCGTGCTTGGGAATGTCGAGTACAACCTGAGGCAGCAACAGTCCATAGGCGGCCACGACCATGATCGTCGGCTTGTAGCCGCGCAGGGTTTCGATGCTCTCTGGGCTACGGAAATTCTCAGGCTGCTCCACCGGAATTTCGTGGGCCTGCGCGAGCTGCTTCACTGCACTGGCCTGCAGTTTCTGGCCCCGCCTGGCCGGCCGGTCCGGCTGCGTATAAACAGCAACGACATTCGCGCCGTGATCGATGAGCGCCTTCAGGCTGACGGCCGAAAACTCAGGTGTGCCCGCAAAGACGATGGGTGCTCGGGATGCGGTCAAGCTTGCAACTTATGCTGTTTTTCCAGCTTCTTGCGGATTCGTGATCGCTTGACGGTGCTGAGATAGTCCACGAAGAGCTTGCCATCGAGGTGGTCGAGCTCGTGCTGGATGCATACCGCAAGCAGGCCTCGCGCTTCGAGTTCATATGGCTTGCCAAACTCGTCGCAAGCCTTGAGCAGTACATGATCGATGCGGGTCACGCCTTCATAGAAACCAGGTACCGATAGACAACCCTCCTGCATCTCCTCAGGCTCACCCTCGAGTACGGTGTAGGACGGATTGATCAGCACGAGCGGTTGCGAATGATCTTCAGAGACATCGATCACGACAACACGCTGGTGGACGTTGACCTGAGTCGCTGCCAGGCCGATGCCCGGTGCCTCGTACATGGTCTCGAACATATCCGCGACCAGCTTGCGTAGTTTTTCGTCGAATTCGATGACCGGCTTGGCAATGGTGCGCAGCCGCGGGTCAGGGAACTCCAAAATCTCTAACTGGCTCATTCTGAAAGCGTTCCGTAGATCGAAAGTTGAACAGTTAACAATTTCTGCTTTTCCACAGGGTGCAAACTAACATAATTACGAACGCCTGCTAGTATTAGCAAACGAGCTCTGAAAGACTCCGCGCGCCCTGTGAAGGCAATATCCCATTATCGCTCAGCGCCGCGGCATCTACAAATTACAGTCCCGGCAAGCTGCAGTTTGCCGGCTCTCACGGCAAAAGGTAGACCGATGATGCGATCCGTATGGCGACCTGGTAAGCAGATGTTCAAGCGCCTTCTCGTCAGTGCCATGGTGGCTGCACCACTCTTATGGCAGACAGTGTCTGCCGAGCCAAGGTTGCGCGATAACCATCCCGAACAGTATACCGTCGTCAAGGGCGACACGCTGTGGGGCATCTCCTCACGCTTCCTGCAGAACCCCTGGTACTGGCCTGAGATCTGGTACGTCAATCCGCAAATCAATGACCCGCACCTCATCTATCCTGGTGATGAATTGTCACTGGTGTATGTCGAGGGTCAGCCGCGCGTCACCGTCGCTCGTCGTGGTGAAGCTGGCAATACGGTAAAGCTATCGCCCAAGGTCCGCGCTACCCCTATGGCAAGCGCAATTCCAGCTATTCCACTGGAAACCATACAGCCCTTCCTAAGTGCCAACCGGGTAACCACCGAAGAAGAACTGGAAGCTGCGCCTTATGTATTGCTCGGCAAGCGCGGTAACCTGATCGTCGGCTCGGGTGACAGCGTGTACGCACGCGGCAAGGCCGAAATGGATGAAACCTATGGTATTTACCGTCGAGGCCAGGTCTACATAGATCCGGATACGAAGGAAATGCTGGGCATCGAGGCTCGCTCCATCGCTGCAGGCCGAATCAGTGAAAAGCAGGGTGATGTTGCGACCGTCAACATCCAGCGCTCCTCGGAGGAAATCCGCCAGGGCGACCGGCTGTTGCAGGAAAATGCACGAGATATCACTGCGACTTATTATCCCAGCAATCCGGAAGGCGATGTCAACGGTACGATCGTTGCGGTTCTGGATGGCGTGACCCAGATTGGTCAGTACGACGTGGTCGTACTCAACCGCGGTGAACGGGAGGGCATCAAGAATGGCAACGTGCTGGCGGTATACAAGCGCGGTGAGCAGGTTCGCGATCCATACACCAAGGAAGTCATTCAGTTGCCGCCGGCTCGCGCAGGCATGCTGATGGTATTCCGCGTATTCGACAAGATGAGTTATGGCCTGATTCTCAGCGCCGAGCAGCCACTGTCGACGCTCGACAAGGTCCGCAACCCCGAGTAAATCGTGAGCGCCCGTTGCACGACGGGCGCCGACTTCAAGCCTGGCTAGGCTGGAACAGCACATTGCTGTAAACTTGACCACTACTTTGATCGACGTTCAAGGATGAACGAACATGAATGAACCTTTCCTGATGTCTGCTGTTCAGGCAGATACGGCGGCGCCTGACGCTGCGCATGATCAATCCGCTGATCAACCGTTTCCAACCCTCGGATACACTAACCGCCTTAGCGAGATCCAGCGCCGCTGGCTGCTGCTCGCCAGTTCGAGAGGCTTCGGCCCGGTCAAACTGGCGCTGGCTGCCGAGCTGATACTTGGCCGCACCTGCGAATCTTCACTGTTTTCAACGCGTGACAAGCAGGTCAGCTCGCTGACGGCCGTGGAGCAAGCGCGCGTTAGGCGCTGCATGAGTGGTGTCGAGCCAGCACAACCAGCCGCCGCGGAACTGATCGCTGTAGTGATCCAGTGGCTTGAGTCTGCAGCTGATCATAGCCTGATGACCTTGCTCGACGATGACTACCCGCCACTTCTCAAGCAGCTTAAGGATCCCCCGGCCGTGCTGTATCTCAAGGGCCGGCGGGACCTGCTGGCCTACCCGCAGATAGCGATAGTTGGTTCGCGTCGCGCGAGCCGCCAGGGCATGCATGTGGCAAAGTCGTTCGCGCGCGAGCTCAGCGCCAATGGTCTCACCATTACCAGCGGACTGGCGCAGGGTATCGATACCGCCGCTCATCAGGGTTGTACCGAAACCCGAACGGTCGCTGTCCTCGGCTGCGGGACTGATATGTTTTATCCGCCTGCGAATCGACCCCTCCAGGTGGCCATCGCAAACAATGGCTTACTGGTGAGTGAATTTCCCCCGGGCACGCAGCCGGCCCCCCACCATTTTCCCAAGCGCAATCGCATCATTGCCGGACTATGTCTCGGCACGCTGGTTGTGGAAGCGGGTGTACGCAGCGGCTCGTTGCATACAGCAATGTCGGCGCTCGAGCTCGGGCGGGAAGTCATGGCCATTCCCGGTTCGATCTACAGCACCGAATCGCGCGGCTGCCATTCGCTTATCAAGCAGGGTGCGGCGCTGGTGGAGACAGCGACCGATATCGTTCAGCGTCTTCACGGCACGCTCGAGACCTATCGACAGTTGAATGGTCTGGCGATCGATCCTGCCAGCGGCGTGACGGATGACATGGCTGCGCTAAGTTCGCCGGCCCAGCAAGGCCCTGCGAAAGTGGTTCTAGATGCCTTGTCAGCGCCAAAGGACCTGGACGAGCTGGTTGCGAACACCGGCCTTGGCGTCAGCGAACTGATGCAGGCCCTGTTGTCGCTGGAACTGGACGACCTCGTGATTCAGGAGGGAGGGCGTTATCAACGGGCTGAGTTTGAGCTAAAGTAGGCGATCCTGAATAAACGGCCCGGACAATCATGCGATTTGCACTTCCCCTGCTTCTGAAAGCTGTCGACCACGTGAAGAAAGGGGGGGTAATCGCTTATCCCACCGAAAGTGTTTGGGGGCTTGGCTGCGACCCGATGAATCAGCAGGCGCTGGAGAAGTTGCTGGCGTTAAAGCAGCGGGACTGGCGCAAGGGCCTGATACTGATATCCGGTCACGCTGCGCATTTCGATGATTTACTCGATGCCGAGCAGACCAAGGGTGGTGTTCGGCTGACGGCCGACGCCAGGGCGAAAATCATGTCGACGTGGCCAGGACCGACAACCTGGCTCATTCCCCTGCCGAAAACGACAGCCTATTCGCCATTGGTCTATGGCCAGCATGCTTCGATTGCTGCCCGAGTGACGACGCATCCGATGGTGGTCGAGTTGACCCGACACTTGCAGGGCCCGATTATATCCACATCAGCCAACAGAGCCGGCCAGCCCGCTTTGAAGGGGCGTCTGCAGATTCTGAAATGCTTCGGCGATCAGGTATACTGCCTGCCCGGCGACACGCTTGGCTTCGACCGACCATCTGATATCTTTGATGCCGTCACGGGTCGTCAGCTGCGTTAACCGCTGGTCGATGACTGGCAGCTATCTATGAGGGGAGTGTTAGACGCGGTGCAGAAAGACCAGGTAAAAGCTTATCTGATGGATCTCCAGGACAGCATCAGCCAAGGTCTCGAAGCCGTCGATGGCAAAGCCCGCTTCGAAGAGGACCAGTGGGTCAGACCGGAAGGTGGGGGAGGTCGCTCCCGCGTGATGAGCGATGGCGCCGTTTTCGAGAAAGGCGGCATCAATTTTTCCCACGTTACCGGTGCGCAGCTGCCGCCGTCCGCGACCGCCAGTCGCCCTGAACTCGCCGGTCGTGGTTTCGAGGCCATGGGCGTTTCGCTCGTGATGCATCCGCGAAATCCCTACGTACCCACGTCGCATGCGAATGTCAGATTCTTCATTGCAGAACGTGACGGCGAGGCGCCAGTGTGGTGGTTTGGTGGCGGCTACGACCTCACCCCGTATTACGGCTTCGACGAAGACTGCCGGCACTGGCATGCTACCGCAAAAGCCGCTTGCGATCCCTTCGGTCCGGAGATCTATGCCGAATACAAGGCCTGGTGCGATCGCTACTTCCATATCCGTCATCGCGGTGAACCCAGAGGTATCGGTGGGCTGTTCTACGATGACCAGAACGAGTGGGGCTTCGAGCGCTGCTTCGAGTTCATGCAGCGCATCGGTTCCAGTTACCTTGACGCCTATGTGCCAATCGTGGACCGTCGCAAGGCGACGCCCTTTGGCGAACGGGAGCGCGAATTCCAGCTCTACAGACGAGGCCGCTACGTTGAGTTCAACCTTGTCTACGACCGTGGCACACTTTTCGGTTTACAGAGTGGTGGCCGCACGGAGTCGATATTGATGTCGCTGCCACCACTGGTTCGCTGGGTGTATGACTGGACGGCCGAAGCCGGTTCACCGGAAGCGAAGCTTACCGATTACTACCTGACCGACAAAGACTGGTTAGCAGACTGAGAGATTCTTGATCATGGACATGTACGCCGTTATCGGCCACCCGATCGCACATAGCAAGTCACCGAAAATCCACGCGATGTTTGCCCAGCAGACCCGTCAGGATATGGAGTACCTTGCTTTGCAGGCGCCACTCGATGGCTTCAGACAGACTGTGAGCGAATTCTTCGCCAAGGGTGGCAAGGGCGTCAATGTCACGGTGCCGTTCAAGGAACAGGCCCGGGCCTTCGCTACGGAATGCTCGATCGAGGCGGACTTTTCGGGAGCCGTCAACACGCTGATGCCTGAGCGACCTGCTGGTTCGGCAGTTCTGCCAACCCCGATGCGTTCGGCAGACGGTCGCCGCGAATCGCAACCACGCTTTTCCTACGGCCACAATACCGATGGCGAAGGACTCGTTGCAGACTTGCAAACCAACATCGGCTTTCGTCTGGCGGGGCAGTCAGTGCTGCTGATTGGTGCGGGCGGCGCAGCGAAAGGCTGTCTGCATCCTCTGCTGGAGGCTGGTGTTTCACGGTTGACTGTGACCAATCGTTCGCCTGCCAAGGCTTTTGCACTGGTGTCCATGGCTGCAGAGAATCGTAGAAGCCGTCGCTCGGACGACAGCGTGCTCGATGCCTGTGCCTTGGCAGATACCGAGCACCTGTTGAAGAGTCCGTACGATCTCGTCATCAACGCCACATCGGCCAGTCTGCAAGCTGACGTGCCTGATCTGCCTCCCGATCTCATACGAGCCGATCAATTGATCTACGATATGATGTATAGCCACGACGATACCGCCTTCATTGCCTGGTGCAAACAACACGGCGCCCGGAACTGTGCGGATGGCATCGGTATGCTGGTAGAGCAGGCAGCGGCGGCGTTCCGCTTGTGGCGCGGCATAATGCCCGACACTGCGCCCGTTCTGGAAGCGCTTCGTAAAGGTTTGTAATGAGGAGGATCACAGCGCCCTCTTTCAATCTGAATCATCTGTTAATTCGAATCATCAAGGAGAACAACCGTGAGTGGACCATCGCAACCCAAAGTTACTGATGAAGTCTGGGATGATGAACGGGTCAGAAGCTTCCTGAATCTGAAGCCCTATGACGAGACCGACGCGGATTACCACGCGCTGCAGAACGCGTATGAATACATGCGAGCCGAGGATTTCAGGCGTTTCGTGAAATTCTTCCAGACGGCAGGTCGCAACCTGCATGCCAAGAACCTGAATGGCGAGACCCTGCTGCAGCGAATTGAAGGCCATGAGGCGGCCAGTGACTATCGTGACATCCTGCGCGAGGCGTCAAAGAGCGCCTGATAAGCTGTGCGCGGCGCCTTGCTCCCGCGCTTGAAGCGTAGCGCCAGCTTTGTACTGGCGCTGACGCTTTCTCTGCTGCTTCTCGTCGCCTGGCTGTTTGTGACGCTCTGGGCAAGCAGTCCTTATTGGGCCCCACCTCTGGCCGAACGGGTCGCGCTGAGCAATGGCGTCTCACTTAAGCTGAGTGGGTTTGCCCGTCCTTCGTTAGCGGGCCTACACATCGGTCGACTCCAGCTGGTGAACGAGAGCGTTGCAATCTCGCTTGAAGATCTCACTGTAGACTGGACCCACCCCGAAGCGCCCGCGACGCCGGTGGTGCAGACCCTGTTCAGGCGTCTCCTGGTGCCGCCATCCTCACAGAGGCTTAGCGCAGATCTTATTCTGCTGTCTGTTCGAGCCGCTGGTCTGGACCTGCATACGGGCAATAGACTGCCGCCGGCGCTGCTTTACATAGACGAGCTGCCCAGAGCCCCGGAAACTGTTATGACGCCGCCGGAGCCACAGGTCGAGTCAAGAGGACGTCGATTAGCCAGCATGCTGGCAGCTTTCGAATCGCAGCAGGCCAAAGCGCAAACGTCACGACAATTGATGCCCGCCCTGAGTCTCCCCTTTGGGCTGCAGCTCGATGCTGAGCTCGTACTGGACCATCTTCGCGTCCGAACCGAATTCAGTGAAGCGGCAGATGTAGCTCAGCCTTCCGCAGACCTCAGCTATGTCGCTGACGCCTTTTCAATCAGGGCGAGCGGGCTCGACCGGCGTCCCATGTCCATAACACTGGCATCGACCGGTGATCTGGTTCTGCCCTCGATGTGGCGAGAGCAGGGTTCCCCAAGCAAGGACGTGCTGTCGTTCTCGCTCGATCCTCTTGTACCTTTGCAGGTGGAGGCTGCAATCGATCACCAATCGGTTCTCGTGAACCTGAGATCTAAACCGTTGCAGGCTTCGCTCGCCCTCGCGGCTGAAACTGACGTCGCTGGAGATGCGGCAGCATGGCGTCTTCACGGCCAAACCAGGATGGACACGGCGGGGCAGGCAGTCGGTTTCATGCTCCCGCCGATGGCGCCCGTGTACATGCAGGTGCTGCCTATACAGATCGATCTCGCGACTGCCGCTATGGATATCGACCTGAGGCTCGATGACGACCTGCTGCCTCATAGCTCACAACCAGAGAATGCACGCCTGGCTGCCGACCTTCACTTCGACGCCAGCGGACCACCGGGACGATTGCGGCTTTCGCAGGTCTTGAAGCTTGGGCGTGAAGAAGGTGGTCTGACACTCGATATCAGTGAGGGACGCTATAGCCTGGATCCAGATTCGGCCTGGTGGAAGCGCAATGCCTGGTTCAACGCCACCGGGCTGAAGTCGGCTGCGCTACAGCCATGGCGCCTTGAGCCACGCGCTTTGAATTGCCAGTTCACGAGCTGGCAGACTGTAGTCGATGAAATACCTGACTGTCAGTGGCCGCTTATACTGACCGCCCAGGCTGGACAGAACAAGGCGACGCTCGAGTTGACGCCAGCCTTCGGCGCACAAGCAGAAACAGCGCGAACCGGTAAATCGACCAACAGCATTGCGGTGAAGCTGGACTCGGCCGGTGAACAACTGCATGAGCGACTGCCAGAGCGGTGGTCACTCAGTGGGCGTGCTATCGTGCAGCCTTCACAATCCACCATGAAGGACCAGGTCTGGCAACTGGAGCTTGAGCAGGCAGCATTGAGCCTTGAATCACTCGTTCTACCGGATGTGCAGATTGATCAGCTGGCTTTGAAGATACCCCAGTGGCAGCTTCTGATTCCGCAGCTTCAGCTGACTGACGGTTCGAGTATGCTCCAGGTCGGGTCCATAACAGGCAGCGGTGCAGCGAAACTGGACATGCGTTTTCGTAGTGGGCTGTTACCGACTTCTGACGCGATGCCGGTGTCTGCAGATTTCACGGTGGACCTGATCGAGTCGGCTGGGTCGGATTTGCCTGACATGCTGCTAGAGGTAAAACAGCTCGAGCTGGCGGGACTGACGCTGGTGTCGAAGCTCAGAGTAGACGGGAGTGATCGTGTCCTGAGCGGCCCGCTCCGCGTGAGCGGCAAGCCGGACAGCACGCTATTGAACGCCGCACTGAAAGGCGCTGTCGGCGAAGCTGTGCCCGGTCTTGATGTGAAGCCTGGAGACCTGCTGTTCAAAGGCTTGATCAGTCTGGATATGGCTAGCTCAACACCGGCGTGGTCTGCAGAAGGCCTGCTTGGCCTACAGAAGTGGCAGCTTACGACTGAAAAAGCGGAAGCAAAGCGTCTTACCTTAAGCGCAAGCCTTGCCATGGATGAAGGACGCCTGCAGGTATTCGATCAGGGCGAGGCGCTGTCTACGCTCAGCGCCGATTTGAGCCTGCTCGGCTTGCCCTTTCCGGCAGCTTTTCTGAAATTCACCACTGACCTGAGCTATGGTGAAGGACTGTCGCCCGGCAGCGATGGCGGCATAGCGGGTACGCTTGGCCTGAGCCAGGCCCGAGTCGGTGCGTTCCTGGGTGAAGTGAGCCTCGGTAGTCCGCTTACACTGCCATTGCCGCTTTCACGGGTCAGCGAGGCCGAGCCAATGCGCATCCCCCTTCGCCTGCGAAGCGTGGACCTCGGCGCGCTGGTGGCCCTGGAAAACGAGCACATCGATGCGACCGGTACCATCAGCGGTCGGCTGGGCCTGGTCTATACTGGAGACAGTGTGCAGATTCCCGCTTCAGCGCCGGGTCGGCTTGCTGCGGATCGTGGCGGTCGGATTCGGCTGAAGGAGGCTGGTCAATGGCAGAGCATGGCAGGCGGTAATCCCCAGCTGCTGTTCGCTGTCGGCGCCCTCGGCAATTTCCAATACGATTCGTTGAAGACCAGTGTTATCTTCGATGATGACGAATGGCTGAAGCTTGGTCTGGAACTGCGAGGACGGAATCCAGAGGTCATGGAGGCCAGACCCATTCACTACAATCTGAACGTCGAGACCAACATTCTCTCGCTATTGCAGAGTCTCGAAATGACGAAAAATCTGAGTGAGACGCTTGAACAGCGATTGCTCAAAGCCTACGAATAGCGTTTCAACAGGAGTGGTTTCCATGTCAGCAGGCCAGCGCTCAGTGTCTGTTCCGATCTTGCTAGCGAGCTTGTGGCTGCTCGGGCTGAGTGCCTGCACGCCCAGGGTCGAACTCGCAGCGTCCGAGCCGATCACCATCAACCTGAACGTCAAGATCGAGCATGAGGTCAGGGTTCGGGTCGAGAAGGATCTGGAAAATCTGTTTGATGAAGAAGACGATATATTCTGATTGTGGGACTGCTGTCTGTCAGTCTTCAGCCATTCTTGGAGAGCCTTATGAGTTTCACACGTTTATCAAAGCCACTCAGATTTCTTGCAGTTCTGCCTGCCATTGCCCTGTTGAGCCTGCAGGCCTGGGCGCTCGATCTGGAGGAGGCCAAGAATCAAGGCCTGGTTGGCGAACAGCCCAACGGATATGTTGCAGCTGTCGTTAGCAGTCCGGAAGCCGAAGCGCTTGTGCAGGAAATCAATGCCAAGCGAGAGGATGCTTACGTTCGTGTAGCAGAGAAGAACAAGATTGACGTCAGCAAGGTAGGGGCCTTGGCGGGCAAGAAACTGATCGAAAAATCCGAGCCGGGACAATTCGTACGCTTGCCGAATGGGCAGTGGCAGAAGCTCTGAGCTTCAGCGATTTTTGCTCACACCAAATCCGTTGTCATAGATTGAAAAGGCAGTGCTGGTTTCGACGAAGAACCGGCTGCCATTCCTGATGACCACGAGTCTGAGCAGGTCCTCTGCGGCAGGCATTGCAGCAAGTTCCAGCTGCCATAGCTTGCCTGAGTCCGTGGTTTCGTCCTGCACTGGGTGCATGATGTTCGGCGGCTCAACAGCTGTCTTGCCGATCTGAACGAAAGCGGCATCTATCGCATGATTTGATGTTAACGACAGGCCGGGCCTCCCTTCTTCAAAGCGCATGGTGATGAGCAAATCACCATTCTCAAGTTCACACAAACCGCTTTCATAGCGGCAGTTCGAGTGCGCTACCAGAGGGTAACTCGCGTCTACCTTGGCTGGTGCCGGTTTTTCAGAGACCATGGCGTCAGTGCCCAGATAGGCCAGTATGGCCAGTATCGGTGCCACGATCATGGCAATGACGACATGCTTGTTGGTCATTAAGCTGAAAGCTGCATTCATGGCTGGTGTCTTGAGTCGAATCGCGCATGGAGGGCGCTGGAGAGGAGAGTGTATCGGTCCGCGCGGCTGAAGTGAAACCGCACGGACCGAGGGGTCGGGATGGTGCTAGTGAGCTACGGCTGCTGAAGCACCCTGTGGAACACGAATGTGCTCGACCAGTGCCACGACTTCAGCCGGTGGTTCAGCAGTGAATTTGCTCACGACCACGGCCACAACCAGATTGACGATGGCACCAATGCTGCCGAAGGCATTCGGTTCGATGCCAAAGAACCAGTTCGGCTGCATATCACCCAGGTACGCTGTGCTGGCGATGAACATGATGCCGGTATGCTGGAACACGTACAGCAGCGTGACACCGATACCCGCGATCATGCCGGCAATGGCACCTTCCTTGTTCATCCGCTTCATGAAGATGCCCATCATGAGGGCCGGGAAGATCGACGATGCCGCCAGACCAAAGGCCAGTGCCACTGTCCCGGCCGCGAAGTCCGGTGGGTTAAGCCCGAGGTACCCCGCTACGAGTATCGCCCCGGCCATGGCCACCCTACTCGCCAACAGCTCTGATCGTTCTGATATGTTCGGCATGAAGACCCCCTTGAGCAGGTCGTGGGATATCGACGACGATATGGCCAATAGCAAGCCCGCCGCGGTCGACAGCGCTGCAGCCAGACCACCGGCGGCTATGAGTGCGATGACCCAGTTCGGCAGCCGTGCGATTTCCGGATTAGCCAATACCATGATGTCGGCGTCAATCGTCGTCATCTCGTTGGTTGCCGGGTCTGCCGTGTACTGGATTCTGCCATCATTATTCTTGTCCTCATGCTTCAGCAGACCAGTCGCTTCCCATTTCTTGAACCAGTTTGGTCGTTCCGCGTACTCAAGGTTTTCAGCCTGCTGTGGCTGATCAATGGTATTGATGAGGTTCAGACGCGCCATCGCCGCTACCGCAGGTGCTGTGGTATAGAGGATGGCAATGAAAACCAATGCCCAGCCGGCGCTGCTCCGCGCGTCGCTCACCTTCGGCACGGTGAAGAAGCGGATGATGACGTGCGGCAGACCTGCGGTACCGATCATCAGGGACATGGTATAGAAGAACATGTTGGTCAGACTGAGACGGGCCTCAGTAGAGTATTCGGCGAAGCCGAGTTCGGTGACCACCTGATCCAGACGGTCGAGAAGGTAGATGTCGGTACCTGAGATAGTTGAGCCGAGACCAAGCTGCGGAATCGGGTTGCCGGTCAGGTTCAGCGATATGAATACTGCTGGAATTGTGTACGCCAGAATCAGTACGACGTACTGGGCTATCTGGGTATAGGTAATGCCCTTCATGCCGCCCATGACCGCATAGATGAAGACGATACCCATGCCAATATAGAGCCCTACGTCATAGCGCACTTCCAGGAAGCGCGAGAAGGCGACACCGACACCTTTCATCTGACCGATGACATAGGTGACTGAGGCCAATATAAGACAGATGACCGCGACGATCCGCGCGCTTTTCGAATAGTAGCGCTCGCCGATGAACTCGGGGACAGTAAACTTGCCGAACTTCCTCAGGTAGGGCGCAAGGCACATGGCCAGCAGTACGAAACCGCCCGTCCAGCCCATGAGAAATACAGCGCCACCATAACCGTAGAACGAGATGAGGCCCGCCATGGAAATGAAGGAGGCGGCTGACATCCAGTCTGCCGCCGTCGCCATGCCGTTGGCTATTGGATGTACACCGCCGCCCGCAATATAGAAATCGGAAGTGGTCGAGGCTCTCGCCCAGAACGCGATGCCAATGTAGAGCAGAAAGGTTGCGCCAACGACCAGATAACTCAGTAACTGCAGCTCAGTCATGATCTATTCTCCGTTCTCGTCACGTTCATGAAGACCTGCTTCGCGATCAATCTTTTTCATTCGATGGGCGTAGTAGAAAATCAGCGCCACGAAGGTGTAGATTGAGCCTTGTTGGGCGAACCAGAAGCCAAGTTTATAGCCACCTAGCTGAATGTTATTGAGTGGTTCGACCAGGATGATGCCGCAGCCAAATGAGACTACGAACCAGACGATGAGCAGCTTGATGACGAGACTGGTATTCTTCTTCCAGTAAGCCGTGCGGCGGTCGGGATGATTGGGATCCATAGAGTTTCTCCGAGATGCATTTTTGCTATTGTTCTGCACCGGAAGATAACAGGCACCGCGAAAAGTCGCTGCACGACTTTGGTCTAAAGCGAGACCCTGCCAGATACCAATGAGAGGCCATGACCGATGTTTGCTGCGCTGCTGATTCTCATGGTTGCCGGATACCTTTGGCTCCTGTTCACCATCGCGCGTCGTGGCGACGATACACATTTCGACAATCGCACACGCTTTGGGCATCCCCTGGTGTTCAGCCTCGCCCTGGGCGTTTATTGCACTTCGTGGACCTTCTATGGCCTCGTGGGGACGGCGGCCACTGAGGGCTTGAGTTTCCTGCCTATTCTGTTAGGGCCGGTTCTGCTGTTCGTCTTTGGTTTTCGCCTGCTCCGCAGAACCCTCAAGATCACGAAGCGCGAGAATATCCGTTCGCTTGCCGACTTTCTCGCTTCCCGCTATGGCAAGCGCCAGGGCGTCGCGACACTTACTACGCTCATTCTACTGCTGGCAACCGTGCCCTATATCGCGCTGCAGCTAAAGGCTGTTTCGGCAACGCTGGCGTTTTTGCTGCCTGAGCACTCGTTGTTGCTGAAGAATGGCACCTTCCTGATTATGCTCAGCATGATGGCGTTCACGCTGGTGTTTGGCACCAGGCGTCTCGACGTCACCAGTTATCATGGCGGTCTCATGGGCACCATTGCCTTCGAGTCGGTGGTCAAGCTGGTGGCGTTGATGAGTGTAGCGGTATTTGCGGTGGCCTTGCTGAATGCGGAGCTCATTGACGTTTCGAAGGACCGTCACGCCCTGGAGGGCAGTCTGTTTGCAGTGCCAGGGCGGGAGGAAGGCGTCAACTGGCTGAACTTTCTGACCCAGACTTTGTTGTCAGCCTGCGCTGTGTTCTGTCTGCCGCGCATGTTTCACGTCACTTTCGTCGAATGCCTGTCCGAGAACCATCTGCGGATAGCGCGGATCATCTTTCCACTGTTCCTGCTCCTGATCGGTCTGGCTGTTCTGGTGATTGCGATCGCTGGCGACTGGCTGTTGCAGGATGTGAATGTGGCCGCTGATCTGTTCGTGATCGCCTTGCCAATGAGGTATGACAGCCCCGGCTTGGCGCTATTCGTGTTCCTGGGTGGTTTTTCGGCCGCCACCGCAATGATCATTGTCTCTACGATCACGCTAAGCCAGATGCTGAGCAACGACGTGATTCTCCCTTTATATCTCCGTGGCGTGGCTGATAGGAAAGGGTTGAGGGAAGGCTCAAAGGTCTCATCACCCCTCGTGATCATGCGCCGGGCGACCATTGTCGGCGTGCTGTTGCTGGCCTGGGTCTTTCACCTCACATTCCCTGACACGGCCGGGCTTACGAGTCTCGGCCTGCTCGCCTTTGCTGTCGTTGTGCAACTGGCACCGGCAATTCTCGGAGGGCTGTTGTGGCAGGGCGCCAATGCTTATGGCATGTACGCAGGCCTTGCCGCAGGCCTGAGTATTCTCGGCTACACCCTTGCCCCGCTCGCGATCGGTGCAGGTACAGGCGCCGCTGGTGGCTCCGCAGGGGAGGCTTTCAGTCTCAGTACGCTGCTGGCCCTGTCGGCCAACGTAACCGGCCTTATCGTCGGCTCCATGCTGTTCCGCCCAAAGCTGATCGACCGTGTGCAGGCTCGTAGCTTCACCTCATCGGAAGCCGGCGGGGGACGTGCACTCGCGCAGGCTGGTGCATCCGATATCCTGCATGGCGATCTCTCTGGCCTGTTGCGGCAATTCCTGGATGCCGGCACGTTCAGGCGTATCTTCGCGGGCCAGACTGGTGGAGCCGAAGCCCGCCTCAGCTCGGATATCATCGATCACGCCAAACATGCGCTCTCGGGGGTTGTAGGCGTGGCGTCGGCCCAGCGCCTGGTTGAAGACCTGCGCAGCGAGACAGCGGTTGGCATTGAGGACGTGGTCTCTATTTTCGAACAGACCAGCAAGGCGCTTCAGTTCAATCAGGAGATCCTCTCGGCCTCCTTCGACAACATGTCTTCAGCTATCAGTGTCGTAAATGCGGAGCTTCAGGTTGTAGCCTGGAACAGGCGCTATGAAGAGATGTTTTCCTATCCGAAAGGCATGCTGCGTGTAGGTGTTCCAGTCGCGGAACTCTTCAGGTATAACGCAGAGCAGGATCTCCTTGGCGAAGGGCCGGTGGACCAGCTGGTACACAAGCGGCTGAAGCTGCTGCAGGAGAACCGACCTTACAAGTTCGTGCGGCATTACCCACTGGGCACAGTGCTTGAGATTGAGGGCCGCCCCCTGCCGAATGGCGGCTACGTGACCTCTTATGACGACGTGACTGCACTTGTGCAGGTGCAGACTGCGCTGGAGAAGGCCAATGTCGAGCTTGAGCGTCGAGTAGCGGAGCGTACAGCCACCATCCAGCACATCAATGATGAGCTGATGAAGGCCAAGGGCGAAGCTGAACTGGCCAATCGAAGCAAATCGAAGTTTCTCGCCCTCGCCACACATGACCTGCTGCAGCCTATCAATGCTGCCAGCCTGTATGCTGGCAGCCTTCTGGATATCAGCGCCGGTGAGAACAGACGTGATCTGTCCGAAATCAGGAAGATTCACGGTGCGCTGCAGAGCGCTGAAGGCATCATCAATTCGCTGCTTGAAGTGGCCCGTCTCGATACTGGCTCGCTCAAGCCCGAAATCAGCGATTTCCCCATCGACGACCTGTTGCGCGCGATCGTGGATGAATTCACTGTGCAACTGAAGCCTGGCTGTACCTTACGCTATCATCCCTGCCGCACCTGGGTGCGCTCCGATCCCATTTACCTTCGCCGGATTATCCAGAACCTGGTGTCGAATGCCGTCAAATACACCAGCGCAGGGCGCATTGTTCTGGGCTGTCGGCGCCGCGGCCGTGATCGTCTGGAAGTGCAGGTCATCGACTCAGGCAGCGGTATCGGCCTTGCCGATCAGGCGAAGATCTTCGATGAATTCTATCGGCAGCCTATGCATCGCAATCTCGAGGGCATTGGTCTGGGACTTCCGGTTGCGACTCGATTCAGTCAGCTACTGCAGCACCCCTTGCGGCTGCGCTCTGAATCCGGCAAGGGCAGTCTCTTCGCCATTGAACTGCCAAGAGTGAGTGAGGCCGATGTGGCGGCAGCTGTTGCGTCTGATAACGCCAATGACAGCCTGGATTCGGGCAGTCCTGCGTCCGCGAGCGCTTCCAGGTCCCTTGGCTTGCGGGTCCTGTGTGTTGATGATGAGCAGCAGAACCTGGATGCGCTCAAGAGTCTGCTCAGACGCTGGAACTGTGAAGTGTCCATGGCGACGACGTCAAGCCAGGCCCGGGCACTGGCCGGGCACAGTCGCCCTGACGTCCTGCTCATCGACTATCAGCTACAGGACGTTGATCAGGCTTCGGAGCAGCATAATGGTCTCGTACTGGCAGAGTCTCTACTTGCGATCTGGGATAAGGGATCACAAGCCAGTGCCCCGGTTATGGTCTGTCTCATAACCGGAGCAGCTGATGATAATTTGCCCAGAATGGCCTCGGTGCGCGGCTTCGATTTCCTCAAGAAGCCTGTGAAACCGGCCAAGTTGAGAGCGCTGATGGACCAATACCAGCGGCGGGCTGGTCGCGAACAGCAATGAGCGCCGTGGGGTTTAAGGGCGGGTCAGGCGAAGCCTGCGTCCACGCTATCGAGCGACATCTTCGATAACATCACGACGGCCTGAGTTCGGTTGTTCACCTGCAGTTTGCGAAATATCGAGGTGATATGGGCCTTCACCGTCGCTTCAGTGACGCCCAACTGGTAGGCGATCTGCTTGTTCAGTCCGCCTTCGCGTAACAGGCAGAGTACCCGGTATTGCTGCGGAGTAAGGTTCGCGATTCTGCCGGCCAGCGTGACTTCTTCACTGTTCAGGGGTTTTAGCCGCTTCCGAGCAAAGGCCGGTATCCACGACTCTCCATTGGTGATGGCGTGGATCGCCTCGAGTATCACAGCTGGACCGGCTGACTTTGGAATATACCCTGACGCACCATGGCCAATGGCGCGGCTGATCGTATCAATATCCTCTCGGGCCGAAACGATAGCGACTGGCGTGGTGGCAAATCGCTCCCGCACAGTCACCAGCCCAAACAGATCCTGACTGCCGGGCATGGTCAAATCCAGCAGGAGCAGGTCGATGTCGTCGCTCGTGCTCAAAGCAGTAAGCGTCGATTCGAGATCGATTGATTCAGTAATCACCGCTTCCGGAAAATGCTGTTCGACGATGCTCACCAGCGCATTGCGGAACAGCGGGTGATCATCGGCGAGATGGAAGTGATACATCGGCGTTCAGCGGTTCATACGATTGTCGATCAGCTCATCCACCACCTGTGGGTCGGCCAGTGTCGAAGTATCGCCCAGTGCCTCGTGCTCATTCGCAGCAATCTTGCGCAGTATGCGTCGCATGATTTTGCCACTACGGGTTTTCGGCAGTCCGCGGGTCCACTGTATCTGATCTGGTGAAGCCACAGGGCCTAGCTCCTTGCGCACCCAATCTCTCACATCCTTGGTGAGCTGTTCGTCAGGAACCACGCCATCGTTGGGGATAACATACACGTAAATTGCCTCACCCTTGAGCTCATGGGGGAAACCTACGACCGCAGCTTCCGCCACCTTGGGATGTGATACGACTGCACTTTCGATTTCAGCTGTTCCGAGGCGATGGCCAGAGACATTGAGCACGTCATCGACGCGGCCAGTGATCCAGAAATGACCATCTTCATCACGCTTTGCGCCGTCGCCGGTAAAGTACATGCCGTCATGGGTGCTGAAATAGGTATCGATGAAGCGCTCGTGATTGTTCCAGATTGTACGTGCCTGACCCGGCCAGGAATCCAGGATCACCAGGTGGCCATCGGCCTTGCCTTCGAGAATATCGCTCCGCTTGTCGACCAGCTGTGGCTGTATTCCGAAGAATGGCATCATCGCAGCGCCGGGCTTTGGCTTTACGACGTAGGGCAGCGGCGTCATCATGATGCCGCCGGTTTCAGTCTGCCACCAGGTATCCACAACCTGACACTGACCCTTGCCGAACTCATCGTTGAACCACTGCCAGACCCCGGGATTTATCGGCTCGCCGACGGAGCCGAGAACTCGCAGTGAGTCACGCTTGCTGCTGCCAATGGCCTTCTTCTGGTCGGTCATCAGTGTTCTGATGGCCGTGGGGGCGATATAGAAAATGTTGACCTTGTGTTTGTCGATCACCTCGCCGCAGCGCCCGACGTCAGGATACGTTGGCACGCCTTCATACATCAGTGTCGTGGCACCATTGGCCAGAGGCCCGTAGACGATATAGCTGTGTCCGGTCACCCAGCCCACATCGGCAGCGCACCAGAATACTTCCCCAGGCTGATAGTTAAAGGTGTAGCTGAATGTCGTAGCCGTATACACCAGATAGCCGCCGGAACTGTGCTGCAGTCCCTTAGGCTTACCGGTAGACCCGGATGTATAGAGGATGAACAGCGGGTCTTCGGCATTGACTGGCACTGCCTCGTGCACCGCTTCATGTGTCGGTACGAATTCGTCATACCAGAGGTCGTGGTCCTGCCAGTCGACGGCATCGCCGCTGACTTTTGAAACCAGCACAGTCTTGACCTGGTGTCCCTCGGCCTGCTGCTCTGCAATCTTCAGGGCCTCATCAACATTGGGCTTGAGGGGAATGGTCTTGCCGCCACGATGTGAGCCATCCGCCGTGATGACCATCCTGGCCTGGCAGTCCACGATACGATCGGCCAGCGCGTTCGCGGAGAAGCCACCGAAGACCACACTGTGTACCGCGCCAATGCGAGCGCAGGCCAACATGGCAAACGCAGCCTGAGGCACCATCGGCATATAGAGAATGACACGATCGCCCTTGGTGATGCCGCGCGCTTCCATCGCATTGGCGAGTCGACAGACTTCTTCATAAAGCTCGCTGTAACTGATGGTGCGCTGCTGATCAGGACTGTCACCTTCCCAGATGATGGCAGCCTGGCCCGAGCGGGTTTTCAGATGCCGGTCGACACAATTGACGCAGACGTTCAGTTCACCGTCTTCATACCAGCGAATGTGCAGATCCTTGCGTGCGAACGAGACGTCCTTCACCTTACTGAACGGCTTAATCCAGTCGATTCTGCTGGCCTGTTCAGCCCAGAACCCTTCGTTATCCGAGACCGAAGCCTGGTACAGCTTTTCGTAGGCTGCGGCATCCAGTCGCTTGTTCAACTTTCGGCCATCGACCGCTGTGTTCCCTGCTTGTTCTCTTGATTCGGACATGATCGGCTCCTTTGTATGGCACTCTATTTTCCACTGTAGCATGACGTCAACAATTAGACCTTGGTCGACTGACGGCACTTGCTTTCAAAGCTGTAAATGATAATAATTCTCACCTCTATTCATATTTAAAGCCGATCAGGGAGAAAGCAGATGTACTTCAGTCGCTCGAAAAAGGCGCAGGGACGCAGTAGTCATGCGCTGCTGGCCATCGTCGTTGGCATTGGCCTGGCCGCCTGTCAGACCCAGCCGGAAGAGACCCTCGTAGTGCCTGGCGAAGCGTCTGAATCGTTCGAGAAAGCAGCGCCAGCGCCCAGGCCCGTGGCAACAGATGTGAGCGACGAAGATGATGGGGCTGCACCACGCCCGGTCACGCCGGATACCGTGGCGGCACACTATCCAGATCTGGCTCTGGCCATTTATGCCGACTCCCTGACGCGCGCCGAAGCTTTGCTGACGGCCAATCAGGCCCTGATCGCTGATCCGAGTGAAGAGACTCTCAACGCGGCCCGTGAGGCCTGGATTGCTGCCCGTGTACCTTATCAGCAGAGCGAAGTGTTCCGCTTCGGTAATCCACAGGTGGACGAATGGGAGGGCCGCGTCAACGCCTGGCCGCTGGACGAAGGCCTGATCGATTATGTGGCCAGCAGCTACGGCACCGCGTCGGAAGACAATCCCTTCTACACCGCTAATGTGATTGCCAACAAGTCGCTGAAGATCGGTACGGGCAAGGTTGATGCAACGACCATCACCCCTAATCTGCTGCAAAACGAACTGCAGGAGATTGCTGGCAACGAGGCTAATGTGGCGACAGGCTACCACGCCATCGAATTCCTGCTCTGGGGCCAGGACCTCAACGGTACCGGGCCGGGTGCTGGCGAACGTCCGTACACTGATTACTCAACCAACGACTGTACCAATGGCAACTGTGAGCGTCGTGGCGAGTACCTCATTGCTGCGAGTGAACTGCTCATCAGCGATCTGCGCGACATGGTGACGGCCTGGGGTCCAGACGGCGAAATTCGTCAAGCCCTCGAATCACAGGGCACCGAAGCCACGCTGGCTGCCATGCTCACAGGCATGGGCTCACTGTCGTATGGTGAGCTGGCAGGTGAAAGAATGCAGCTGGGTCTGATGCTACATGACCCTGAAGAAGAGCATGACTGCTTTTCTGACAACACGCACTTCTCCCACTACTATGACGCCGCTGGTATTCAGAATATTTTTGAAGGGCGATATCGACGCATCGATGGCTCTGTACTTGCAGGTCCATCATTGGAAGCCTTGCTGAAAAAGCAGGCACCCAAGGTTGCGCTTGGGCTGGATAATGCGATCAGCCAGACCATGGACGCCATGAGCAGACTGGTAAATCGTGCGGAGAAAACGGAGTCCTACGATCAGATGATCGGCGCTGGTAACGCCGAGGGCAATGCTGTCGTACAGAAGGCGGTGGATACGCTGGTCAACCAGACGCGCTACATTGAACAGGCTGTAGCTGCGCTCAATCTCGGTACACTGACCTTCGAAGGCTCTGACAGCCTCGATCAGCCTGAGGCCGTGTTTGAGTAAAGCCAAGCTGACTTCGAGAAGTCGAGCTGGCACGCTGGTTCGCGATGGTCAGATATGCCTGCAGGCAATCCGCCGCCTGGCATTGTCCACATCAGTGGCTGCACTGGCCGGGCTGGCGGGCGTGGCTGGTGCTGCAGATGATTCGCCTCTGCCCTGGCGGGACGATCTCAGTCCCGTCGACCGTGAGCGCGTGGCCAAAGTTCTCAAGATTAATCCAGCTTCGTTAGCGCCCTTCGAAACCATGCCTGCTGGCAAGGCAACGTTTGCCGGCAGTCTCGACAGCAATGCCTTCTCCCACTTCACCCCCTCGCTCTCCTTCGAGGACGAGCAGCGTTTCAAGATCGGTAACGGTCTGTTCAGGAAAATCTGGGTCTCATCACCTGCCTCGACTCAGGCCTCGGATGGGCTTGGTCCAATCTTCAACGCGCGCGCCTGCCAGCAATGCCACGTCAAGGATGGTCGGGGACGGCCGCCGTTAGCTGACGAGCCAATGCTGTCGATGCTCATGAAAACGGTTATCCGCGATGGCGATGGCGTGCGGCCCGATCCAGAATTCGGTGAGCAGGTTCAGAATTTCTCGGTTCCTGGCGTACCAGCCGAGGCCGAAACCGAAATCAGTCATTCCAGTCATTTCGTGACCATCAATGCTGGCAATGGCAAGACACAGCAGGTTGAGCTCCTCAAGCCTGCGTATAAGCTTCGCGCGCCTCGGGATCAGGCTTCCGACGGGCATATTCATGACGCGGACCGGATTCTGGGCCCACGCGTCGCGCCACAGATGATCGGTCTCGGTTTGTTGCAGAGTATCCATGCCGGCGACCTTGAGGCATTGGCCGATGAAGACGATGTTGACGGTGACGGCATCTCCGGACGGGTTCACTATCTACCTCAGCCGACTGTGGAAAATCAGGCGCCGACCGGGCCACTGATCGGTCGCTTTGGTTGGAAAGCGACGACCGCGAATATTCGCCAGCAGTCCGCCGATGCCTTTTTCAATGACATGGGATTGTCGACGAGCTTGCGGCCGGAGGCCTGGGGCGATTGTCTGCCGAGCCAGGAGACCTGTCGCAGTGCGCCTCATGGTGTGGGCGCATATGGCGATATTCAGGAGCAGTTCGAAGTCTCCGATGAAGCCCTGGACCTTATCGAGTTCTATTCAGCCAATCTGGCCGTGCCCGAGAGACGCAATGCCGACGATCCTGAAGTCCTCATGGGTAAACAGCAATTCCATGACGCTGGCTGTGCCGCCTGCCATACGCCCAAGTTCGTCACCAGCCGAGCTGCCAAACAGGACGATCATCAATTCCAGCTTATCTGGCCCTATACTGATTTGCTGCTCCACGATATGGGCCCTGAGCTTGCAGATGGTATCGCCGTGGGTGCAGCGTCCGGGCGTGAATGGCGAACAGCACCGCTATGGGGGATCGGCCTGACGGCAACTGTAAACGGGCATACACGCTACCTGCATGATGGCCGAGCCCGTAACCTGCTCGAGGCGATACTCTGGCACGGCGGCGAAGCTGCGGCGTCTGCAGAGAAAGTCGCGGCCATGTCCCCTGAACACCGCAGTGCGCTCATCAAGTTTGTGGAAAGCCTCTAGACGGGACACCAGCCCACACCGCGTTCATTCATTTTTCAAGGTCGATGCCATGGCTCAATACACCTCACGGCTTGCTGAAAGGCGGCACCATCGCAGGCTCGCTGGCCTGATGCTGCTCTGGCCCATGGTGCTGAACGCTGCAGCCCCACACAGCATCGCCCAACAGGCGACACCCGTGGCGATGCAGTCGTATCTCGCCAGCGCTTATGGTCAGGTAAAGCAGAGCGCAGCAGCGCTGGACGAAGCCACCGACAAGCACTGTTCCGCAGCCGTTGGTAAGGGCGAGTCAGCAGCTGATGCGCGTCAGGCCATGCTCAGCGCGTTCGAGACCTTGGCCCTTGCCTGGTCTCGTGTCAGTTTCATTCGTATCGGCCCTTATCGCGAGGACCATGCCGGCCAGCGCATGCAGTTCTGGCCCGACAAGCGTGGTAGCGGTGAGCGCCAGATACAGCAGGCACTCATCTCTCAGCCCGAGGCACTGACCGCGCCGAACACACTGCGGCAGCAGAGTGTCGCGCTTCAGGGTCTGCCGGCATACGAGGCGGTTCTGAAGGATATGATCCAGCCAGCGTCAGGCAGCGCCAGCACGGCAAGCGCCAACTTCCACTGCGACTATCTGGAAACGCTCGCCGAAAACATGGCAGCCAACAGTAAAACGCTTGCAGAACGAATGTCAGAAGGCGCCGAGGCAATCGAAGCCGTCACTTTTGCGCAGTGGATGGAGGTCGTTCGCGGCGGCCTCCAGATTGCTGGCGAGATGAAGTTGAAAGCCGTTGCACAGTCCATGCGCGCCCATCTGGCGAAACCTGCCGATACGGCCACCCCCGGGGTACTCGAACTGACACGGAAGGTCCCGTTCAGCCGTTCTCATCTCGCAATGGCGAGCATCGGAGACGAGCTCGAAGGCCTTGCCGCTTTGCTGGAGAGTGCACAGATTGAAAACTTGCTGCAGAGCAGCGATGCCGGCTATCTTGCATCAGTGCGCTTCCAGCTGGCACAGGCTGGAAAAGCTGTCGAATCTCTGGATGATCTGGAAGGAAAGCCCATTTCGGCAGCGGCGCTTAACGATGCGATCGGTGTGGTCGACTATGCTAGTGGCATGCTGGCTCAGACCGGCAGCGATATGATGACTACGCTGTACCCGGCTCTGGGCTTGTCCCGCGGCTTCAACTCGATGGACGGAGACTGATGAACAATTCAAACAACCTGCCCCGCCGTAATTTTGTGCGCAACATGTCGGCCTCGGCACTGACACTGGCCTGCGCGCCTTCGCTGTTGCTACATCAGAAGGCTTCAGCAAGTCCGGCATCTGCTGTGGCGGCTCAGCCGACTGGCCTGGCATCGGCTTTCATGGACGCCGGTTCGAATCCTCCCAGCTATCGACTGAACGTTGCTGGCCGGCAGAGTGCGCCACTTCCTGGACGTGGCCATGGCATCGCGGTGAACGGCGACCGCTCGACGATTGTCAGTTTCGCCAGGCGGCCTGAACGCTGGATGCAGATTTATCGCATGAATGGCGCGGGCGAATACGTGTTGAGCCAGCAACTCTCGACGCCTGATGATCGTCACGGTATGGGGCACGGAGTCTTCTCTGCAGACGGCGCCCGTCTGTACACCACAGAAAACGATGTTGTCCGCGGCAGAGGCGTAATAGGCATCTACGACACTGCCAGCTTTTCCAGAATCGGCGAGCTCGATAGTGGCGGTGTCGGTCCTCATGAGATTGTGCTGCTGCCGTCTTCAGGTTCGGCCAGCGCCAAGGGTGATCTGGTTTGCGTTGCCAACGGCGGCCTGGAAACAGATCCGGATTACCCGCGAATGGTCCTGAACGAAGGTGAGATCGACAGTTCGCTGGCTTTCCTGGAAATTAACGCCGACGCCAGGATCAGTAGCCGGGTTCTGGGTGTGCATCGATTGCCATCATCGGCCAGCAGTTTGTCGATCCGTCATCTGGCTGCAGTCGACAGTGCGACTGTCTGCTTCGGCTGTCAGGATCAGGATGAGCTGGGTAGCAGCGAGTTTTCTGATCTTCTCGTAGGACTCGCCACTATCAGACCCGGACCGGATGCGGCTGTACGGATGCTGTCCGCCATACCACAAGCGTCGGGCTACATCGGCTCGGTTGCGTATGAGCGGGCCAGCAACACACTGCTGACCTCGGCACCGCGGGGGAACTGTGTAGCGCTGTGGTCGTTGGACAGCCCGACTTCCGCACCCGTCGTACATGCTATCAAGGATGCTTGTGGCGCTTGCGCGCCGGCGTCACAGCCAGGTCAGTTCCTGGTCAGCACTGGTTTCGGCGAACTCTGGTTGCTGCCTGCGAACGGATCAGCCGCAGAGCTCGTGGCCAGCACTGGCAGCAGGCACTACGACAATCACATGATCATGATCTGAACGAATGCGCGGAGCCCGAGTTATCGGTGCTCCGCTTGCCTGACTCCCAGGCGCCCCACCTGTCAGTGATCCCTCACCGGGCTGCCCACGCCGTTATCCCCAGCGCCATTCTCGCCGCCTATTACCATCGTCTCCTCTGCCGCATCAATCGGCTCAAGCTTCTTGGCTAGCAGTATGTAGAAGGCCGGCAGGACGAAAACGGTAAAGAACGTGCCAATGCCCAGGCCAGTTGCTATGGTCAGCCCGATAGCGAAGCGCGAGGCCGCGCCGGGGCCAGCGGCAATCAGCAGCGGCACCATGGCGAAAATCAGCGCCAGTGAGGTCATGATGATGGGACGCAAGCGAATGGCTGCGGCTTCTATGACCGCCTCACGCTTCTCCATGCCTCTGCGTTGCAGGGTATTGGCAAACTCCACGATGAGGATGCCGTTTTTCGCGACCACACCGATAAGCGTGATCAGCCCCACCTGGGTGTAGATGTTCATCGAGGCAAAGCCCAGCATGATGAAGGCCATCGCACCAGCAATCGACATCGGCACCGAGACCAGAATGATGATCGGATCGCGCCAGCTCTCAAACTGCGCGGCCAGTACCAGATAGATAACCAGCAGCGACAGGAAGAAGGTTACCATCAGGGCGCTGCCGGAACTTTCGAACTGACGCGACTCGCCCTTGAAGTCATAGCTGAAGCCCTGCGGGAAGACCTCTGCAGCCTTCGTCTTCATGAAGTTGACGGCATCGCCCATAGGCACCGGCGGCGCTGGAATGCCCTCGATCGTGATCGAGTTCAGCTGGTTGAACTGTGTTCTCGCTGAAGGTTCCACGCCCTGCTCGAAGCTGACCACTGCGCCGAGTGGCACGAGATCACCCGAATCGGCCCGAACGTAGAATTCATTCAGTGCTTCCTCCTGCATGCGGGCATAGCGCTCAACCTGCGGAATGACCTCGTACGAGCGCCCTTCCATATTGAAGCGGTTGATATAGCCGCCACCAAGCATACTGCCCATGGCCTGCCCAATGTCCTGCATGGAGAGACCAAGGTCTGCCACGCGGTCGCGATCGACCTTTACCTTCACCACCGGCTTATCAATATTGATCGACTTCTGCACGAACATGAACTTGCCGCTCTGCATGGCGGCCCCCACCATTTCGTCAGCCACCTGATCGAGCTGTTGGAAGTCGCTGCCAGTGGTGATTACGAACTGGAAGGGCAGGCCTCCGCTGGCGCCAGGCAGGGACGGAATCGGGAACACGGCAGAACTCAGACCGGTTATCTGCGCGACGGAACCCTGCAGCTGAGGCATGATCTCGAACTGTGAAACATCCCGTTCGCTCCACGGCTTCATCTTGAATCCACCGAATACCGCATCAGGACTGGTCACACCCACGAGCATGAAGGTCTCATCATAGCCCGGCACCTGCTCGAACGCTGTCTGCATTTCGGCGCCGTATTTCTGCAGGTACTCCAGCGTAGCCGTCTGAGGTCCTTTTCCCTGGAAAAGCACGATCCCGCGGTCTTCGGCCGGCGCCAGTTCGTTCTGGCTGAACATCACCATGAAATAGATCGAGACCAGGATGACGATTGCAAACATGATGACTGGCGACAGCACCTTGATGACGGCTGACAGCGAGCGCTTGTAAGCGGAGGCCAGTTTATCGAACATATGCTCGACGGCGTTTTCGAAACGAGAAGACTCGCCATGGGGCTTGAGCACCTTGCTGGCAAGCATCGGCGATAGCGTCAGCGCGATGACGCCGGATATGACGACGGCACCAGCCAGCGTGAAGGCAAACTCGGTGAACAGGGAGCCGACCAGGCCCCCAAGAAACCCGATAGGTGCATACACAGCTACCAGCGTGATCGTCATTGCGATAACCGGACTGGCCATCTCACGGGCGCCGGCCAGCGCGGCCTCCTTGCGGGGCTTGCCTTCGACGATGTGGCGATGCACGTTCTCCACGATGATGATGGCATCATCCACGACCAGACCGATGGCGAGCACCAGCGACAGCAGCGTCAACAGGTTGAGCGAGAAGCCGAGCACCAGCATGATGAAGGCGCCACCAATCAGCGAGAGCGGCACCGCTACCGAAGGAATGATTGCCGCCCGCAGCGATCCAAGGCAGAGGAAGACGATGACCAGAACGATACCGACCGCTTCAAGCAGCGTCTTGATAACCTCATTGATCGAATCATCGATGAATTCCGAGGCATCGTACGGCAGCTCGACCAACAGACCCTGAGGCAACTGTGACTCGATATCTGGCAGCAGGTCCTTGACCAGGGCTGCTACATCCAGCGGATTGGCACCAGGCGCCAGGTTGATGGCGACATAGGTCGAAGGCTTGCCCTTGTAGAGTGCGATGTTCTCGTAGGTCTGCGACCCTAGCTCGACTCTGGCGATATCCCTCAGCCGGACAATTGCATCATCCGTGCTCTTGATCACAAGGTTTTCGAACTGTGAGGTGTCCGCCACGTCAGTGTTGCTGGTGAGGTTGACCTTGATGAACTCGGCCTTGGTCTGGCCGACCGCTGAAACATAGTTGTTTCGAAGCAGGGCCTGCGTAACCTCGGTCGAGGTGAGATCTACTGCAGTCAGTTTCTGGGGATCGAGCCAGACGCGCAGCGCAAACCGGCGCCCCAGCAGCTCGGCCTTGCCCACGCCAGCCAGAGCCTGGAGACGTGGCTGAACCTCACGAGCGAGGTAGTCAGTAATCTGAGGCACTTCCATTACATCGCTGAAAAACGCGATGTACATCAGTGCCCGACCGTCGCCAGTCGTCGAGCTGATGACAGGATCCTGTGCCTCGGCCGGCAGCACGTTCCGCTGGCTCGCAACCTTCGACTGGATTTCGGCAAGCGCAGCGTTGGCGTCGTAATTTAGTTCCATCTGCGCCTCGATGGTCGACACACCCTGCGTACTCGATGAACTCAGGAAGTCGATGCCCTTCGCTTCGGCGATGGCCTGCTGTAGTGGCTGGGTGATGAAGCCCTGGATGAGTTCGCTGCCTGCACCGGGATAGGCGGTGGTAACCGTGACCTTCGTGCTTTCGAGTTCGGGATACTCCCGAATTTCCATCTCCATGATAGCGCGGGCGCCAATGAGGAGAATGAGCAGGCTGACGACGGTCGACAAGACCGGCCGGTGTATGAATATGTCAGTGAAGCGCATGACTATTGTGCTCCAGCGTTGGCGGTCTCGGCCTCAGGCTGGGCCTGCTTGATCTGCACCGGCTGCCCGGCCCGTAAGCGCAGCAGGCCGGTGGACACGACGCGTTCGCCAACCTTGAGGCCTTCGGTCACCTCGGTCATGCCATCACGCATGTTACCAGTCTTGATGGTGCGGCGTTCAGTGACCAGCTGGCCCTTGTCATCCTCCGCCAGTACGTAGGCAAAGTTGCCGTAGGTGTTGAAAGCGATGGCGGTATTGGGTATCGCCACTACAGCACGCTCGTCTTCTGCCAGCGTCTGTATGGTCGCAAACATGCCTGGCTTCAGGCGCTGATCGGTATTGGGGATCTCGGCCCGCAGCTGTACTGTTCTGCTCTCCGCGGTGACCGAGCTGTTGATGGCACTGACTGTTCCACTGAAGGTCTCGCCAGGCATCGCCGCGACGGTGACTTCAACCGGGTCACCAATGTCGACGTTGGCCAATTCGCGCTCGGATAGCGTGTACTGCACCAGGATCGGATCGAGCATATTGATTTCGACCACCGGTGTTCCTGCGGGCAGGTATTCACCGAGATCGACCAGTCGCAGACCGAGCACGCCGTCGAATGGCGCCTTGAGAACCTTTTTGCCAAGCTGTGCTTCAGCCTCCTGAACCCTGGCCTTCGCAGTTTCCATGGCAGCCTGGGCCTCATCGACGGCAGATTGCGAGACTGCACGCTTCGAAATCAGATCGGCATTCCGCCTGTATTCCTTCTGCGCAAGATTGGCTTCAGCCCGTCGGGTGGTCAGTGAAGCCTCGTCAATGGCACTGTCCAGGCGGATCAGTTCATCACCCGCCTTGACCCGCTGCCCGGATTCGAACATGAGCTTTTCCACAACACCGGGCAATTCATTGGCAACCTCTATGCCGTTGATGGCGCGAGTACTACCAACGGATTTGATAGCCGGTTGCCAGGTGACTGTGCCGACTTCGGTAGCATCAACTACCGTCAGCGGCTGAGGCTTCGAGAACTGCGCCTGCATCTGGCCGATCTGGTAGAACTTGTAGCCAAAAATCCCACCAAGGATGACGACGAGCAGCACCAGTGCCACAACAAACCGAGAGAAAGTACCCATGCTGCCGACGTCCTTCTAAGTGATTAGAATTTAAATAGGGGCGAAAGTGTACAGTGTATAGTCACGGTCTCGCCAGTCTCAATCAGCACATATCACAAATGTTCACAAGCCGGCGAGGGCGCCGGCCGGCAAATCGACATCAACGGTTTGTGCTGATTTCGTAAAGGCGGTCTGAGCCATCGATACTTTCATACACCAGTCTGGCCTCTGGCCAGGTGCTGATGACCCCGTCAACAGGGTCTTTGCGCCCATTCGAGTTTTCGCCTGTCACGAACCAGACCCTGGTACCGGCATCGATCAGTGCTCTGACTTCATCGTAGTCGGACAGCATCGGGATGCCGGTCCAGAGGTGTTCAGTGCCGCGACAGCTGATCGTCTCGCGGTAGCGCACGTCGTCCTGGGTGTGGAAGATGTAGCTGATATTTGGAATGTAGTAATCAGCAGCCGGTGAGCTGGATATGATGACGTCTTCGGGTGCTGCCAGTTCACCAACCTTCTGACCCACGGTTTCGAAATCATCCCGCTGATAGTAATGAAACTCGGTATACAGGGGGTAAGCTGATCGAAGGCTGTACTCTGCATGGTCGACGAAAAGCAGGTGGCGCCAGCCGTAGTGTTCTGAACTCAGCGCGTAGCCGCCGAGGCCGAGCAGCAGCAAGGCGCCATGCACTGTCGATGACCGGGCGTTTGCCAACGTGCTGACTCGCCGCGCCAGCCAGTCCACCGCCACGACGATGAACAGCAGCATCAAGGGATACAGGTGAAAGCTGTAGCGCGTGAACGTGAAGCGGGTGTTGAGCAGACAGAACACCGTGAGACAGCCGAGAAATACCAGCAGCAGCAACTTCAGAGAGTTTTTCTCGGAAGTATCCGCTGTCGTACCTGCGCGGGTACTGCCAATCTGGAAGAGCAGGCCGATCAGCGACACCACGGCAATACCCGCGACGATCCACAGCGTCTCCGCCGGCACGGCAGCCAGATAGGTATTGACGAAGCCCCAGTAGAAGGATGGATAGTTCGCCAGCGGCACCGGGCTACGTAAAATCAGCAGCCAGCCGAGGGCGATGGCTGCCACGCCTGTCGCATAGGCCAGGAGAGACGGCAGCCTGATCGCCCTGAAATAGTCTAGCAGCATGAACAGAAACACGAGCATGGCGGCCAGTACGAAGAGGTGTAGCAGGCAGAGCCCGATTGCAACAGCGATCACTGTAGTGCCACGCCAGTCGATAAGTGCGGTGCGGTGATCCTTGACCAGGCGCCAGACCAGCATGACAACACCGGCACCGATCAACGCGAGCGCCAAGATGGTAAGCGGGGAGCCAAGACCATTCAGCACCAGCTCGAACTGAAGATCCGGCAGATCAATGCGGCTGTCTGACGGCGGCTTGACATAGTCTGCCGGCGTGCGCACGGGTGCGCCGAGGCTCCGCATATCGACCAGCTGAAAGGCGAGCGTAACAATAGTCGCCACACCAACGCTCGGCCAATACCACCTGGGCGTGCGCGGCAGATGACGGGCTTCAGTGGGAGACAGCACGAGCGGTACGAAGCACAGCATCAATACGAATATCGCACCCTCGTGTACAAGCACCGCAAGAAGGGCTGTGGCTGGCAGGCGCCAGAACGCTTCTGCATGACCCGCACGCCATTGCAACAGCCACAGTACCTGCAGCGCAAATACGAGCTGGAAGAAGGCATACATCCGCGCAAAGCGGGCGAACTCGATTTCCCACAGCGATAGCAGGAACAACGCTGCCGCCAGAAGTGCGACCGGCTTGGACACGACATATCGGGCAATCACGTAGATGACAGGCGCCGTGAGTAGGTTGGCCACAGCTGTTGGCAAACGACCAGCCAGTTCGGGATCACCTGTAAGGTAGAGCAGTGGGGCGGTGATGTACTGCTGCAGCAGCCCGCGGACGTAATAGCCGCCGCAGGGAAACTCAGGGACGCCCTTGTCCAGGATGAACTGCACAGAGCTCATGAAGTAGTATTCGTCCAGGCTCAGGTTCCACACGCCCAGGCCGACAAAACGGCTCCAGATGCCGCCGAGCACGGCAAAGCCGAGAATCAGCCAGGCGAGCGGTGTGAGCCAGGCTGGCGTGGCGGGTGAGTGCCGGGAGTGTGAATCAACCAAAGCTGGGTGTCTCCGCGAGATACTGGTCCTTCAGGCGCACGTAGTTGGCGGCCGTATACTTGAAGTATTCTGTCTCGCTTGCAGAGAGTGCGCGCACCCGCTTGGCCGGCGATCCGACATACAGGCTGTCACTCTCGAGAATCTTGCCGGGTGGCACTAGCGTGTTCGCGCCAATAACCACGCGTGAAGGCACCACTGCACCATCCATGATAATGGCGCCCATGCCGACCAGGATCTCGTCGCCCAGTGTGCAGCCATGCAGCACCGCCCGGTGTCCAACGGTGACATCGTTGCCGATGATGAGTGGATGGCCGTCACGGGTGAAGGGGCCAGCATGAGTGATATGCAGCACACTGCCATCCTGTATGCTGCAACGGTCGCCGATGCGAATGCTGTGCATGTCGCCGCGGATGATCGTGCCCGGCCACACCGAGCAGTCCTGTCCGAGTACGACATCCCCAATGACTACAGCGGTGGGATCGATGAAGCTTTCGGCCCCGATTAGTGGGTGCTTGCCCTGAAATCCACGTAGATTCATACTGACTATCCAATATCCGTCTGGAGAAATGATGACAGCCTATCAGCCAATTCTTGATCTACCAAGCTTCTCTAAAGTGGACGCGAGCACCCTTGTGGATGAGCTCAAGGCACTGCTGGACGAGTGCCGGGCTGAAATCACACGTGTCATCAATTCCGGTCGTAGCAGCTGGGACGACATCGTGCAGCCTATGGACGAGCTCGCGAATCGTCTCAACCAGTTCTGGGCGCCCGTCAGTCATCTTAACGCGGTGCGCAATAGCGAGCGTCTGCGTGAAGCCTACAATGCTGCGGTCGAACTGTTAAGCGAGTATTACACCGAGCTGGGCCAGAACAAGGGGCTCTATCAGGCCTATCAGGCGCTGGCTGAATCCGCCGAATTTGAACAGCTGCCGCAAGCCAAGCGCAAGGCCCTCGAAGACGCGCTGCGCAGCTTCAGGCTCAGTGGTGTTTCTCTCGAAGCGGATGTCCAGAAGCGCTATGGCGAAATTTCACGACGCCTGGCGCAGCTCACGTCCAAATTCAGCGATAACGTGCTCGATGCGACGCAGGCCTGGAAGAAGCCAGTAGACGACAAGACCTTGCTGTCAGGCTTACCTGAGTCAGCGCTCGACATGCTTCGTTCAGCTGCGAGCAAGGCCGACGACTGCGAAGCGGAGTACCTGTTGTCACTCGAGTTTCCCTGCTATCACGCGATCATGACCTATTGCGACACCCGTGAACTGCGCGAGGAAATGTACGTCGCCTTCAGTACACGCGCGTCTGACCAGGGTCCGCACGCAGGGCAGTTCGATAATACCGAAACCATGCATGAGATCCTCAGTCTGCGCCAGGAGATGGCCCGGCTGCTCGGTTTCGATACCTATGCTGAATACAGCCTTGCCACCAAGATGGCCGAAGATCCGCAAACCGTGACCAGCTTTCTCGAAGAGCTTGCCGAAAAAGCCAGGCCCTTCGCTCGACGTGAATTCGACGAATTGCAGGCCTTCGCCCGTGAAACCGACGGCGAACGAATCACTCAGGCGCAGGGACTCCAGGCCTGGGACGTCGGCTACTATTCGGAGAAGCTGCGAAAGTCGCGCTATGACCTCAGCCAGGAGGCCTTGCGTCCCTATTTTCCCGCCGAGCGTGTGATCAAGGGCATGTTCAGCGTCGTGAGCAAGCTGTTCGGCGTGCAGTTCGAGCAAGCTGAAGCGGATGACTGCTATCACGAAGACGTCACCTTCTATCGGGTGAAGCGCGACGGCGAAGTCATTGCAGCGGTCTACATGGATCTGTTCGCGCGCCAGCAGAAGCGCGGGGGTGCCTGGATGGCCGACTATGCGGTGCGGTATGAGCGCCACGACCATGATGGTGTGCGCCTGCAGCTGCCAGTCGCCTTCATGACCAGTAACTTCACGCCGGCCACCGATAATCAGCCCTCACTGCTCACGCACGATGAAGTCACCACACTCTTTCACGAATTCGGTCATGCCTTGCATCATATGCTCACACAGATCGACTGCTACGATGTCTCAGGAATCAATGGCGTCGCGTGGGATGCGGTGGAGCTGCCGAGTCAGTTCATGGAGAACTGGTGCTGGGAGCCGGAAGCGCTCGAGCTGATTTCAGGTCATTACGAAACTGGTGAGCCTCTGCCGGTCGACCTGCTGGACAAGATGTTGGCGGCCAAGCATTTCAACAGCGGTATGATGATGGTCAGGCAGATCGAGTTTTCGCTGTTCGATTTCCGTCTGCATCAGGACTATGAGACAGGCTTCGACGTCCAGAAGCTGCTCGATGAGGTGCGGTCGAAGGTCGCCGTGGTGAAAGTGCCGGCCTACAACCGTTTCCAGCACAGCTTCTCGCATGTGTTTGCTGGTGGCTATGCGGCAGGCTACTACAGCTACAAATGGGCCGAAGTTCTGGCTGCTGATGCCTTCGATCTGTTCACTGAGAAAGGTATTTTCGACGCCGAGACAGGACAAGGCTTCCTCGAGAACATCCTGTCGAAAGGTGGTAGCGAAGAAGCGCTGACGCTGTTCAAGCGCTTTCGAGGTCGCGAGCCCAGTGTCGAGGCACTACTGAAGCAGTCAGGGCTGCAATAGCATGATCAAGCGATTCATTGCTGGTGCTGTCTGCCCGCGCTGTGCTGCGATGGACAAGATACGCGCCTGGACCAATGAGCAGGGCAAGCAGGTGCGCGACTGTGTGGCCTGTGGCTTTAATGAGGCGCTGAACGATCCGCCAGCGCCAGACCTCCCGGCGAACCGAATGGAGGCTCGAAAACAGCAGGCTGATTCGGCAAAGGCTGCCGTGAAGGAGCAGCCTATCAAGTTCTACAAACTTCCGAAGCGTGACCCGAAGCCGGGTTCGTAGCCCAGACTGAGCGCAATCTTGTGGGCGGTCAGCAGCGTCGCCAGATTGTTCTCCCTCAGACGAAAGCAGCCGCCGGAATGGCGTCGTCTGCACAGGCATTCACAACGATCGTCTGCTTCGGAACAAGGGGCGGATGGCGTAGGGTCTGCTGCATCAGCGAGCGACTGCGCGAAGGCACGACTGTCGAAGCCGCCGGGCCCACACACCTGGTTGATGAGCTGATCGAGATCGTTCTCACAAGCCAGATCGACTTCATTGGCGAAGGGTTCGCCGACAAGCTGGTGGACCAGCAGGTTGGCTTCATCGTTCACGAAATGAAAGGCGTCACTGCGCCCGAGGTCTGGGTAGGTGTCGCGGAACTCCTCGACTAGTCGGTGGCATCGGTAGGCCTTGATGAGCAGCCCGCTGACACCGGATTGTCCGGTCACGGCTTCTGGTAATTCAGTGAAGTAGCGAACGCACTGATCGCAGATGGCGCTGAGAAGACTGTCTGGTTCTGCATCGCGACTGATGCACTGAAGAACCGCCGGCACCAGCGAGATGTACAGGCGCACGAAGGCCCCAAGCGCTGCGCCCGCATCCGTGTCGGCGATGGAGATTCGGCCCGGAAGCTGGCCAAGTCGCCGACCGATCCAGAGCTGCAGACCGCTGGCTTCGAAATCTCTCCGTACGCCGGAATTGATGATCTCGTCTACAACATCGAGCGTCATCCCGTGTTCCTTACCTCATGTGAGCCATGACAGGGTCCGAACAGGAATTGAACTGTTTCTGAGACTCAAGCATGTGCACTTTTGAGTGTAGACTCAAGCCCAGGAAAAAGGTAATTGCTGCCCGCTTCAGAATATGCTTATACTGGCCGCAAATAACCCCGTAGCTATTTGGTCAGTGCCAGTAGTTGTATAGTTGTCCCCTAAGCGATTGTCTTGCAAAGAGATGATTGGGCGGACTGCCTTGCGATGAGCGGTCGCTGTCGATACTGTCGGCTATGCGGAGTTGGAAGAACAATAATAGATCGCGCAGCGCCGTCTGCTTCGATGATCCCGTGAGTTCATGGTGCGGGTTCACGTGGCTAGCTCATGCTCTTTATTTTGTTCTCTATCCGCAGTCGTGTATCGACGCCAGATACCTGCGTCCGGTTTTCCAGGATTCAGCTATAGACTGTGGAGCTTGCATGACTGTCCTCTCACACCTCCGACGACCCCGTCGGCTCTCGCTTGCCATCGCTACGGCAGTGCTGAGTATGGTTCCCCTGGTCGCCAGTGCCGCCTGGGAGCTCAATATGACCAAGGGCGTCACTGACATCAGCCACAAGGTCTACGACCTGCACATGCTCATTCTCTGGGTCTGCATCGCCATTGGCGTCGTCGTCTTCGGCGTCATGTTCTGGTCGATGTTTGCCTACCGCAAGAGCAGGGGCGCGAAGGCCAGCAAGTTCCACGAAAGCACCACCGTCGAAATCATCTGGACTGCAATTCCCTTCATCATCCTTATCGGCATGGCGATTCCCGCCACCGGCACCCTCATCGAAATGTACGACACCAACGATTCCGAGATCGATATCAAGGTCACCGGCTATCAGTGGAAATGGCGCTACGACTACCTGAAGGAAGACTTCGGCTACTTCAGTGTGATGGAAACGCATCAGGATGAACTCTACAACCGTGCTGAGAAAGGTGAGCACTACCTGCTCGACGTGGATGAGCCAGTCGTTGTGCCCATTGGCAAGAAAATTCGTTTCCTGGTCACGGCTGCCGATGTCATTCACTCCTGGTGGGTGCCGGACATTGCCGTCAAGCGCGACGCAATTCCGGGCTACATCAATGAATCATGGACCCGCATCGACACGCCCGGTATCTACCGCGGTCAGTGCACCGAACTCTGTGGCAAGGACCACGGCTTCATGCCGGTCGTCGTCAAGGCCGTAGAGCAGGCAGAGTATGACGAGTGGGTTCTGGCCAAACAGGAAAAGGCAAAGGAAGAGTTCGAGCTGCAGAGCAAGGAGTGGACACTTGCTGAGCTGGTAGAGCGCGGTGAAGCGGTGTATGCGAAAAACTGTGCCGGTTGTCATCAGGCCAATGGGCAGGGCTTGCCGCCCACATTCCCATCTCTGGTCGGTAGCGATCTGGTCATGGGTGCCATCGAAGGCCACGCGGAAATCGTGATCAAGGGCAGCCCGGGTACTTCGATGCCGGCTTTCGGTGGTCAGCTGAGCGATGTCGATATCGCTGCGGTAGTCACCTACGAACGAAATGCCTGGGGTAACGACCTCGGCGATATGCTCGAACCAAAAGACGTCAGCGGACTTAAATAAGCGGCCGGTTGGTCTGCAACAGGCTCAGGAGACAGGACATGAGTGCGGTAATAGATTCCCATCACCACGATGATCATCATCACGGCCCTGCAAAGGGATTCACGCGCTGGCTGTATACGACCAACCACAAGGACATCGGTTCGATGTACCTGTGGTTCAGTTTCACCATGTTCCTGCTTGGCGGGTGCATGGCGCTGGTCATCCGCGCGGAGCTGTTCGAGCCCGGCCTGCAGATCGTAGCCCCTGAATTCTTCAACCAGATGACGACCATGCATGGCCTCATCATGGTATTTGGCGCGGTCATGCCGGCTTTTGTCGGTCTGGCCAACTGGCTGATACCGATGATGGTTGGTGCGCCGGACATGGCGCTGCCACGCATGAACAACTGGAGCTTCTGGATTCTTCCGTTCGCTTTCAGCCTGATGGTTTCTACCCTGTTCATGGAAGGCGGCGGCCCCAATTTCGGCTGGACCTTCTACGCACCGCTGTCGACGACCTACGCACCGCCCAGCGTGACCTTCTTCATCTTCGCCGTGCACATGATGGGTATTTCCTCGATCATGGGTGCCATCAACGTGATCGCGACCATCCTCAACATGCGTGCCCCTGGCATGACCATGATGAAGATGCCGATGTTCGTCTGGTCCTGGCTCATTACGGCTTTCCTGCTGATTGCGGTAATGCCGGTATTGGCTGGCGTCGTCACCATGATGCTGACCGATATCCACTTCGGCACCAGCTTCTTCAAGCCTGAGGGCGGTGGTGACCCCGTACTGTTCCAGCACGTGTTCTGGTTCTTCGGTCACCCCGAGGTCTATATCATGATCCTGCCGGCTTTCGGTATCGTCTCGCAGATCATTCCGACCTTCAGTCGCAAGCCCCTCTTCGGCTATGCTTCAATGGTTTATGCCACGGCATCCATCGCGGTACTGAGCTTCCTGGTATGGGCTCACCACATGTTTACAGTGGGTATGCCGCTGGCAGGCGAGCTGTTCTTCATGTACGCCACGATGCTGATCGCTGTGCCGACAGGTGTGAAGGTCTTCAACTGGGTGAGTACCATGTTCAAGGGCTCGCTCACCTTCGAGACCCCGATGCTGTTCTCGGTGGCCTTCGTCATCCTGTTCACCATCGGTGGCTTCTCCGGACTCATGCTGGCCATGGCGCCGGCTGACTTCCAGTATCACGATACCTATTTCGTAGTTGCGCACTTCCACTACGTACTGGTGCCAGGTGCCATTTTCAGTATCTTCGCGGCTGCGTATTACTGGCTGCCAAAGTGGACTGGCTTCATGTACGACGAGACCTTGGGCAAGTTGCACTTCTGGCTCTCGTTCATCGGCGTCAACCTGACCTTCTTCCCAATGCACTTCGTAGGTCTTGCGGGCATGCCACGACGGATTCCTGACTACGCGCTGCAGTTCGCCGACTTCAATATGGTCGCGAGTGTCGGTGCCTTCCTATTCGGCACCACACAGCTGCTGTTCCTGTTTATCGTCCTGAAGTGCGTCAAGGGCGGCAAGCGTGCTACAGCTTCCGTCTGGGAAGGTGCAGAAGGCCTCGAGTGGACCATCCCGTCACCAGCGCCTTACCACACCTTTGCGACACCACCGAAGATCAACTGAGGTAGCGGACGTGAGCGAGCATAGCGAACAGCCAGACAACGGCACCCCGACGCGCTCACACGCGGCTACGGTTCGCAAGTTGCTGTTCGTCGTGGTCGCGATGTTCGGCTTTGGCTTTGCGCTCGTGCCGCTCTATGACCTGTTCTGTGATATCACTGGCATCAATGGCAAGACCAATGGCCGTTATGAGGGTGAGATTTCCAGTGCGGAACCAGGCGAAGGCGAGTCGCGCCGGATAGTCAGGGTGCAGTTTACGACGAGTAACAACGCCAACATGCCGTGGATCTTCAATCCACCGGAAAACAAGCAGATGGATGTCGTCGTGGGTGAGCCGGTGCAGGTGGATTTCTTTGCGCGCAATCCGACAGATCGCTTCATAGTCGCCCAAGCCATCCCGAGTGTGGCGCCCTCGAAGGGCGCAGACTACTTTCATAAGACCGAATGCTTCTGCTTTCAGCGGCAGGAACTCGAAGCAGGCGCTGATACCTTGATGGGCCTACGATTTTTCATCGACAGGGATTTGCCGGAAGACATCAAGACCCTGACCCTGTCGTACACGATGTTCGAGGTTCAGGATCATGCCAGCCGCTAGAGCGATGGCTAACAACCACATAGTAGACGCAACAACAATCACAGCAATCGTCTATCGACGAAATCAGGGAGTCACTCACGCATGAGCACCAATTACGAATCCTATTATGTGCCGGAGCAGAGCAAGTGGCCGATTATCGCCACTGTAGGACTGTTTCTGCTGATGTACGGTCTGGGTTCCGTGCTCGTGGATCAGACTGGCAATGCTGATACGCAGACGTCCTGGATCATCTTCAGCGTCGGCGCAGCGATCATGGTCTTCATGTTCTTCGGCTGGTTCGGCGCAGTGGCGAAGGAAAGCATGTCCGGGCTTTACAGCCAGCAGATGGACCGCAGCTTTCGTTGGGGCATGGCCTGGTTCATCTTCAGTGAGGTGATGTTCTTCAGTGCCTTCTTTGGCGCACTCTTCTACGCCCGCTGGCTGGCGGTTCCATGGCTTGGCGGTGCCGGCGACGGTGCGATGAATACCTTGCTCTGGCCGGAGTTTCAGGCCGCCTGGCCACTGATGAGCAATCCTAATCCAGAGCTGTTTCCGGGGCCAACCGAGACCATCGACCCATGGCACATCCCGCTGCTCAACACTGTGCTGCTGCTCATCTCAAGCGTCACACTCACGATTGCCCACCACGCCATCAAGAAAGACAAGCGCGGGCAGGTGATCATCTGGACCGCGGCGACCATCATCCTGGGCGCCATCTTCATGGGCTACCAGATCCACGAATACGACATCGCCTACAGTGAACTGAACCTGACGATGGAATCAGGCATTTATGGCACCACCTTCTTCCTGCTCACCGGTTTTCACGGTCTGCACGTTACGCTGGGCGCCCTCATTTTGCTGGTTATTCTGATTCGATACATGCGGGGCCATTTTTCGGCGAAGCAGCATTTCGGTTTCGAGGCGGCGTCGTGGTACTGGCACTTTGTCGACGTCGTATGGCTTTGTCTGTTCTTCTTCGTCTACGTTATCTGACCATCCGGCACATCGCCCGCCAGCGCGGGCGATGTGCTACTCAAGGCTGGGCATTCAGGGTCAGATGACCGGTGGAAACCAGCACGACGATCAGCACCAGCACCGCTATTGAAAAGCCGAGGCGATACCAGAGCGCCTTGATGAGGCGGTCGCCCTCGCCAGCATCCTTGATGAGAAATACCAGCCCGCTGAACAGGCTGATGATTGCTGCTATTACCAATGCACCCAAAAACAGTTTCATGTATCAGACCACCTTTTTTATGGCCAGTGTGGTCGAATTGCCACGCGGTCACCACCCTTTTATGTTGACGACTCCGGCAAGCGAAAAGCTCTGCCAACAGGACCTGACTCGGATAGAATGATGTCCCTTACCGCCAGGCTACGCCGACACTGGAAGATTCTGGTGTTCACTGCCTGCTTTACACCGCTGTTTCTTTATCTCGGCGTCTGGCAGCTTGAACGTAGTGATGAGAAAGCCGCACTGATGGCGCGGATGAATGCTGCTACAGAGGCCGCGCCACAGGCCTACGACTGGGCCTCGGAAGATCGTCCTGAGAGCTTTGTGAGGCTGCGGGTTCGGGGGCGATTCATGCCTGCGAGCCAGGTGCTCTACGACAACCAGATTTACAATGGCCGGTTTGGCTACAGGGTTTTCACCCCCTTTTGTGAGCCGGGAGGCGAGAACTGTCTATTGGTTGAACGAGGCTGGATAGCGGGCAATGCCGACCGCTCGAAGCTGCCTTCTTCAGAGCTTCTGGCGGTTCCTGAGGGCGTGGTCGAAATCACCGGTCAGGCAGATATTCTGCAGGCTGCACCACTGATCATGGAAAATACCGAGGCGGATGCACGCCGTGCGCAATGGCCGAGACGCGTACAGATGATGGTTGATCCACCGACCTTGCTCGAAGGTTTTGAAGACGTCGCGACCTTGCCCACGGTATCACCGGTCGTGTTGCCGTGGGTCCTGCGCATGGCGCCGTCCTCGCCAGGTGCCTTGCAGCCTTTCTGGACACCGAATGTCATGTCGGCCGAAAAGCACACGGGCTATGCCCTGCAATGGTTTGCCATGGCCTTTGCCCTGTTTGCGCTGACAGTGTGGCAAATTCGCCGCATCGATGATGAACTCACAACACGGAATCTGGAACAGAACCATGACCAATAGCCGTCAAACGCCCCCCACGAACTCAGACGCCACGCAGGGGCTCCCGCAGCACGAACCAAATCGCCGGCTCGGGCAATTGAAACTGCTCGCCCTCTTCGGTATCGCTATAGCGCCGGTCTTCCTGGCAGCGTTCATGTATTTCGGCAACTTCGGCGTCCCCGACACCTCGACCAACAACGGAACGCTTGTACTACCGCCTTTGCAGGCCGAGACCGTGCCTGAGCTGACGGAGATCTGGCAACGAGAGACCATGAAACAGGCAGACGACAAGCCGAAGTGGCTGCTCAGTGTTGTTGGGGATACACGCTCGCAGCCAGATGAGGCCCTCGAGCGTGATGAGGCCTCTCTGTATCTCGCCCGCCAGGTGACTGTTGCTGTAGGCAAGGACCAGAATCGCATCGGCTACGGTTGGCTACAGCAAGGTGGCACACCCGAAAGCAGCAATTCAGTGGTAGACCGTTACGCTGACCTCCAGTTGGTCAGCATCGGGTCCGAGGCCGAGGCTGCCATACAGGCCTGGCTCGATAATGCAGGCATCAGCGCCCAGCCAGGCGATTTTGTGTTGGCGGACCCGAACGGCAACTTTATCATGCACTATCCCAAAGCGACCGACGGCAAGGCCATCCTTGAAGATCTCAAGCGATTGCTGAAGGTCTCCAAGATCGGCTAGTTTAGAAAGTTTTCCGCCTCCAGCATGAGCAGTTCGATGACCTCGCCCAGACATTCTAAAGTCCTTCGCTACCTCAGTGTATTCGCCCTGTGCTTCGCCATGCTGGTGATCATGAAGGGCGCCTATACACGGCTCGTCGACGCTGGCCTGGGCTGTCCGGACTGGCCGGGCTGCTATGGCATGCTCGGTGTGCCGGAAGCACCGGAGGATGTGGCGCGCGCAGAGGCCCTGTTCCCTGAGTCACCCGTAGAAGCGCACAAGGGATGGCCCGAAATGATCCATCGCTACATCGCCGCTACACTCGGTCTGTTCATACTGATCATGGCCGGGCTGGCGCTCAGACAACAGCGGCCGGGGCTTTATGATGGCGTTCCCAACGTTTCCCTGCATGCGCTGGCACTGCTGGCCATGGTGATTCTGCAAGGGCTGTTCGGCATGTGGACTGTTACGCTGAAGCTCTGGCCTCAGGTCGTGACAGCTCATCTCTTGGGCGGCTTCGCCACACTGACATTACTGGCGCTGATGTCATGGCGTCTGTGGGTGCCCACAGTGCCGGCTACGCATGGGCAGGTGGCCAAGGCACGGAGCCTACGACCGCTGGTTTCGACGGCGATCGTCGTGCTGGTGCTGCAAATCGCGCTGGGCGGGTGGATGAGTGCGAATTATGCTGCACTGGCCTGCGTTGATCTGCCCACCTGCCATGGCAGCTACTGGCCGGCCATGGATTTCAGCCGGGGTTTTGATCTTACCCAGCACGTCGGCCCGAACTATCTTGGTGGGGTCATGGACAGCGAGGCCCGCGTCGCCATCCATTTCAGTCATCGCGTTGGGGCCATCGTGACAACCCTGGTGTTGCTGTGGCTCATCGTGAGCACCTACAGAAGCGGGCAGCCGATGCTGCAGCGACTGGCACTCGTTGTCAGCGCTTTGCTGGCCATTCAGGTGGCGCTGGGCCTCACCAATGTGCTCGCGTTCGTTCCACTTTGGAGTGCGGTGCTTCATAATGCCGTAGCGGCGCTGCTGCTTGTTGGTCTGGCATCCATTGCCTACGTCCAGACTGTCATGCTCCGCTTAGCGCCGCAGCACCATAATAACGACAAGATGCCACACCAAACCGGGATATCAGCGACATGACAGTTCACGCCAGCTCAGAACGCATTGACGAGACGCTACAGGGGCCAGTCAATACCCCGGCGACGCCTGCGCGTGCCGTCTGGAAAGACTATCTCGAGCTCTGTAAACCGCGTGTAGTCGCCCTCATGCTGCTGACATCCGTGGTTGGCGTCCTGCTGGCACCTTTCGAGACCTTTCCCTGGTCCGCAATGATTCTGGGCAACCTTGGTATTGCGCTGATGGCTGGTGGTGCTGCCGTCATCAATCACGTCGTAGACCATCGCATCGATTCCATCATGGCGCGTACACGCATGCGTCCTGTCGCGCAGGGCAAGATTCCGGTCAATCGTGCCATGACCTTCGCGGCTGTCATCAGCGGCCTCGGCTTTGCCATCCTGATGGGCTTCGTCAACAGTATCACCGCATGGCTGACCTTCGCTTCACTGATAGGCTATGCCGTGGTCTATACCATGTTCCTGAAGCGCGCCACGCCACAGAACATCGTGCTTGGAGGCCTTGCTGGTGCTGCGCCACCACTTCTGGGCTGGACGGCGGTGACCGGCGAAGTCTCCGGGCACGCACTGCTATTGGTGCTCATCATCTTCGCCTGGACACCGCCGCATTTCTGGGCGCTCGCCGTCCATCGAAAGGCCGAGTATGCGCAGGCTGAAATTCCCATGCTTCCGGTCACTCATGGCGACGCCTATACACGGCTCCACATCCTGCTCTACACCTTCATTCTGCTTGCTATCTCCATGCTGCCCTTCATCACCGGCATGAGCGGGTGGTTCTACTGGGTCTGCGCGCTGGTACTGGGCGGACGTTTCATCCAATGGGCCGTATGGTTGCTGCGCGACAGTAAGCCGCGTGCCGCCATACTCACATTCCGATTTTCCATCACCTACCTGATGCTGCTTTTCGTGGCTCTCCTCATGGACCGATATATCTTCGATGCCTTCTATTACTGATCCCTTACAGTTTTATTCCAGCGTCAGCCAGGGACTGGCGCGTAATTCCAACAGCTTCCTCAAGCGACAGCTCAATCTGTTGCAGACCCCTGTCGAGGCTGGTGCACTCGATCACCTGACCGACATCGATCCCGGTGAGATCGATCCCGAGTCAGTAGGGGTCAGCAGGGCTGAAATCGAAGGCATCTGGCAGGCAGTCGAAACGCTGTACCAGAGCGGAACGCAGCCGGCAGTGACACTGTGTATTCGGAAGCAGGGCCAGTTGCTGATGCATCGGGCGATCGGCCATGCCCAACTGCCAGAGTTAGGCAGCAACGAGCGCGCCGAAAGAGCAGGCACTCGGATCAGTCTCGACACGCCTATCTGCATCTTCTCCGCCAGTAAGGCGATTACGGCGGCGCTCATCCACAAATTAGTGGAAGATGGCGAGATCAGCTTGAGCGACCCCGTCAGTTTCTATCGACCAGAATTCGCGGCGCGCGGCAAGGGCGATATCACCATTCACCAGATCCTGTCGCACCGTGGCGGGATACCAGGCTTGCCGGCCCATGAGCCGGTCGAGACCCTGTACGATGATGAGCGTGTGTGGCGGCTGCTCTGCGAGGCCAAACCAATTGCGGTAGATGGTGGCAAGCTGGCTTATCACGCGATAACCGGCGGCTTCGTGCTCGCCAAGGTTCTCGAAAAGGTGACCGGTGACACGATTCAGAACTATCTCGACAAGCATCTCCGGCAGCCGCTCGGGATGAAGTATTTCCAGTATGGTCTCGCTGAGAAATTTAGAGATAGAGGCGCTGACAATGTGGCAGCCGGGCCGGCTACGCCATTTCCCCTGTCCATAGTGGTCAAGCGAGCGCTGGGCGCGAGTTTCTCGGAGGCTGCCAGGATCTCGAACGGTGAAGCCTGGCACAACGCCATCGTGCCCGCCGGTAACATTTACTCAACGGCGGAAGAAACATCACGCTTTTTCCAGATGCTGCTGCAGGGCGGCACCTGGAATGGCAAGCGTATTCTGTCGGAGCGCTCTGTGCAGCGGCTTACGGAGGAAGTTGGTACCTGTAGTATCGATCGGACAATGCTCATTCCAATGCGATATAGCGCTGGTCTCATGCTTGGCGCCGATCCCGTCGGGCTGTTTGGACCATACTCGAGACAGGCTTTCGGTCATATCGGCCTAATCAACAAGTTCTGCTGGGCAGATCCGCAGCGGGATATTTCGGTTTCGCTCATGACGACGGGGCTGAATCTGGTGAGCCATCATCTCCTGCCGCTTGGCCTGGTGCTCAAGCGCATCAACTCAGCCTGTGACGACTGACGAGACGGGAGACTCAGGGCGCTACTGACCCCAGCTACCGCTCTGCTGGTCCACGATGGCAATTGTGTTTCGGAGTGTCCGGTTCAGGCGCACCTGTGTATTGGTGCGCTCGACCAGCTTTGACACATTGGCCAGCAGGCGATGCAACTTCGGGCTGACCTGACGAATCACGTCGGTGATCATCTCATAGGGGTAGTGGTGATCCTGAATACTCAGTTTGTTGAGTTCGTTCAGTTCGCGATGGAACACGGTAAGGATGTCGTAGATGATATCCTTGCTCTCGAGCGTCGAAGCCTCCCAGTAGGCGTCGTCCAGCACATCGATCAGCGACTGGAACTCGAGACTGGCATCAGTGATTCGGGCGGGTGACGCAGACATACAGACCTCTGGGTGAATGTGGCAAGATCGGGCTGCTTAAAGCATAGCAAAGTTTCCGCGTAACGAGATCAACGCGCTTCGGGAATAGCCGTGACGACGCCTATCCGATTACCAGTCAGTGTGCCGAGATAGAGCGTGCCGTCCTCACCTTCTTCGACCGAAGTAATTTCCCAGACATGTTCGCCAGTTGGATCCTGAAGGTTCTCGAGCACTTCGCCTTGCTCGTTCAACGCCAGGATCGCGCCGTGCCTGGTTGCCTTCGGTTGCAAGCGCTTTGGCAGGGCAGCAATCAGCTCCTTGATAAACGGGTAAGGATGCGTTTTGTCGAGTGCGGCACTGCGAGGTGCGAAGAGCGCCACCCAGTAGCGCCCATCACTGCCTCTGGAAATGCCGTCCGGGAAGCCCGGTAGCCGGTCGGCGAATACTTCAGACTGCCCGGCCTTTGGGCCCGTGATCCAGTATCGCAGGACCCTGTAGCGAAAAGTTTCGTTGACGAGCACAGACTGCTGGTCCGCTGCGACAGCGACGCCGTTGGCGAAGAACAGCTTGTCGAGCAGCAGGGTGAGCCGCTCACCTTCGGCGGCAGAGGGATCGTAGGCAAACAGCCGACCATGCGGCCGAGCTTCGAGTATCTCGAGCTGTAACTCATCCATTGCGCTGCGTGACGATGCATCCGAGAAATAGATAATTCCGTCGTCAGCAATATCCACATCATCAACGAAACTGAGCGCCATCGGGCCGCCAGCAGGCACCAAGGTCTCGAGCGCCCCGGTGTCGAGGTCGAGTCGCAGCAAGCCCTGTTCGGCATCAGCAATCACCAGGCGCTCGGACTGGTCGAGTGCCAGACCAAGCGGATGCCCGCCAGTATTGGCCAGCACCTCAATCTCATCGTCACGGCTGATTCTGACGATGTCGCCATTGGACTGACCGGTGTACACGAGCCACTGCGGACGATCGGCCTCACGAACTGGGTGCACGTCCTCTGCGCCAGCCAGCTTGCCTCGGGCTATCAGCGGAATATCCTGCAGCCGATCGTTGGCGGAGAGCTGTTGTGCGCGAGCGGGCTGCCAGGCCTTCGCATCGATTGGCGCGTTCAGCCACAGGGTGGTGACGACCACCACAACACACAGAACGATTGCGAGAACGAAAAAGGCAACAGAACGCATGACACTACTTTCCTTCAATGGCAGGATGAATGAGGCGGATGGTAATCATTGTGCAAGCGACGGGGTAGCGATCATGGAACTTCCACCAGACTTTCTGAACGAACTGGATGACGACGCTAAAGCCAGCTTTCTGCAGGACATGGTGCTCAGAAGCAGCGAAGCCGATGCGTACCTCGGCGAGCTCGAGAAGGACTGTGCACGGCTGGAACGGGATATCAGAACCGGCCGCACGATCGTCAGTTTCGACGCCGAATCAGAGACCTTCGCCCTATTGGCGAAGGCGTGATCAGGCGACGAAGGTTCTGACTCAGTTGTTCTTTGCGCTGTCATCCAGCAGGTCGATCAGTGGCTCGTACTGAAAACGCTGCAGCATGACGATTTTCCCGTTTGTAGGCCCCTGAGCTGATGCGTTCGCGGGTATTTCTTCGAGGAAGGCAGCAGTCGGGCGCTCGCCCTCATACTGAAGATGCCAGCACCAGGACGCTGTCAGTGGGCTCTGGTCTGTATTGACTGGACAGCCGAGGTTGGGTCGGCATACCGAAGCAAGCTGATCACCAACATAATTGAAGCTCGCTATTTCCACCGGTGTGACCGCTTCTGCGCCGGCGGGTGCAGCCCCACAGGCTTCTGCGCTGTCATTGAAGATAATGCCGATCGGATTGAAGCCGAACAGATCGCTGAACTGTGGGGCTAGCTGGGCCAGGCCGGCCTGCACACTTTCGGCATCGAGCGTGGGCACTTCAACGATACGCTGGAAACGCTCAGCGGTACCCGCAGGCTCCTCGGCAGGGATCGCGGCTTCGATCTTGCGCGCTGAGACAGTCAGCTCGTCGAGCTTCTCCAGTGGGTCATTGCTCGTAGCCAGTCCACCCAGCAGCTCTGCGCGTACCGACGGGTCAGCTAGCGTCACGCTGCGATCAGCTTGCATACTGATATTCTGCAGTCTCAGCAGAGTGGGCTCGTCACCCTCGGCCGGGTCGTATGCTCGCGTAACCCGGTATACCTTGAATGGTGACAGCTGAACGACGCTTTCGTTGATGATCCGCCCGGCTGCATCGAAGCTGAAGCGCCAGAGATAGTCGAGACACCCGGTGGTGGAGCCGTTCGGATTTTTGCTGGTTTCCTCAGTCTCAACGTAATAGATGCTGTAGGCAACGCAGGATTCGCCCTCACTGCCGATACGTACTTCCCAAATGCTGTCATCATCCGCGCGGATACCGATATCGGTGTAGTCTTCGAATAAGCGGTTGGCAAACTCTCTGGTGTTGACTGAAACCCGAGCGCCTGAAACGGCTGACTCGACAGCCGGTTGTCCTTCAAGATAGCTTATCTTCACTTCGGGCTCTGGCGCGGGACGGGATAGCTCCGTGGACTCGGGGCGGAAAGTCGTCAGCGGCTGGAAGCCGAACACAGGGTGCGGCACGAACTGCAGTTCAATGGCGCCAAAAATCTTCTGCTGCAGTACCCGACCGAACACGCCATAGGTAAAGTCGGTCTCGGCAAAGCGTTCGCAGGCTAGGTTGGAGCTGTCTTCACAGGTTTCGATAATATCGACGCCGCCTGACGATATCGACGTCAGATTCATCTGGTTGCTTTCCAGATCGGTTCGTCCGCTGCTAGTGGCCAGGTTACCCGCAAACCACTGTATCTTGCTGACCGCGAGCGGGTTATCCACGCCAAGCGCGAGCCGCATGTGTCGCTCTATGCGTCTGAGCGGCATGCCAAGCAGATTGCCCGGGGTGAGGACCTTTTCCGCATAGCGGTTGGCGACTGGCAGCCATTGCGCCACATCTGCCAGCAGCGCCAGGTGGCTCGACCTGACTATTTCGGGTGGCAGCGCATCAATGACTTCGCGGCTTCCGGGTGTGCTGTTGCCAGCAGCTTCCACCAGCTTCTCGATTTCTGCCTGGAGCGCCACAGTGGTGGCTTTGGCATAGGCATGCAGCTTACGTTCAGATTCGGCAACGTAATCCCGCAGCAAGTTGGTGTTGAGCTTGAGCAAAGCGCTGACAGCCGTGCCAGCGGTTCGGAAATCTGGCGCTACGAATGCCGGGTCTGCTGCGTTGTCGGCCGCCTGCTGCGCGATATAAGCGGCCGTCAGGGTGCTGAACGGCGTTATGAAGCGTACCCCTGGCGGTGCTTTCAATGTGTATGAGCGAAGTACGAGCCCACCAGCCTCTTCTTCTGGGCCTGCTGCATTGAAGGGAATGAGGTCCTCGTCGGTCGCCTTACCCGCTTCGACGAACGCCAGCAGAGGATAGGCGCCGGGATTTTCGATGCCCGCCAGTTGCTCTTCAGTAAACGAGTACAGGCCAAATTTGCCGGTCTCTGCCGATGGTTCGTTCACCTCATAGGCGTCGTTGGCATTGAGGTCCATCCAGACGAAGGCATTGCGCAGATAGCCATCGATGACACGGCCTGCGAAGATGCTACCTTCAGGCAGCTCGTCTTCAGGGTCGACCAGAGCCGTACCGCCTTTCTTGCTGTCATCGCTGCAGGCAGCCAGTACGGCAGTGAATGCCAGGGCCAGCAGTATGAGTCGTGCCAGTTGACCGGCAAGACGGCTGGGGTGGAACATCGGCTGTTCAGTGATTGTCATGAACTGGGGCTCTGGAGTCGAACGGTAAAAAGGCGTCACGGGGTATGCAAGCCATATCGGCCGGCCAGCAGAATGAACACGGTCAACTATGCTGAAGCAATGGGCTGAAGCAATGGATAGTTACCCGCGTCGAACGCTGTTTCGTAAAAATTTGTATAGCTGCCACGCTATCAACAGAGCATGACGCCTGTCTATGATCGGGTTAACGTATTGATCATCTATTCAGCCAAACCTTCGCCAATTCCTTCGATTCGGAGTTCGACATGCAGACTGAAACCATTCCTCTCTGGTCTCCAGCGCCAGGCACACGTCGCGAGCTGCTGGTGTACCGCTTCGGCAGCGATGCTTCCACGGGGCCTGTGGCTTATCTCCAGGCGGGGCTGCATGCGGATGAATGGCCAGGCCTGCTCGTACTGCAACACCTGATTCCCTTGCTGACGAAAGCGGAGGCGGAGGGTCGGCTGAAGGGGCGGATCATACTGGTGCCGTTCGCCAATCCGGTCGGCATGTCGCAGAACATATTCGGGTATGTGACCGGCCGGTTTGACCTGACCGGGCGCGGTAATTTCAATCGCAATTTTCCCACCTTCAATGTGGGCGAGTTCGAGATCGACGCGCTGCCCGATGATCTCGGACCCGGTTTTCGTGAGTTTCTCAAGCAGTCGCTGCAATCGCGCTATCCTGACAACGAAACCGATTACCTGAAACAGCTGTTGCTCGGCTTGGCGCTGGAAGCGGATTTTGTCTTCGATCTCCACTGCGATGATTACACGGCAGCCCATGCCTACTGTGCTGATTTTCAGCAAGCCAAGGCGGCGGAGGTGGCTGGCATACTCGGTTTCACCCATCTGTTTACCGAACCGCTGGACGGGGTGATCGCGTTCGACGGGAGCGCGTTGAAGCCCTGGTACGATCTGTTGGCAGCCACTGGCAATACGCAGCTCGCAGCTGAAATGCCGCTGGCGATGACCCTGGAGTACCGAGGCCAGATCGACGTCGATGATGCGCTGGCAGAGGATGATGCCGAGCGCCTTGCAAGCGTTCTACAACACTGTGGTGTCATTGCCGGCGTCCAGCCGGAGCCGAGATTTTGCGAGGTGGAGATCTCTCCATTGCAGGCGGTCGACACTGTGTATGCGCCCGAAACTGGCCTGCTGGTTTTCCGGCGGCAGCTCGGTGAGCGCCTGAAAACAGGCGAGCATTATGCTGATATCGTGCGCATTGACCAGCTGCCACCGCACAACAGATTGGCGTTACGGGCGAGAACGGATGGCGTGCTGATGGGCTTGAGTCACCGCCGGCTGGTCAGACCTGGCGACCAGATCGCCAAGGTGGCCGGCACCGAAGCCCTGGCACATCGCCGACCGGGTTCGCTGTTACAGATCTGACGATAGCGCAAGTGACTGAAATATCACAAAACCTGCGGCGAAGGCTGTTAGTATGCCGAGTAGACGCATCGTTTATACCAGAGCGAAATGCTGACACTAGCCATGGTCGAGCTGCTGTAATACAGTTCGGCCTCTTCAAGTACGTATGACCTGTCTTCGGAGCCAGTATGAATCCCCAGACCCTTGATGTCGCTTCCTCCATACTGGCCTCTACTGCCAGGCTCTGGCGCGGCACAATGGCTTCGCCACGACCGCGTGCGGAGAACCCCGAGCTGCAACTCTTCGACCGAGAGGGCTGCATCGAGTGTCGCCTCGTAAGAGAAGCGCTATCGGAACTGAATCTGGACGCTCAGATCTTCCCCTTTCCGCTCCGTGGCCAGCGCTACCTCGAAGACCTCAAGTCCCGTTCCGGCAGTACGCGTGTGCCTTTCCTGTTCAACCCGCAGACCAGCAAGGGCTACGCGGGCGCCAGCGAGATCATTAATTTTCTGTTCGAAACCTATTCGCGTCGCGATGTTCCGCTGCCACTTCGGGAAGGCCTCATCAGCCGGTGGATGTCACATGCTGCCACAGTGATCCGTGGCAATCGCGGCGTAACCGCCAGCCCTTCGCGGCCCGCGGACAAGCCGCTGACCCTGTATAGTTTCGAGTCCAGCCCCTATTCGCGTCTGGTTCGGGAGCGGCTGACTGAGCTCGAGTTGGCTTACACCCTTATCAATCTGAGCAAGCAGCAGATCGCTGACCTGGGGCCAGCCACCCAGCGTCTACATGTCGGCAAGTATGAACCCTTGCCTGGTAGCAAGCGTGAAGCCTTCCTGCGCAAGCATGGTCGAGTGCAGGTGCCCTATCTCGAAGACCCCAACACCGGCGTGGCCCTGTTCGAGTCAGCACGCATCCTGCAGTATCTCAACGACCAGTACAGTCGGGGCTGAGATCTTCCGGTTGTCCGGACGAGATTATAATCATCAGGGAGCAGGCATCGTATGACTGAACTTGCATTGAAGCTGGACGATAGCACGCTGGCGCCAGGGGATTGTCATCAGGTGAGTGAAGCGATGCTGCAGCAGATGGACCATCGCTATCGGGCCACGCTGATCAATTCAATCAGCGGATACAAGAGTGCCAACCTGATTGGCACCGTAGACGCGGCAGGACAGACCAATGTTTCCATTATCAGTTCCTGCGTACACCTTGGCGCAGATCCCGCACTGATTGGACTGGTCATACGACCGCACTCGGTTGACCGGCATTCGCTGGAGAACCTGCTGAGTACCGGCTATTACACCATCAATCATGTTCATATCGACATGGTCGAGGCTGCTCATCAGACATCGGCGCGTTACGACAAGACGGCGTCCGAGTTCGAGGCCACGGGTCTGAGCGAGCAATGGCTGGAGGATTTTACAGCGCCATTTGTGGCTGAATCACGGCTGAAGTTCGGGGTTCGGTTCAGACAGCACATTCCGTTGGAGATCAACGGCACTGAGTTCATCATCGGAGAGATCTGTCGCATCATCCTGCCAGGTGGCGTGGTCAATGCTGACGGTTATCTCGATCTTGAGGCTGCCGGAACGGCTACGGTGACTGGTCTTGACAGTTATCACCGCGGCCAGAGGCTGGCACGCTATAGCTACGCCAAGACGGATCGCCCGCTGTCTAAGATCGATGTGCCCACCAGTGCGTCAAAAGACTGAGTCAGCGCGGCAGGCAATTCAGCATCGACCGCACCTGAAAAAACCAGCACCGTCGCAATGACGGCCAGCGTCAGCATGATAATCGCGATGAATAGCGCGGGCGAACGCTTCTTTTCTGATGCCAGCTCAGTCATGGGGTCACGGTCGCCGAGCACAGCATCGAAGTTGATATCATGTGGTCGCTCCGCTGCTGGTGGCACTGGGTGGGCCGTCGAATGGTGAGTGATTTCCGCAATTTTCTGGGTGCCAGTCTCCCCAGCTGAGTTGTTTTGACCATTTCTCGGCTTGTCCTTGACGTTGCTGACTACTGCCGGAATCGGTCGAATCACCGTTTTGCCATGATCATCATCGGGACCTTCGACAACGAAGGTCACCACGTCGAACTTCAGCTTGTCCCCAGGGCGTGCGCGCCCCTGGGTGATGCGTTCCCCATTCAGAAAGGTTCCATTGGTAGAGCCGAGATCCTTGACCAGCAGAAACTGACCGGCAACCTGGAGCTGTGCATGCTGTCGCGACAGATGCGACACGGGCACCGCAATGTCGGCGGCTTCGTCACGGCCGACAATAGCAACGCCATGAATGGGATAGAGCGGTTGCTTGGCCCAACTGGCATTGGTCCTCAGTCCCCACAGTGCCTGCCCCTGTCTGCCTGGGCGAGCGCCCTGCTTCTGCAGATTTGGTGAGGTGGCGTCTGCGCTGCTGAAAGGCTGGGCATCACTGCCGGCATCGGCTGCCCGCAGTAATTTGATCTTGACGTTCCCAATGACGATCACATCGTCAGGTTTGACGATGACTGCCTTCCTCACCTTCTTGCCATTCAGGCCGGTTCGGTAGTCAGGATTCATGTTGATCAGATAAACGTTGCCATCCTTGAGTCTCATTTCGGCATGGAAGGGCTGGACGCTGTCCTGGCGCAGGCAAATCGAGTTCTGATCGTCAGAGCCGATTGTCATGTGCGCGTTCACTAGCCACACCGGAGGTCTGCTGCCGTCAGTAAAGTGCAGTTTCAACATGCCTGGATCCTGTGTCATGTCGTCGAATTTGAACGTGTGTTCAACAGTATAGAATCAGCTGCCAGTTTTGCAGCGCAGAGGACAGCATTGGCTATACTAATTCCTCTCAACCATAGATACGGATCCAATGTGCTCGTAGCATTTGTCAGTGATCAGGGGGATCGAAGAGCCAATCAGGACAACGCGATCGTTGACATCCGACAGGGGCTCTATGCTGTGCTCGACGGGGTTGGCGGCGGCGACAGCGGTGAGTTGGCGAGCGCGCTGGCGGCCGTGACCTTCCGTGACGAAGTGTGTGGCAGCGGCGCCGGTCTCGAACCGGCCGTACAGGCCGCGCACGAAGCGCTGGTTGATTTCGCCGCCCAAAGCGGGATTGAAACCTATTGTGCCACCACCATAGCGGCCGTGCAGGAGACCAGTCACGGCATGCTCGCGGTCTGGGCTGGCGACAGCCGCATTTACCGGCTCACACAGGATCGGCTGGAGCAGGTCTCTACCGATCACGCCGATGCCGAAGGCGCACTCACCCAGGCGCTGGGCCATCCATCACTGGCTTACATAGCATCAGGCTCATCTTGCTATGCGGCTGAGCCGGGCGCTCGCTGGCTCATCTGTAGCGACGGGCTCTTCAGAGGGCTAGAGTCCGAGGACATTGCGCGTTTGCTAGGTGCCCCGCTCGATGTTGGTCAGATTACCGAGTCGTTGTTGCGCGCTGCGCTCGACGCTGATCCTGGTGACAACATCACGCTGATCGTGCTCGAAGAGGAGGCGGGACCATCAAAGTCGGGCGGTGATGATGAAGAGCCTCTACGTGCGCACCGTGAAATCGAGCAGAAGCGGCCAAAATCGCCGCTGGACTGGCTCCGGACGCTAGGCATGGGGCGGGACGGATAATGGGCCTGCAGGGTTACAAACGCCTCAGCAAGCTGGGCGAAGGCGGCATGGCAACCGTGTATCGCGGTGTGCAGGAGTCTCTGCAGAGACCCGTGGCCATCAAGGTGCTTGCCGCAAATCTGGCGGATGAACCTGAAGTGCTGCAGCGCTTCGAAGCCGAATCCATGATCATCGCGCAGCTGAATCATCCTCACATCATCCACGTCATCGACAAGGGCCTTACGGCGGATGGCCAGCCTTACTTCGTCATGGAGTTCGTCGAGGGGATGACCCTGGAAGATGCCATCAACCGCGACAAGCTGGACAACGCCAAGAAGCTCGAAGTGCTGGTGCAGGTCTGCAAGGCGCTGAGCTATGCACACAAGAACGGCGTGATTCATCGTGATATCAAGCCGGCGAACGTATTGCTGGACAAGGCCTGGGAGGTGCGTATTGCCGACTTCGGCATTGCACACTTTTTCACCGACAGCCTGGCCCAGACCCGGCCCGGTGCGAGCAGCCGTTCGTCGGCGGCTGGTGCATCGCTGACAATGGGGACCTCAGCTTATATGGCGCCGGAACTACTGGCCTCAGGGCAGGCGAGCGAGCGCAGCGACCTCTACGCACTCGGCGTTATGATGTATGAACTCTTTACCGGCATCGTGCCTGCACCAGGGGCTCCCGGCGCCCACGAGGTGGTACCGGATATCGAGCTCGGCCTGTCGGAGCTGATCGCAAGCTGCATGGCCGAGGAGGTGGACGACCGACCAATGTCCGCCGATGACGTCCACCGGGACCTGCTCTTCCTCTCTCAGGGGCAGCATCTAAGCCCGCGACAGCGAGTCGACGCTGATCGGAACATCAGTGTCCTCATCGAAACGTATCCTGGAAGCGAGTTTTCTGTACTGGATGTGCTGAAAGACGAGCCCAGCTCGGCAGTTTTCCTGTACGAGGATCAAACCAGGGAGGTCCTGTATATCGTCAAACGCCTGAGCCTGCAGTCAGCAGGCTTACGCGAGCACAAGATTCTCGCACGGCACCCACATCCAAACATCGTGACCGTACATGGCGTGAGTACGCACGGTGACAAGGCCAGCATTATCATGGCTTACATGGAGGGCGGCACGCTGGCGGACCAGATCGGTCCGAAAATCGCGCCTTCGAAGGCATTCGAATGGGGCGCGGCCATTGCCCAGGGCCTGAAATTCGCCCATAAGCACAAGGTCTACCACGGTAATCTGAGGCCATCCGCCATTTTCATGGACGACGAGACCGTAGTGAGGCTCAGTGGCTTTGGCATACCATCGGAGAGCGACAGCCGGCCAGCAGATCAGTCGCGCGGTCGGCCTGATGCCGTAGCTGCTCAGGCTGATATGAAGTCGCTTGGCGCAATACTCTGGCAAGCGCTTACGGGGTCGTCGCCAGAGCTTCGCCACATACCGAAGCCAGAATCTTCAACAGGGAAAGTGGGCAACACTGTGCGGCTGCGGACGACGCGAGGACGGACTGCTGTCGTGTCCGATGGTCTTGGCGATCTACCAGAGTCTTTGAGGCGTGTACTGGACCGCCTGCTGAGCGACGACCCCAAGGAAATCTATCCCACAATTGATGCGGCCGCGATCGACCTGGCCACAGCGAGCAAGGATGCGCGCCTGCTGGAAAAACAGGTGAAAGTCGATGCCATCAAGCGAGAAGCGGCAAAGGTGGCGAAAACGTCACAGCGGCTCGATCGCGCTCGCACCGGCCGCAAGCTGATATTACCCGCAATTCTGATTCTACTGAGCACCGCAGCTGTTGCACTGGAATTGTACAATGGCTATTTCAGCACCCAAGTGTGGCCAGTCGCCAGACACTACATCGAGGACATGCAGGCCAGTGAGGTCTGGCGCCAGCATGTGACGCCTCTACTGGAGCATGTGGCGCCCGGGAGCTGACTCCGCTCATGCGGCAGAGCGTTAGTCTTCAGAGGCCTCTGAGGCATCAGAGGTCTGTTCGTCCGTAGCCTCTGATACGACCTGATCTGCCACAGCGGCTTTCTGCCGGGGCGCTTTAGCTTCTTTGGGTGCAGCCGCTTCCTCGGGGGTGTCGGCCAGTACAGCATCGGCCAGGTCGAACAGGATTCGACCATTGTCCTTGTCTACGCCGCGAACGATCACGTCGACAGATTGATCAAGCATGAAGCTGATGTGCTGGCCCACCTGCCTGAAGTAGGTGCTGTCGAGCCGGAACTTGGCCTGAGGTAGCGCACCCAGATCGACGAAGCCCTCAACACCATTGTCCTCAATTCGCGCGACGAATCCAGAACCGTTCACCTGAACGATCGTGGCCGTGAAACGCTGGCCTGAGAGGCTTTCGGCGAAATGCTGTTGCAGCTTCTGTTCGGCGAGCGCCACTGCGCGACGTCCATTGAGTAAATTGGCGCTCAGTGTGTCGATATCGACCTTGTCTGCCGAAAACCGTCCGTCGCCGATAAGCGCAGAGAGCACCCGCTGTGTGCAAAGATCAGCATACTTTCTCAGTGGCGAGGTCACCGTCAGGTACTGGTCCAGGCCCATCGAGTGATGCGGCGCCGGCGTCGTGCCGAGACGACTCCGCGTCTGCAGACGGCTGAGTATGGCGAACACTGGCAGCTCGGATTCAAGTGACTGAGCGGCCTTCATGATGGTGGTATAACCTTCGAGCGTCGACGGATCCGGCGCTGGATCAGCGGCTGCAAGTTCTGGCAGCTGCTCACGAATGATGTGTCTGACCTGCTTGAGCCGCTCGGGCTTGAAGCCGGCGTGTTCGGAGAAGATGGCCGTCGAAGACTCAGCAACCAGCCGTCTGGCGGTCTCGAGATTGGTGCGGACCATGCATTCTTCGATCAGGCGCTCAGCCGGCCCTGGTATTTCCTTGCGGACAGACTGAATCTTGCCTTCATCATTGAGCGTGACTCTGTAATCAGGACGATGGTCCATGAGCAGAGCCTGATCACGCCGCCATTGACGTAGCACATCAGCAAGTGCCAGTGCATCAGCGAACTGTGCTGTCACGGCTTCAGGCAGCCCTGTTTCAGAGCCTTCCGAAGACTGCTGCCAGGCGTTCAGCTGGGAATAGCTGACCTTTGCCTGACTGCGTATCACCGCCTGCTCGAACTCGATGCGCGTATCTGCAAGCAGGTTGCCATCCGCACCGATCAACAGTGTGGCCACCATGGCGAGCCGCGCCTGATCCTGCTGCAGTGAGCACCACTGATGCGACAGCGTGCCGGGGAGCATGGCCACGGTCTTGTGCGGAAAGTACCAGCTGCTCGCGAGCTGTGCTGCTTCCGAGTCCAGATCGGAGCTCGGGTCAACCCATGCTGCCACATCGGTAATGGCAACCTTGAGTATCCAGTGGCCGTCCTCTGCTCTGCGAATGAGCAGCGCATCGTCCATATCCTGAGTACTTTCACCGTCTATGGTGAAAAAGGGCTCTGCCGTGAGATCAGTGCGGCCGGCCGACTTCTGCTCAAAGCGGGCTTCACACGTGGCGTGTTCGGGTCGGGTCTTGCCCGGCCGGATGTTGAACACTTCCTGGGCCAGCTTGGTCTCTATCCCAGACGTCTGGTCATTACCAAGAACGCGCAGAACTTCAGTCTGCGCACGACCATCAGGGAAGGGGTGCTTGAGCAGGCGTGCCACGATGTAGTCACCCGGCTTCGCCGTCTTGCGCTTTTTCGGCGTGATGAACAGTCTGCGCTCGCTGCCTTCGATGTGCGTCTCTACGAAGTGGCCTTTGCCCTTCTGCACGTAGCGGCCAGTAAAGTAGCGGGCTGAAGATTGCAGAACAGAAATGACTGTTGCGACATCCCGACCCTTGGAGTCCTGGCTGATCTCTGCAAGCACGGTGTCTCCCGGCAGAATCTTCAGCATTTCGGCCGGACTGAGGAAGGCTTCCTTCGGTCGCTTATTCGCGGATTTCTCACCCTGAGCAGCCGACTCTGCAGCGTCCTCGGCAGGCTTGATTGTCAGGAAGCCAAAGCTCCCGTTGCTGCCACGAACGACGCCTTCGAACTGGTTGTTCGACTGCCGAATGGTGCTCTTGAGTTCACGTAACTGACTGAGGGCTGAGATATCGAGCATGAAATCTGTACTGTGATTGATGAATGAAAACGCCAGCGATGGTACCCCTTTCGCGCAGGCAAGGCTATGAAAAGCGCCGCTGCGGTCCGCCGCTGACCACAGCCACGGCAAATACGCGCGCTATCGACCTGTTTTGTGGACTCGGTTACAAGTTTTTACAAACTGGTCCTATACACTATGGGTCCGGATAGACCGGTCGCCCAGAACCGGTTGTCTCAATCAGGAAACAGGAAGAATCCTTATGCAACTATCAACTGGCGTGCGGGCCGCAGCCGCTGCCTGTGTAATCGGCTTGGGCGCGAGCCTGCTGGCAACTGCCGCAAGTGCTGCAGAAAAACGCTCTGTATGCATCTTCGATCCACTCGGCGCAACCGGGCCTATCTTTACGCTGACCAAGGCGACCAAGGTCAAGGCGCTGGGCTGGGGCTATGACCTCGAACTCCGTGCCTATACCGATGAAAAGATTGCGTCTGACGACTTTCTGGCCGGCCAGTGCGACGCAGCCCTGCTGACCGACGTGCGGGCTCGCGAATTCAACCGCTTCACCGGCACGCTGGTTGCCGTCGGTGCCATTCCTGGCTACGACGAACTGTCGACACTGCTGCAGACACTCAGCTCGCCGAAAGCAGCGCCACTGATGAAGTCTGAAAACTACGAGATAGCCGGTATCGCACCTGCAGGCGCCATCTACGTGCTGCTGCGCGATCGCGCCATCGACAGCGTCGAGAAGATCCAGGGCAAGAAGATTGCCACACTGGACTACGATCCTGCGGCTGTGGCTATGGTTCGTCACGTCGGCGGCAGTGTCGTCAGCGCCACCACATCGAGCTTCGCCGGCAAGTTCAACAACGGCAGTGTGGACGTAGCCTACGCGCCAGCTGTCGCCTACCAGCCAATGGAGCTGTACAAGGGTGTCGAGCCGAATGGCTCGGTATTCAACTACAACTTCGCGCAGATGACCTTCCAGCTGGTGGTGACTGCAGACAAGTTCTCCGACAGCTTCAAGCAGAACATGCGTGAGTACTACCAGAGCCGTTTCGGCGAGTTCATGGATATCGTGAAGAAGGCTGAGGCTGAAATTCCTGCAAACGTCTGGGTTCAGCCATCCGGCGAACAGGCTGCCGGCTTCGACAGCATGCTGAAGGATGTCCGCATCTCGCTTCGGGATGAAGGCGTCTATCATCCAAAGATGCTCAAGCTGATGCAGAAAGTTCGCTGTCAGTCTGAGGCAACCAAGGCTGAGTGCGTAGACGGTCGCGAATAGGCGTCGTCAGTTCGCTCGATGCGGAGGCTTTAGCAGGTGCACGGAACCAAACTCCGGGCTCAGGCTGAAGGCCTCCCGCCTTGCAAGACCGTTGACGTGCGCATGCAGGCAGCGGATTACCCCACTGTGTGTGACAACGACTTCGACTGAATCGCCCGTCCTGGCCTCAGTTACCGCGATCAGCGCATCCAGAAAGGCGCAGGTCCTCTCGAAGAGCTGCGGAAAACTTTCACCATTCGGTGTAGCCTGAGTTTCCCAGTTGTCTCCCCATGTTTCTCCACCTGCGTCGCGGATGCCAAGCCAGGTCTGATTTTCCCAATCCCCAAAGTTCATTTCCCTGAGCCGATCGTCAAAGCTGATGGGCCCCTGGATTGCCAAGGCAAGCTCGCTACTTGAGCCGAGTCGCTGACGAATGTGACTGGCAAGTCTGCTGCATCTGGATAATGGGCTGCTGTGAATATTCACGGGATAATGGGCACCATCGACGCCTTTGCCGTGCTCGTTCAGTAGCCTTTTGAGACCTTCAACCACGGCTTCAGCCTCTTCTACAAAGCTCGCTGCAAGCTGAACATCACTGTGGCCGTATATCGTACCTGGCGGTACCGCCACGCGGGTGTGACGAACGAGGACGATCACAGTTGGCTCATGAAAATAAGCAGAATCGTCAGCTCGGAAAGCTGCTGCAAGCCACCGAGACAATCACCGGTATAACCACCCAGGCGGTTCTGTAGCGCCTGCTGGAAAAAGAACAGCAGCGCGGCAAGCGCAACGATCGCGACCAGTGCCGTGCCGAACGACTCGATGATCACTGCTGATAGCGCGAGGCAGACAAGGCCGGTGACGAGCAGGCTATTCCTGTTCAACAGGCTCAGCTTGTGGGCGACCGGACGCACTTTCGAGCTGGCATCTTCACGTGCATAGGGCAGGATGCCGATGAGCAGCGCGGCATTGCAGCGGCTGACCACGGCTGCAGCGATGAAGATCGTCAGCACCTCACCAGCCGACAGCGCTGCCAGTGCACTCAGCAGGCTCACCTTCAACAGTATCGCCAGTATCAGCGCCAACGCCCCATAGGTGCCGATGCGACTGTCTTTCATAATGTCCAGGCGCTGACTCACGGTCTGGCCGCCGCCTAGACCGTCCACCATGTCGGCCAGTCCATCCTCATGGAAAGCGCCGGTCAGCAGTGCCGAACAAGTGGCAGCGACCACCGCTGCAGCGAAGGCCTGCTGAGGCCCGAGTATCGCGATCATAGCCAAAAACGCCAGGCCGCTGAGCAGCCCCACTACAAGGCCGACTGCTGGAAAGTAGCGTGTGCAGGCACTGAGGTCTGACTCTCTGAAAGCCAGGGGGAGCCGGACTGGCAGGCGCGAGTAGAACTGGAATGCCATCGCACAGAGGTGGAGTTCGTACTGCAGCCCCTGGCGCGACGTTGGCCCCTCTGGCCTCACGCTGGCCCGGAGACGCTGGCGGTATCGAAACTGGCCATCTGGCTCATGATGGCGCAGGCGCTCTGCAGCAGGGGAATGGCCAGTGCACAGCCTGTGCCTTCGCCCAGACGAAGATCAAGGCTCAGGAGTGGCCTAGCCTTCAGCCAGTCCAGAACGGGCTGATGCCCCTGCTCGTTGGAACTGTGACAGAAGACTGCATAGCCGCGAAGGGCGGGCGCCAGGCGCTGTGCAACGAGAAATGCGGCAGTCGCAATGAAACCATCGACGAGGATAACGGCACCATGACGGGCTGTCGTGAGCATGGCACCCACCATCGCGGCGATCTCGAAGCCGCCGAAATACTGTAACAAGCGCAGGGCCGCTTCGGGGTCGCTGTCATCGGTCAGCGGACGGCAGCCAAGGTGGTGCTCGAGGCAGGCCTTCAGCACCGAGTGCTTGTGCGCCATCATGATATCACTCAACCCGGTGCCACGGCCGGTGCAACGCTCGAGGTCAATGCCGGTGAACAGGTGACTCAGCATACTTGCCGACGAGGTATTACCGATGCCCATCTCGCCGAAGCCAAGCACATTGGCGCCGGCCTGAAGGTGCACCTGACTCTCTGCTATGCCAAGCCCGATTGCGGCAAGGCACTGTTCCGTTGTCATGGCTGGCTGCTTTGAGAAATCAGCCGTGCCGGGACCGATCTTGCGATCCAGCAAGGGTAAGCTTCGTCGTTGCTTAGCATCGAACTCGTGGTCGACGCCGGCATCGACCACTGTGAGGTCAAGATCGTGCTGAGCGCAGAAGACTGAAATTGCCGCACCGCCACTGCAGATATTCTCAACCATCTGCCAGGTCACGTCCTTGGGGTAGGCGCTGACGCCAGCGGCGGTGATGCCATGATCAGCAGCAAACAGTAGCATGGCAGGCTTGAGCAGATACGGCGACAGCGTCTTCTGAATCAGACCAAGCTGCAAAGCCAGGGCTTCAAGCCGCCCGAGCGCGCCGATTGGCTTCGTGAGATGGTCGAGCTTGCGCTGGAGCGCAGCTTCAAAGACCGGGTCGGCTGTGTCGTGTATGCTGGCAATGATAGCCTCGAGAGTCGCCAGTGCGAGCGGCTCTGAAGATCCGGAATACTGCATTAAATGACCTATCTCAGCGAATGTCCGGGAAACTCAAGACGTTTAGCCAGCACTGCCACTTGCCTCAATCCAACACTGCGGCAAGAGAATCTGCATCCAGTACACGATCAAGCCAAACTTCCAGCTGGACCAAGGTCGCTGAATCTATCTGCTGTAGCACATCGGCCGGCAGTTCGCCGAAGCGCTTGGTAAGCAGGCGCTTTAGCGTTCGTGCCTCGCCAAGTTCGATGCCGCGCTCCAGCCCTTGTTCCAGTCCTTCCTTCAAACCAGCTTGCCGATGCAGGTGGCTCCACTCCTTCACTCGTTCGCTTAGCATGGTATGCATCTCCGTTAGATCCTGAATTGCGGTCAGGTTGTCCAGGCGCTCGAGTTCCTGATGAGTATACCTGTTTTCGTCAATCAGGAGATACTTCAGGTCGGGCTGATAGCACCGTAGCCCCTCTGGCATAGGTCGGCCCCCGATAAAATCTGCTTTGGTTTCCATAGTGGCCTCTTCCACTGCTGACTGCGCTCGGATTAGACGCGAAAAACTAGAGGCTGTTTAGCCGGCGTTTCAATAACAGTCGTGCCAGGCCGCTCGCAATAGCACAAGTTAGAAAGATGCCTGCCATGATCAGTGCGATCGATGGCGTATTTCCGGCCGCGCGATACTCGAACAATGCATAAACAGCCAATGCAATGAAGAGGGTCGCCAATACCATCAGGTGAACACTCATCTTCGTTAGAAGGGATTTTTTACTCATGCCCATGTCCTGTTAAATTGCCTGCCAGAGCGAGCGCAACTTCGCCGCGTTGACCTCGCAGATTTCTTAGGTCATTCCATATGCAGGGCGAAGTGTGACGGTCGCCCAGTCATCCACTGACGCCCGTCGAGCATCAACAGCCAGCGCTTGTGCGACATCAATTTGCCAGCGATTATCGTAGAGCGCTTGGCCAGCAGTAGCCAGATCTGAAGGCTCGAAACTTCTCATTGAACCCTTTGTCTCAGTCTCTGTCTTAGTCTCCCGTCTACTTCCCACGCGCATTACTCAGTCAACGAGCTTGCAACACCATCAGAAAAACGCAAACAAATACGGCGGAAATGCTGACCGTGATCAATGCCGGTCCTCCTTGTACTAGCCGCTGACAACGGGCCAGTTGACTTCAGCGAAGCGCTTCAGTACGGAGAAGGCAACTGGACATTCCAAGCGAACGTCAAGCGCGCCGGATGCAGCGCAGGCACTGCTCGACACAGCCGACCGTGCCTTTCCAGGCTACAGCGCGGCCGTTCACGGCCAGGGCTATCTGGATCTGGAATCGGCACTCAAGGCACTCGCGCCTTGAGTCATTGCAGCCTGCGCTAGTGAGCACAGGCTGCATCCCTCCAGCACTGACCCGAGCTTGGTAAGCCAGACACAAACGCGTTTATTGTTTCTTTCCATCAAACGTCCACCTATCATGAATCAGCATTCGGTTACAGGAGAAGAAACCATGAAACCCTCAGAAGCCCTGTCATCAAACCGTGCTGCAATTCGGCAGGTGGTCAACGCTCACCGCGCCTGCAACGCTCGGGTGTTTGGTTCTGTTCTACGCGGGCAAGACACTGACAGCAGCGATCTAGACATCCTTATCGACCCAACCCCGGACACCACACTGTTCGACATTGGTGCGATTCGTCACGAACTCGGCAAGCTCCTCGGCGTACCCGTGGACGTACTAACGCCCAACGCATTGCCTGACAACTTTCGAGCTACAGTGCTCGCAGAAGCGCAACCAATATGACCCGTGACCAACAACGCCTTGACGACTACCTCGCTCATATAATCGAGGCCATTGATCGCATCGACCGCTACACCGCAGACATGGAAGAAATCGCATTTCTCAACAACCTGCTCGTACAGGATGCAGTAATCCGAAATTTCGAGATCATCGGCGAAGCCAGCAACAACATCAACAAGCACTACCCAGACTTTGCCGCTTCTCATCCAGAACTGCCGCTGTCATTCGCCTATCAAATGCGTAACGCCCTATCTCACGGCTATTTCAAGGTGGACTTGGGAATAGTCTGGAGAACCATCCAGCGCGATCTTCCGACCTTGCACGCGCATGTCAAGTCCGCAAAATCAACCCTCAGCGACCAGTAAACTGGAGACATGGACTACCACCAACTGGCTTAAGGATCGGCAAGTGTTCGCAGGATGTGAGCAGTTGAATCGCGAGCGTACATTCTCGGACGTTACTGCCACAACTTTCCATACCCAGCTTCGATACAAACGATGCACCACGCCGCATAGGGAATTGGTCGCTCGTCATTCATCCAGCGCCTCACATTTCGTCCAGACGTATTGATACGTCTCCCGAACTCTTCACCAGACCAATTAGCTCGGCTCATGACAACTCTTAATTCTTGACCTGAGGGACTAGTCCACTGCCCAGCCGAGAGAAAACAACTGCTCCGTATCTCTGTAGAGCCTACAGCGTTAAAAACTGCTTCGGTTTCCATAGTGGCCCCTTCCATTGTTGATTGCGCTCGGATTAGACGCGAAAACTAGAGGCTGTTGAGCCGGCGTTTCAAGAAAAATCGGGCCAGGCCGCTCGCTATAGCACAGGCTACAAAGATGCCTGCCATCAGCAGTGCGATCGATGGCGTATTTTCGGCGGCGCGATACTCAAGCAATGAGTAAACAGCCAGTCCGATGAAGACGGTCGACATGTTGGGAAACGTGAAAAAAAATTTGCGGCGCTGGTAAACAAGGCTAGCTTCAAGCTAGCCACCTATATGTTTAGAGAATGAAGGGGGTCCACTCGTCTGTCGCCGACTCTCTTGCTGCACCAATACCTGGCGACATTTCGTCCAATGCGTTCAAACTGGCATCAATTCTGGCAGCCTCGCCTAGCGTAATTTCTCTAGATTGTTCAGCTTTGTGATCTTCTGGCCCACAAAGGAAGCGCCACATTCCTTCATTTTTATCACGCGAAACATACAAGATTGGCGCTTGCTCATCGAGTACGTGGCTACAGACCATACCTGAAGCGTTTTCTAGATTTGAAGATCTGTAACTGCTGCTGCAGTTTAGCTCTGGAAACTCAAGTGACGACATCGAAACAGAGAACTCTTGCGTGAATTCATCATCTCCAAAATAGGACTGCGCGTGCGCACCGACCCATATGATTTTGAATCGCTTAGAGTCACCAATCCGTTCGAAACGTATTTTGTGCTTTGCGACATTGTCATGACCGAGCACGTATGATTGAAAAGCAAGGTCTTCCCAGTCTTCAACAGTTTCAGGGTTCGGGTCCACCAACAGCTCTAGACCATCTAAAAACTCCGGGCTGAATTCTGCCGCTTCGCACACTCTGAATCCGCCACCGTGCCACTCGCTCGTAGATATCGTACAAGAATGATAGTTATTCCAGAGCGTTGGCGAAGCCCAGGCAGATAAATCATCCTCATCCTCGTGAACACGGCGTTCTGAGTAGTATCTCGCGGATTTGAGATGAATACCAAACCAGACATCCCCGTCAGTCTCTACCGCAGACCATCTGAACCTTTCCACAGGATGGCCTTCTGGCCAAGGATTGCCCGGGAAGTAGATTCTGTCATGTTCCATACGTAGCTCCTCATGCCAGCTAAGCGCTGACCCCAATGCAGGCTGCATTCCTGCGGCTCGTGCATTCTACTCAAGGACTACGTCTGGGGGAAACGCTTGAGTGATGGGTTGGAGCAAGACAGGCTGGGCGCGTGTTGTCAGTTTGACGTCGGTGATCTTCAAGAGACGCGAAGAAACCAGTAACCCCCGAAGTTATGGACTTGCTCATAACTCATTTCTGGAGGCAGTTCTCCTCGTATTCCAATACTGTTGGAAACGCCTTTCATGCTCACACACCGGTCGCTCATGCTCTCAGTGCCGATACCGGTACAGCCCCACTTGAAACTTTAGCTCAGCAGATTGATAGCGCTGTAATAACCCACGGAAAGCGAGACAACGATAAGAAAGGTGAAGATGACAACGAGTAGTAGCCATGCAATCCAGCCTTGGCTATTCCAGTTTGATGGCAAGATACGACTGATCCGGTACCTATACGAGATACTAATAGCTGCATAAATGATAATCATAACCACCGAGCAGGCATAGACTCCGACCTTTGCGAAAATGAAAAGTAGACCGTCTTCTAACCCATTTTCCGAAAAATAATTTCCAGTCAGAATGGCCATAGAAAGGATAAGAGCGAATAGAACCGTCGCAGCGGCTACCATACTCATCCAATCAGCAAGTAAGCCTCCAATAGGCTCATAAATTTTCGTGAACCCCTTTTCGTGGACAGTTGCGTGAGCTCCTGGTCCTATACCTTGTTGTTCTTTTCTAAGCTCAGCCTCTTGATTACTCATAACTTTCTCTCGTTATTTTCTTATGCTGAAACTATATAGCCAGCTACACCGAAACTGTCAGGACCGCGACGGCACCGTTTTCCATTGAAGTGGGGCTGCCAAAGGAACGAGCTCTCTCTCGGCGCTTGCCGATAGTGGGCTGCACTACCAAGCAGATCAGAGGGCTCTGCAGTGTGCCCTGAAACGAGTCACTGAAAAATCGTACCAGTAACACAGCTGTCGGATTCAGCTGTCTGCCGGTGCTGGGGTTGCTTGAGAAGGCACAGCTAACGGAACGGCAACACCAGTAGTCGAAATCGACTTTACCTCAATTGACGAGTCGAAAAGCTTGTTCAGGAGATCAAGCATCTGGTTAGTCGAAATCGCTCTGTTGACATGCAGCTGGCACAAACCAAACAGACCAATACTGAGATAAGTGGCGCGTTCAGAATTTGTCCGTAAGGCCACGATGTCATTTGCCAGTTTGATCGCCAAGGCTTTTTCATCACTGGTGCTATTTGGAGAAAGATCCACGCCCTTTAAAAGGCCCACTAAAGCCTCACTGGCATTCAGCTCGCCACCTTGATTGTGAAAGACTTCAGCGCCCTGAACACATCCATAACCATTTTTATCAAGAATTGCTGCGGTATTCTTCGGGCTCCAGATAAAGATTTTTGACGTTTGATTTCCTGTGTCTTTTTCATAGAAGCCAGCAAATGTCATCATCGGTTTGGTTTCACCAAACCATGTGCCATAGGCACTGCAGCCATTGAGCGTTATAAGTAACAGCGTTGAGACGAGTAGTTTAACTTTCATAATTGAGTTGCCTCGTAAATCATGGATAGGGACCGATGAAGCATGTGCCTAGACCTCATGCGCGACTTCAGGTCTACTCAATTACATCAACCACGCGCTACAAATTCCGGGTAAACGGTATTTGTCAATCAACCATAACAAATTTTAACCCATTGTAAAAAGCAGTTGTGTCATTAACCAGACAGAGTACGGCCAGCGCGGTTCCCGAGGTATGGTGGTTTCTGGTGTATGAGCAGGAGGGAGAGCGGTGTATCTTGTTGATTGATCTTGGCGGATCACAATCGACAGAGGACACACCGCTTTATGAAGAATACCGTTGTTCAACTCACGGAACCAGAGCCAACTGACGCACTTCAGGCGATCCTGAAGGAAGGCGCGAGGAAGCTGCTCGAGCAAGCTGTTTCAGCAGAGCTAGCAGAGCTAGCAGAGCTGCTCGAGCAGCACCGCTCTTTAAAAACTGAGGACAACAGGCAAGCCATCGTGCGCAATGGTTATCTGCCAGAGCGTACGATTCAGACCGGTCTCGGTGATGTGCCAGTCAAGGTGCCGAAGGTCCGAGACCGCAGCGGCTCAGGCATCAGATTCAACAGCAAGTTGATACCGCCGTATCTGAAGCGCACGAAGAATATTGAAGAGCTACTGCCCTGGTTATATCTGCGGGGCATCTCGACTGGTGACTTCTCGGAGTCGCTCAAGCACCTATTGGGTAAGGATGCACCTGGACTCTCGGCAGGTACCATCAGTCGTCTGAAGGCGAGTTGGGAGGATGACCTGAAGGTCTGGCGACAGCGAGATCTGAGCAAGGAGCGATATGTCTACATCTGGGCCGACGGCATACACACCAACGTTCGTATGGACGACAAGCTGTGCTTGCTCGTGGTCATTGGCTCTGACGAGACCGGCCGCAAGGAGCTACTGGCGCTGCATGACGGGCATCGCGAGTCGACCCAGAGCTGGGAAGAGGTCCTGGTCGACCTTCAACAGCGAGGCCTGAAACAGCAGCCCAAGCTGGCTGTAGGCGACGGGGCCATGGGCTTCTGGGCCGCTGTCCACAAGCACTGGCCGCAGACAGATCGGCAGCGCTGCTGGGTGCACAAGACCGTGAACGTGCTCGAGAAGCTACCGAAGTCGATGCAACCAAAGGTGAAGGAGGCGATCCATGATGTCTGGCAGGCAGAGACTCGCGAGAAGGCCTACAAAGCTTTCGACAACTGCATCGCACGCTTCGAGGTGAAGTACCCGAAGGCCATGAGCTGTCTGCAAAAGGACAAGGCAGAGATGCTGTCCTTTTACGATTATCCAGCTCAGCACTGGCCGCATATCAGGACGACAAATCCTATCGAGTCTGCCTTCGCTACTGTCAGGCTACGAACGACAAGGTCCAAGAACTGCGGCAGCCGTCTAACGACGCTGACAATGGCCTTCAAGCTGATGGAGTCGGCGCAGAGTCGCTGAAGAAGATTACGAGGTTACGAATTACTGGCTGCCGTCATCACAGGTGTCAGCTTCAAGGATGGTCTCAAAGAGACCGAACAGCAGGGTCAGGAACAGGAAGCCGCTTGAACTCCTGTACACCAGATTTGACTATAGCTCCTCCCTACTGTCTTACTTCTGTTTCTCGCCTCGATATCCAATTACTCGTGGGGCCAATTGGACCTGGAATGCACGATACAGCACACCACTTCACTGCAAAGTGATGGTGCCCTTACCCCTTCTAAGTGGCAGAGCAATCGAAAAACGCCCAGTTTGTTGTGAACCGCCGGAGCGGCGAAGTGACAGGTGAACTCTCGAATAGTAATGCCCATGGTCAGCGGGACATGCATAGCATATTAGGCGTTTCAGCGGTTGTGGCAGGCGTGAAAAGGCACAGCCAAGATCACTGACCGGGAGGCGTGCTAGCTGAAGCTCGCTTTTGCCTGGCGACAGGCGACTCAAGCGCAGCAATAAAAAGGGGCAGCATGCTGCCCCTGAAAACGTTAGGGTACGCTGGCCACAGCATTCACGCTGATATAGATGCCATAGCCCGTAAACTGCACATCTAGAAAGTCGTACCGAATACTGGCAACGGTTGCCAGCATTAGTACACCAAATACCATTACAAGTGCACCAAGGACCCTTGTTTTTGGTCGTCGGTCCTTATACAGTGGAGATGTCATCTTAATTTCCAATTAAAGTTGGTGAATCGTGCCTCGATCAACTTCCGATAGAAACCCCCATTCCTATCGTTGACGCAGCACGCTGAGTTGATTGGCCCTTGTACAGGCCAATCAACTTTATGTTAACATTATAAAGTGTGATGAAAAGCGATTTTAGGCGTTTTCCGCATCATTAATAGTCTTTAACTATCAAGCCTTTTCTAAACCCTCCCGCCGATCACTTTCAAAACGACATGTAGCGCATAAGATGATTGGTTTCAGTGGCCAGCACTCTTGTATAAATCTCAGTCTGTTCCAGGCTGGCGTGCCCTAGCCAATCCCGAATGACCGTGAGTGGTTCGCCGTGGAGTACCGCGTTACAGGCAAACGAATGTCTCAAGGTATGCGGATGGACCGATATAGGCAGTCGCGCTTTCTCACTGAGCAGCGAGATCCGCTTGCACCCCCACTGTCTCGTGTGCGGCAACAGTCGATCCCCAGGCTTCAAGTCATGGCCATTGATATACCGTTGCAGTTCTCGCACCAGCGTCATGTCCGTAATCGGTACCCAGCGCTTTCTGATCACATCGCGCTGCAATTTCTTTGGCCGGCCGCGTGACTTCAAACGGTCGAGCAACACGCCGGAACCCCACTCATCAGTGAGCGTCAGCTGACCTACCGTGACCGCCACCGCTTCAGAGATACGAGCCCCTGTTTGCCACAGCAGCCTGACGAGGAGGTAATCCTTTGGCGTCAGTGCGACGTCGAGGAGCTGATGCACTTCCGGCAGTAACAGGTACGGCGGCAGGTCAGATTGTACCTGCAGCGTGATCGGCCGGCGCTCGATGAGATGACCCCAGTTGATCTGCACCCGGTTTGCAAAAACTTCGGCGGAGCTTTCAGCGCCTCGTACCCCTCCGTTGGAGGCTGACTGCATAGCGGCTGGCAGCTGTGTCGAGTTTTGGTGATGGTGCATCACATCATCGCAGCCGGAACAGATTGCGCAGGCCAAGGCCCACCAGGAACAACAGAATTACCGAGATAATTGCTTGAGAGATGGCGAGTAGATTCACGTACCAGGGGATCAGCACGTCGTTACCAAAAAGCAGTTCTGCGCCTGTTTTCCGGGCGTCCGTGTTGGCGCCGTGAAATGGCACCACCTGCGCGATCGCGAAGTCCAAAGCTCCCGCCAATTTATCAAAGACGTCGAAATCTTTCGGAATGGGTACATCTATGAGCACCCCGATCAAGAGGTACAGTAGGAAGAACAGGAAGGTACATTTGAGCAAGGCGACCAGCGGTTGTCTTACATACTGCCCATAGCCGCTGACACCGTCGTACAGGCCGTGCAGCACTAAGCGCCAGCCTTTCGTGGAGTGCCAGTAGCCAGCACGCTGCTCCTTGGCATTGAAATCGAGCGCCTGGCGGTGGTCGCCAGCTTCGGTGGCAAGAATCTTCAGGCGCCGAAAACGTGCAGCGTCGTTAGCGTCGCAAACACGGTACGGCGCCGCCCATTTCTGCAGCCGAAATGGCGGCCGAATGCGGGATCTAGGCTCTGGGGTGACTCTTTCTGAATCAGGCGGGACGCTATCTGCTGTTGTGACGAACTCTCGTCTCGAGTAACAATCAAGGTGAATATCTAACGGATGGGAGAGGCGTGTTCCGCGCAAGTCTGGCACGAGCTGGCCCGACAATTTGCTGATCGTCAGCTGGCCTTCAATCACCACATCGCGCAGCGAGAAGATACTACCGTGGGCCCAATGCTCTGGCGTGAACATCAAGGCACCAGCGATCGTGGCTCCATCGAGAACGATATCGCTATGGGCGCCACGCACCTCATCAAAACTGACGCTGCGAGCTTGTAGCGTTGTTTTAGATAGATCAAGACGTGTCCAGCTGAATTGGGCGCTTTTGAAATCGAGGGCGGAGGCCTTGAGCTCCATACCCCTGAAATCGACCTTCAAGGTCGGCGTCGTTTGAGATGATCTGGCTTCTGGCCGTGAACCATTAAACATGGCGCCCTGGAAACTGAACTCACCGTCGCCAAGTTCAGTTTTACTAAAGTCCACTGACTGGGTGTTGTCGTGGTCCTCAACTGGCGAGAATCGAGCAGCATCGAACATTACCGAGTTGACAAATTTGGCTCCCGCAAAGTCCACCAGGCCACACTGAAACTTGACACGCTGAAAGATGGCCGTGGCACGGAACTGGGCGTCAGAAAATTCGACACGTCCGCCACAGAAAGTCGCATCTGAGAAATTGGGCGTGGCCTGAAAGTGGGTTGAACGGAAGTGTGCATTGCCAAGGAACTTCGCTCGTCGAAACATAACTTCGCCTTCAAAGCGGACGCCTTTAAAATTCACGCCGCGATGAAATACTGAGCGTGAAAAATCGACAGAACCGGCGCCAAAGTGAACGCCGCTGAAATCAACTGGATCGAAAAATTCGCAGTCGGTGAAGGTCAGCGTGCTGTCCAGATCTGACGAAAAGGTGTGTTTTCTAAAGTCCAGCGTCTGGTCAGACTTTGGACTTCGAAAGTGCTGCTGATGAAACCCCGGCTTCGGACCCTTATGCCGCTTGAGCATCAGGGTCCACTCATCAGGACCAGCCAACAAGGCCTCAACCAGCTCTTCGCTCTCGATCATCTCGTCGTCTCCACCTATCAATCTGCTGAATATCTCCGCCCAAGCCATTCATTATCGAAATAATTTCCCGCCGTAGTGAACATTTTTATTCCCAAGGGATTGTGGCAGATAGTTGTCATTACACCAGGGCTAATGCAACTGCGTAAACCGCCTACGCATCGATAGATCTGGCCGCAGGGCACGGCACCGCGCGAAAACCACCGCTGACGTGCCGTTGCCATACTGCGGGGTAAAGACAACGAAGTGAGGCTAAAAAAAGAGGCTGAGCGTCAACTGCAAAAAATTGTCAAAACTCGTTTCAGTTTGTTTTTTGGGCGGCTGGCGAGTGGTACCTTACGCGCCTGTAATCTTTCTCATTTGCGCAGTACCTGTGACTAGGATCACCGCCAAGCCTGCAAGGCTCGGTGGCACTATCGGGCTGACTCAGTCCGGCATGATAAGGCGCAGTCGTCATAGCCTCATACTTGGAGTGAGCATGAATTATACAACATTGACCCTGGCTCTCAGCGCAATAATCCTAACCGGCTGCGGCGGCGGATCTGATGGAAAGTCTTCTGACGCGCCAATCACCACGCCTCCAGCACCGATCACCCAGGGCGACGGCATTCCTGATGACGGCCCAACGGGCATGAATCGAGAAGGTTATGCTCTTCACAACTTTGAATATGCATGGAACCAGGGCTTGACTGGCAGGGGCGCGAAGGTGGCTCTGTATGACACCGGAATCAACTCGGATCACATAGAGTTCGCGGAGACCAGCATCGCAGCGGAGTCTCGGGCCTATGAAATCTACAGCTTGTGTTATGAGTTTACAGGTGACGCAGCTGTCGACTACTCACTGGTAACGTGTGATCGTAATTATGACGGCGACTCTGCAGGCCACGGCTCAAACGTCGGCAGCATAATCGCCGGCGCCACCGAAGGCCTTGCTCCAGACGCCGAACTGGCAGTATATAATATCCAGAGCACCAGCAATCCTAATGGCATAAGCGCTTCTGCCTTCCTTTTTAGCTCAGAAGAAGCGGCCAGAGCAGGCGCAGACATCTTCAATCTCAGCATATCCGTCAAGGGGTACTCGAACGCTCAGGCGCGGCCAAAACTGCTTGCTATCGATGCTAGCGACGCCGTTATGGTCATCAGCGCAGGCAACGGAGCGGGGGATCTGGAGTATCAGCCTCAAGACAACTCTTTTGTATATGACGAGGACCTGGCCGATAATACCGTCATGGTAGGCGGAATCGAGGAGGATGGCGTAAGCATACGTTTCAATACGCCAGGCAGCGATAGCGCACTCCAGGCGAGATGGATAGCAGCTAGAACGCTCGGAATGGGCGCAACCCATGATAGCAATACCGCCATCATAGGACTTGTAGGTACGTCTCAGGCTGCACCGGCAGTTAGCGCTGCGATAGCGCTACTGCTTGAAAAAGACCCATCGCTCACAGGAGCTCAGGCTGCACAAGTGATTCTGGATACAGGAAATAGGTCATTTGCAGGCTACGACGTCACCAAGCACGGCATGGGTCTGCTCGATGTCGAGGCGGCGCTCAAGGCACTTGAAGCTCGTTAGAGCTTTTGCCAGACAAGAAAAAGGGCCGTTTCCGGCCCTCTCTACTTACTTAAGCCTCCAGCCCCAGCTTTGTCCAAAGAAGGCGCTCCGGCCCGGAAAATATATACCCCGACGATCTCGCCGGCGTATCGCTCTGATCCTTCCCTAAACCCTGTATCTTTAATAGAGCCATTCAACTGAAAAACGTGGCTGACATGCTCTAGTGCCCATCCCTCGTTCTCGATGGCCTCAAGAAGCGAACCATCTTCGGAATCTGTGAAAAACACGCCGCCTGTTAAGCCTCGCTTGGCATCGGCAGTCCTAATCGGAACTATGATCTGAAGGATACTTCGGCCTGACGATTTTGCAGCTCGTGCCAGGCCCACTGGTGAAGCTGCAAAGGCATCTTCTTCAGTTTTTTTCTTGCGATCAAATAATCCCATTTTCTTGAATTCCCTCATTTAAGTTTCTATAAACAGCGCCGTCGATAGCCTGCGTTGGGCGCACCCAGGAGGTGAACAGTTATAACAAGTAGTCATTCCGTCATGGTGCCCCTTGTTCTCCACTCATGTCCGCAAGGTGTGGGTTCGGCTTGCGGTGTCTGCGCATGCGCAGATCATCCTCATCCAGGTAGCAGCTCAGCTCTCTTTCGTTTGCGTCCCACGACTTTAGAAACTCCTTAGTTTGCTGCTCGATACCGTGTAATTCGTATGGGATATTTAATACACTATAACTGTTTCGCAAGTCTTCCCAATCCATAAGGTGCAGGCGAGCTTTACTGTCGCGGCTGAGTTTGAAGATTCCGTCAACTTTGACGTGGAGCTGGGCTGAGAGAATCCAGCACTCAATAATTCTTATGTAATAGCTTCTGTGAAGAAACTCTTTCGTACTGTCCTCTTCGAGACCATCAAGCGATGCTCGAAGCCGTTGAAACAGCAATATAAAGTCGATCAGATAGCGGCTCGTTTCGGAGTCCCCCAGCGAAATACTGCGAGCAAAGACGTCGCGATATCCAGAAGGCGGATCGTACGACACCCCTAGACGATGCCATTTTTCTTCTTTTTCACCTTGCTCGGTTAGGTACCAAGCTTGTCTAAGTCTGCTGGCACACGATTCGAGATAGACGGATAGTTTATCGGCTGCCTCGACCAGAAACGCTTTCGCTGCACGAAAATCTCTATCACGCGCGTCCGCGGTTTTTTGCTGGGAAATCCGCAACGCAATCAAGCTGGATGCGAAAGCTAATACTCCGACATTCAGGCCTTGCCAGGATCTCCAGACATGCTGAACCTCTACCCAGTCAAAGCCGCTGGCAACACACGGATATACGACCATCGCCAACAAGTACGCGATACCAAGAGTCGACAGCATCAGCCAGGGCAGTGCAGCGAGATTTGCTGATATTGTTCTATTCCATCGTCTGCGAGCTTCCACCTAATAGCACTCCCCCCGGATACGTTGTCGAACAGTAGCAAGCCGGCTGAAGTAGTCAACGGATAACTATCTGCACGATAAGCTAGGTTCTACCGCACCAGAAATCACATCGTTGCTATAGACCTGATTCACCCATCAGGCGTGCGGTGTTTGTGCTAATGGAGGATCAATCATTCGACCTCCGAATCGCAACTTCGTTGACGGTTAGCTCTGGGGTGGCGCCACATGTTGAATAAGTTTCATAAGGAAATAAAACCACCGTTTTCTTTACGCTAACTGGCGCGATCGATTTCAGTTGCTAAATGACTGAATCAGAGTAAATAAACCCGTAAAGTTATCTACGTAAATAAAAGGCGCGTTTTCTTTATGACATTTGGCTACGCCAGAGCCTCGAACGTAAATCAGGACACTGCGCTGCAATTCGATGCGCTTGAACACATCTCGATACCGCTCTCTGTTCGAGTTCCGGGAAAGTCACACGCTCCTAACGTCTCGATATCTTCACGCAGTGCCTGCAGGGCAGGGGCTAGATCGGTATCGGCAGAAACGAGTACGATTTGCTGAATTTGCTCAGTCGGCGGCAATTTAGCTTGCTGAGCGGCCAGTCGATACATACTGATAGCAAGATGAACGTCGTCCCTGCCAACAACCCTTACTGACGATCAGGTCAATGAAGGAAGTCGTAGGGAGATCAGCATTGCTTACCATAACTCGTGAATCGACAGCTTTTATGCTGATATCGTAATTTTCGCCCAGAGAGCGACCACAAACCCACACAGCTCGTACTATCCGCTGCAACACAGACCCGCAAAGCAGGCCCAGGCGCCAGAACCCATATCATCTGAAGGATGCAGAATGAACAATCAGACACCACGCTCAATCCGTCGTAGCACCTCAAGTCTCTTGCTGTGCGGTCTGGTGCTTGCCGCAGGCAGTGCAATAGCAAAGGACAACCAGACCTCGCCCAAGCAGAATGGCCCGACTGAAACCGTCACCCAGGCCATCCTCGAAGGCGACCGCGCCATCCCCGTCAAGGCGGACGCGGGCATGGTGGTCACCAGCCACTATCTCGCCAGCGAGGAAGCGGCCAGGGTTCTCGAGGATGGCGGCAATGCCGTAGATGCTGCAGTGACAGCAGCCTTTACACTCGCCGTTACCCAGCCGCGCTCAGGCAATATCGGTGGTGGCGGCTTCATGCTGATCTCATCAGAGGAGCGCGGAGAAGTCACCAGCATCGACTATCGGGAAACCGCACCGGCTGCCGCCAGTAAGGACATGTTTCTCAATGAGGCTGGCGAGGTTGATCCGGAACTCAGTCGTTTCAGCCATCGCTCATCTGGTGTGCCGGGCACTGTCGCCGGTTTGCTGATGGCCCTTGAGAAATACGGCACGATCAGTCGCGAGAAAGCGCTGGGTCCAGCTATCCGGCTCGCCGAGCAGGGTTTCGTGGTCACGGACCGCTTCGTCGAGGGCGTAGCCAGTGCCGAAGCACGCCTGCGCAAGAACCCAGGTGCCAAAGCCATGTTCTTCAAGGAGACAGGCGGCTACTACGAGGTTGGTGAGCGATTCAAGCAGCCTGAGCTGGCCGAGACGCTTCGGCGCATCTCGATCTCGGGCAAGGATGGTTTCTACAAGGGCCGCACCGCACAGTTGCTGGTCGCTGAAATGAATCGTGGCGATGGCCTCATCACCAATACGGATCTCGAAAGCTATGAAGCGATCGAGCGCAAGCCCGTCAAGGGCAGCTATCGCGGTTACGACGTCTATTCAATGGGGCCACCAAGTAGCGGCGGCGTGCACATCATCCAGATTCTCAACATGCTCGAGCCCTTCGACATCGGTGCGATGGGACACAACGGGGCGAAAAGTATCCATCATATGGCTGAAGCCATGAAACGCGCCTACGCAGACCGCTCGGTCTACCTGGGGGATGTCGATTTCGTCGATGTGCCGCTCGAAGGCCTGCTGAGCAAGGATTACGCGAAAGAGCTGATGAAGACCGTACAACCCGCCAAAGCAACGCCGTCAAAAGATATCCGCGAGGGTAAACCCGCCGTCTACGAAAGCAACGAAACCACCCATTTCTCAATCGCTGACCGCTTCGGCAACGTCGTTTCCAACACCTACACAATCAATTTCAGTTACGGCTCGCATATCGCCGTCGAGGGCGCGGGCTTCCTGCTCAACAATGAGATGGACGACTTCAGTGCGAAACCGGGCGTGCCAAACGCTTACGGACTCATCGGTGGCGAAGCCAATATGATTGAGCCGGGCAAGCGCATGCTCAGTTCGATGTCGCCCACCATCGTCAAGAAAGGTGACAAGAACTTCCTGGTCACTGGTTCACCAGGCGGCTCCCGCATCATCACGACGACGCTTGGTGTGATCATGAACGTCATCGACCACCACCTGAACATTCAGTCAGCCGTCAATGCCCCGAGGGTGCATCATCAGTGGCTGCCGGATCAGATTCGCGTCGAGCAGGGAATCAGCCCGGACACCAAGGCCTTGCTGGAGACCTACGGGCACGAGGTGAGCGAGGAAGAAGCCATGGGCGCAAGCCAGAGCATACTGCTGCTGGACGGCGCGTTCTACGGCGGAGCGGATCCTCGACGATCGACCTCCAAGGCAATCGGCGTCATGGCCTCACCCGTGCTCACGCAGTAGGTGAGGCGGTCGATTTCGCTTCTGCCGCATGACGAGCGCGGATGAACTCCCCATGCGGTACATAGAGCAATTCCGACGAGCGGCGGATCACCTGTTCTTCATACTTGTCGATCTGGCCGTCCGCCAGGGCGACGAGCCACATGTTCTCAATGATGCCGTAGCGGTCTGCCGCGTCCAGCGCCTTGTTGAGTTCGCTGGTGAGTTCATAGAGTGATGTTGCGTTGTCGGCCAGGGAAGCTGCCTCATCCATGCACTGCTCGAGTTCACCGGCAGCCAGCGAAAAGGTGTTGTCCACGAAGCTGCGAATTCGTGCAAGCTCGGCAGCGTCGATCGCCATGTCGACCCTCGCGACCTGGTAGAGCATCGCGGCTGTCAGTACTTCAAGAGAATGTTTCTGCTCTGAGCGGTCTGTAGTGCTGCCATTGCGCAATGCATCAAGAAACTTTGTTAACATAGCGTTCTATCCCGCTAGTTGGGTGAATTAATGCTGACGGAAATAACCCGTAACCTCTATTCAGAAGAAACGCGCGCCACGCTTTATCACTATACGTCGTTCACCGGCTTCATGGGCATTGTGGACGCAAGAGCGATGTGGGCAAGCGATGTTCGCTACATGAACGATTCGGCTGAATTGCGCCACACGGCAGATTTGCTGCGCAAGGACATCGGCGAACGCATAGCTGCGGGTTGCCCTCGACCTTACGTGCTCAATGAGTTTCTCGACTGGGTGGTGCACCGCATTACCAACGGCCATATGTTGTTCGCGACATCTTTTCGAGCCCACGGTAACCTCCTGAGCCAGTGGCGTGGTTATAGCCTGCATGGCAAGGGCGTAAGTGTGGGACTTTCGGCGGAGCACATCCGGCGCTGTGCCGAGCAGCAGAACTTCCAGGTCGGTCGGTGCATCTACGACCCTCGTCGCCAGAACGCCTTGATACACGACATCGTCGAGACCGTGCTCGAGCAGACTTCTGAGGCATCGGGTGTGCGAGATACCGATGCGCGGCAGGCGATATTCGAGCAGCTTGAAACCGACTTGCTCAGAATTGCAGCCGTCCTGAAACATCCATCATTTCAGGAGGAAGATGAGTGGCGGGTGGTGTCTCACGGCATTCGCAAGCCGACAGATGGTTTGGTCCGTTTCAGGGAAGGCACCTCGATGCTGGTGCCCTACATTTTTCTCGACCTGCGTGACGACAAGGGCCGTCTGCCATTCGAACACATTTTCGTTGGCCCCACGCCGAATCATGAACTGTCGCTGAACAGCCTCAGCCTCTACCTCAGCCAGCGCAACTGCCTGCCGGTCGAAGGTATCGACTACTGCCAGATTCCTTTCCGGCAGCGCTAACTTACAAGAGCTTGATGAGTTCGTTGGCGGTCTGAGCCAATTCGAAAGGAGAGTCTTCCTGAACGAAATGGCCTCCGGTCAGGGTGCGATGAGGCATGTTCTGGCAGCCAGGAATGCGCTCCTGAAAATAGCGATCGCCTCCGCGCATGATTGGATCGCCATTCGTAAACGCGGTGATAAATGGTTTCCGCCAGTTCTCCAGCTCGGTCCAGACGCGTGCGTTTTCCTGGGCATCCGGCAAATGGGCTTCTGTGGGCACCAGTCTCGGAAATGCGCGGGTGCCCGCCTTGTAGCGTCCGCTAGGAAATGGGGCGTCGTACGCTAACCGCTCACCCGAACTCAACTTCTTGAATGTGCCGGCCTCGACGATTCGTGAAATCGGAAACCATGGGCTGAACCTGGCAAAGGTGCGCCAGGCTTTGAAAGCCAGGGGAATGTTCTGTTGGCCAGTGGGCAGAAAGCCATTCGATAGCACAATGCCTGCGAAGCGCTCGTCGAGCGCGACGGCCAAGCGAAGCCCAAGGAGCGAGCCCCAGTCCTGGCAGACCAGTACGATGTTCCTGAGGTCGAGCTCCAGCACGAAGGTCCGTAGCCATTCAAAGTGGCCACCATAGCTGTAGTCGTTGATATCTGCGGGTTTGTCCGACTTGCCGAAACCGATAAGATCAGGCGCTATCACACGGTGACCTGCTGCTTCGCAAATAGGAATCATGAAGCGGTACAGGTAGGACCAGGTTGGCTCACCATGCAGCATCAGTACCGTGTAGGCACTGGCCGTAGCCCCCTCGTCTACGTAATGCATTCGAAGACCACTGCCGACTTCAAGATAGTTAGGCTTGAAGGGGTAATTCGGCAGCCGTTTGAAACGGTCTTCTGGCGTTCTTACGATATCCATTGGCAGTCGTTCCTGATCATCTGGGTCAGTATCTTACGCTGCCGGGTGCTCTCGATGGTCTGCTCAGGTTGCTCTGCGCTTGACCCAGCCCCGCAGCTGTCCAAGGATGCCATTCTGCCTACCGCTGCCGGATTCTGCCACGTTTTCCTGGGAGGCTTCTGCTTCAAAGGCTTCATAACGCTCGCGATAGATTGGCAGACTGGCCTTGAGCTTTTTCGCGACTGGGCTATTCGAATCGATGCCTCTCACTTCACACAGCCGCTCTACGGAGCGCTTGAAAGCTTCCTCGAATCCGTACTTGTCCACGGAGACAGAGCTGTAGACCGGGGGGCTGCCTTCAGGCTTGACCCGAAGCTTGAATTCAATGGCATCCTTGCGACCTTCGCGCTCACGCTTCTGAAGCTGGAGGCCCAGTACATGCCCCCGCTCGTGAATGAAGCTTTCGCCTGTCGCCGCCTTTTCTGCCTTTCGGTCTGCCTGCCAGCGAGCGAGTTCGGCATCGAGAGCTTCCGCTTCGGCCATGGCTTCACGCATGGCTTTCTTGGTGCTGCCGTTGACCCTTACATAATGCTGCTGCTCTTCACCATCTACCGCGCGGGTAATTCTGAGATAACTGCGGCTGCTGTCAGCCTTGTCTTTGAATACGGTGATGCCCATCGGGCCCTCCTGATGCAGACTGAAAATGTGTTGCCCCGGTCTTCCCTTGCCATGCCTTCCCTGGGGCGGGTGTCACATGCCTGTCAGCGGCCGAGAGGCTGCAGAAAAGCGATGTACACGAGATAGCATGTATACAAAACCCAGAAGCTCGTAAGGGCTCCACCTTTGACTCGTCCTATTCTACCGGCAGTGCCATGACTGGCCGGTTTCAGCGAAATGCTCATGAGAAAGAGCAGAACCGTAAAGCCAATCATCACCGGAAGATCGCGGACGATGACTTCACTCGCCAGCTCCATCGGCTGGATCAGGCCGGCAATGCCCACCACCAGCAGCGTATTGAACATATTCGAACCGACAACGTTCCCCAGGGCCAGATCATGTTCGTTCTTCTTCACCGCCGCAATCGCGGCAGCAAGTTCCGGCAAGGAGGTCCCCACCGCGACCACCGTGAGTCCAACGATCACATCGCTGACGCCAAACGAGGTGGCTAATGACACAGCGCCGTAGACGACTACCCGCGAGCTCGCCGTCAGTAGAACAAGTCCGAGCACCAGCCACCAGAGCGCCGCACGGCGTGACAGCTCGATAGCCTTGCCGTCAACAATAACTACGCCGTCATCGGCGACTGCGGACGTATGAATCACACTGTCTTCCTGATCCTTACGATCCTGCCGGGCTTTCTTCATCGCCGAGACGATCGAGTACGCCATCGTTGCGGCGAAAACCGCCACCATAATCCACGCGTCCAGCCGTGAAACATCGCCATCGATGAGCAATGCCGTAAATACGGCCGTTATACCGAGCAGGAGTGGCAATTCCTTGAGCAGCACCGAACGCTGCACCAAAATAGGGCTCAAAAGCGCGGTTATGCCGAGTATCAGACCGATATTAGCAATGTTCGAGCCAAGCGCATTACCGAGCGCGAGTGCGGGATTCCCCTGAAGCGCGGCGATGGCAGAAACGAGCATTTCAGGGGCGGATGTTCCGAAGCCGATGACGACCATGCCGATCAGGAGAGGCGGCATTCCAGCGTAGGCCGCGGTGGCCACGGCCCCATCGATAAAACGGTCAGCGCTCCAGACGAGAACGATGAGGCCGGCGATCAGCGCAAATATTGCTAACAGCATGCAAGGGTTCCTTTCGATTCAATAGACTGCCGCACAGGCAAAAGTAACTAGAATACCGGACTTTCGGCGTGCTGGCGGATGAATTCGAAAAGATTGTCTTCTGAAAGCGGCTTGCTCATCAAGTAACCCTGTACCAGATCGCAGCGCAGTAGTTTGAGGAATTTCAGCTGGGCATTGGTCTCGACACCTTCGGCAACGACCTCGATATCGAGTTCCTTGGCCAATGCCAGCATGGCCTTGATGATGCTGTGCTCACGGCCGCCACCCAGTATGTGATCGATAAAGGCCTTGTCGATTTTGAGCTGATCTATGGGCATGTCGCGCAGGGCTGCCAGCGAGGAATACCCGGTGCCGAAGTCATCCATCGACACGTTGACATTCAGCGCCTTCATCGACTGCAGTGTCTCGAGGGCTACCTGACCACTCTGCATGATGGCTGATTCGGTAATTTCCAGATCGAGACAGGCACCGTCGAGACCTGTTTCGAGCAGCGCGTCACGGACCGCTTCGAGGAAGCCGTGATCAGCCGCAAACTGAACCGGAGAGACGTTTACCGCAATTCGTATCTCGGGACCTATCTCCTTGTGCAGGCGCGCCAGCATGCGGCATGCCTCCATGAGGATCCAGCGGCCAAGCTTGACGATGATGCCCGAGCTCTCTGCCAGCGAAATGAAGTCGTTCGGTGGAATGAAGCCCTTGGTAGGGTGCTGCCAGCGCACGAGCGCTTCAAGACTGACCAGCTGACCAGTGAGGGTGGAGAATTGTGGCTGGTACTGGAGATAGAACTCCTCGTTCTCGACGGCATTTTGCAGGTCAGCAATAAGCTGATGCATCTCGAGCGCCACGACTTCCATGTTTTCGTTATAGAAATTAAAGGTGTTCCTGCCGCTATTCTTGCTGTGATACATCGCTATATCGGCACACTTGAGAAGATCTTCGTCAGTATCGCCATCTCCGGGATACATCGACACACCGATGGATGCGCCAAGGGTGAACTGCTGACCTTCCACGGTGAAGCGTTCCTTCATGGCCATCAGAAGCCGCTCGCAGATCAACACCGCGTGGTGGACCTCATCGAGCTGCTTGATGACCACGGCAAACTCATCACCACCAATGCGTGAGATTCTCGGGCCGGCGTCGTACCCATTCCTGGCTCGATCATCAACCAACAGCGGATCATGGTGAACCGACATGTCGGCAATATAATCCTCAGCCCGAAGCACCGTATTCAGGCGTTCGGCAATCTGCTTGAGAATCTGGTCGCCTGCACCGTGCCCCAATGTATCGTTCACGTCCTTGAACCCGTCGATGTCGATGTAGAGCAGGGCGGCCGAGTGGTGATGACGACGCGCACTTTCCAGGCATTTTCGCAGGAACAGCGTAAAGGTATGGCGGTTGGCAAGACCAGTGAGACTGTCGTAGTAAGCGATGTTAGCCAGTTTGCGCTTGGTTTCGACGAGCTGCCGCTCAAGATTCTGTGTCGCTGTGGCGAGACTGCCCACTTCGTCGCCGCGCTTGAGCAGGTGCGCAATCGTGCGGCGATGCCGGGGTTCGACGCGGATACCCTCATCGCTCGCGATGGCGTTGATCCAGGCCTGAACGGCCAGGACGGGCCGGAAAACCTGATGAAACATCAGGCCGAAGAGCAAACCGGCACTGGTAAGGACCAGCACCACAATACTAATCCAGACCCACGGCTCGCCCAGCGTTTGAAGCAGGCCTGGGGGCGCGTAGTTCGCCAGAATATACCCTGCCAGCACAAATGGCAGCAGAATCAGCGCTACGAGCGATATGCCCAGACGAAGCTGAAGTTTATGCGACATGCAGATCCTGATTGGCGCCAAGGCTGACGACTGAAGCTGGTAAAACCAGTCATCAGTATAGTCAGGGTTCGCCAGATCGGTGCTGTAAAATGTATAGCGATCGTTATCGACCAAGCAGGTCATCTTTCAACACCTCGTCGAAGGGGGCGTCACCAAGCCAGATCGAAAAATACAGTCGCGCCAGAGGGCCGTCCGCAAGAACGGCTAGCGGTTTCTGGTTTAGAAACAGTGAGAGACCAGCCTCGCGTTGATAGCTGATTTGATAGAGATCACCATCCTGGACTGCGCGATAGGCAGAGTGAAACGCCTTGAGACGAGAAGGCATCTGTGCCCTCAGTTGAGGGTCATCAATATTTCTCGCCAACATCTTTTCGGCGGCTTCTGGAAAGGCGTGTGCGGGTATGTCACGCGCATAGCGAAATAGAATGGTGGCTGATTCATTGGCCGGCATAGCCCAGCTGATATCACACTTCGGTCGGTAAAGTGCGGCGTGACCCACGGTAAATATGTGATAAGCAACGAGCTCGCCCGTACCGCAGCGCTCCAGCCGGGATCCATCGACCTCGACCGACTGCTCGAAGCGATCGCTTGCCTGCGCCTGGATTGTAACTAGCAGAATCGACAACATCAGCCCTCGACTGAAAGCGCCGCGCATTCTCACCCCGGCTCGCCGAGACACTTAATCTACCTGCCCCAGCTGCGACCGAATGCGTTTGATCTGTCCGCCGATGACCGGCAGATGAGCGTAGAAGCCTTCTGCGCCATCCCAGAAATCCTGATGCAGAACGATTTTCCCATTATCGTCGAGACGCAGATGGGTCAACCCCACCGAGGTGACATCTATTTCTCGCCATAGCGCCTTGAACTGCATGCGCATCTTCCAGCGCACATAGAAATCGTCGCCAGCATTGTTTGCATCAAGGAAGGTGACCTCGGTCTTGCCCTTGCCTGCCAGTTCCGTGAAGTAGTCAATCAGTGCCCGTCGCTGCTCCAGAGTGTGAAAGGTGTCGTTGAAATAAAAGGTTTCAGCGTAGGCGGCTGTGATGTTTCCAGACATTTTGCCCGCAGAAAACTCACGCATCATCTTCACGAAGGGCGCCAACCGTGGCAGCTCGTCAACCGGGGTGAAGGCGGACTGGCTGCCGCTGCTTGCCTCTATATAGTGCGCGTAAGGTTTTTCCTGCACCTTTGTGGTGCATGCTGATATGAGCGTCGATAGCATGACGATGGCTCCAAATCTGAGGAGTAAAGGGCGATACAGCATGGCAGTGGTTCCAGTGGATTTGGAACGAGACTAGCGCAGCCGCCGTGAACGCACCGTGAAAACCAGCCTGCCGGGTTTTCACATCGCGTTCACGCCGACTCGGATAGACTCTTTGGACGATGAAACAGAATATAGAAATAGTTTCAAACGCCTTCGAGAAAAGCGACCTGCCATGAATAGAGTCATTACATCGGTCTGCAACTACTTCGACAACGAGCATAAGCTGCTGTCAGTCGATCAGAGCGATCACTCCGTCGACTGGCATCGCATAATCCCATTCCTCTTTCTGCATCTGGCCTGTCTCGGGGTGTTACTCGTGGGATGGTCGCCGGTGGCCGTGGCTATCGCCGTGGGCAGCTACCTGATTCGCATGTTCGCGATCACTGCCTTCTTTCATCGCTACTTCTCACACAAGTCATTCAGCACGTCTCGGACGGTCCAGTTCGTGTTTGCCTTCCTGGGCACCGCAGCGACCCAGCGGGGCCCGCTCTGGTGGGCTGCACATCATCGAGCCCACCATCGCACGGCCGACACCGAAAATGATGTGCACTCGCCGCTCAAAGGATTCTGGTACAGCCACTGCGGCTGGTTTCTCAGTGGGGCCCATTTCGCGACACGACAGGAATTGATCAAGGATTTTGCGAGCTTTCCGGAACTGAGGTGGCTCGACCGTTTCGATATGGCCGTTGCTGCCATCTTCGGCACCAGCCTGTGGTTGCTCGGCGAAGCGCTGGCCTGGCTCGCGCCTGAGCTGGGCACAAACGGTTGGCAGCTGCTTGTATGGGCTTACTTCATTTCCACTGTCGTGCTGATTCACGCCACGCTGAGTATCAATTCACTGGCCCATTGGTGGGGACGAAGGCGATATGACACCAGGGATGATTCCCGAAATAACTTCCTGCTGGCGCTTATCACGCTTGGGGAAGGCTGGCATAACAATCATCACCATTATGCGGGCAGCGCACGCCAGGGATTCTTTTGGTGGGAGCTGGATATCAGCTATCTGATTCTCAAGATGCTGTCGTGGACAGGATTGGTCTGGAATCTCAAGCCTGTCCCTGACCGCAAGAAGTTTGCCCATCAACCGGTTCGCGGAGCACAACAACGATGAGATCCAGTTACATCAAGCCTCTGGCGCGTCAGTCGGTGTCTGGTCAGAAAATTGCCATTATCGGGGCTGGCGTCTCAGGCCTGACCTGCGCCTTTTATCTAGCCGAGCAGAATGACGTGACCGTTTACGAAGCCGGCAGTTACCTCGGTGGCCATACTGACACCCATGAGTTGACTGTGGATGGAAAATCCATCGCTGTCGATTCAGGTTTCATTGTATTCAACGAGTACAACTATACCGGCTTCACCGAGCTATTGAGTGCGCTTGGTGTCGAAAGTCAGCGCAGCGATATGAGCTTCAGCGTGGTCAATGAAGAAAGCGGACTTGAATATGGCGCCGCTGGTCTGGCCAGGCTCTTTGCCCAGAAGCGTAATCTGCTGAGGCCGGATTTTTATCGGATGCTGAGGGACATCGTTCGGTTCTATCGTGAAGCGCCTACGCTGCTGAACAACGCTAATGAAACCGAACTGTCGCTTGGTGAATATCTTTCGCGCGAACGCTACAGCCAGGTCTTCATCGAGAACCATATCCTGCCAATGGCCAGTGCGCTCTGGTCGGCCAGCACGCAGTCGATTCTGGCGTTTCCCGCCGGTTATTTCGTCGCATTCATGAATAATCATCAGATGCTCAATCTCAACATCCGGCCCGAGTGGCGCGTGGTGAAGGGCGGCTCTGCGAGTTATGTGAAGGCACTAAGCGCCCAGTGTAACGCCACCTTCCATTGCAATAGGCAGGTGGTAGATGTTTCACGCCGCGAGTCCGGTGGGGCCAGTGTGCGTACGGCCCACGGCACAGTGGAAGATTTCGACCAGGTTATTTTCGCCTGCCACAGTGATCAGGCGCTCGCCTGTCTGTCGTCGCCGAGTCTGGCGGAGCGTGAGGTGCTCGGCGCAATTCGCTACCAGCCCAACCAGGCCCTGGTGCATACCGATGTCTCGGTATTGCCTGCCAGACGCAATGCGTGGTCGAGCTGGAACGTCCGCATCGACAGGGGCAGCCAGAGAGACTGCCGAGTGAGCTATTGGATGAACCTCCTGCAGAACATCCGCAGTGAAACCCAGTTCATAGTCAGTCTCAACATGGCAGACTGCATAGATCCTGCAAAAGTCCTTGCCGAGCGACATTACAGTCACCCGGTCTATGATGCCGGCGCGATTGCCGCTCAAGGGCGACGAAGCGAGATCAACGGCACAGATGGCATCTGGTACGCTGGCGCCTACTGGGGCTGGGGTTTCCACGAAGATGGCGTACGCAGCGCGCTCGACGTCATTGACGGGCTCGGTCATCAGCAGTCCAGTCGCCCTGAGGCCCGTAAAGTGGACCTCGGCGCCAATGCAGCCTGACCGCATGGTTAGTCCTCCTGCCATGATGGCTAGCGGGCGAATGATGCATCGCCGCTTCGAGCCGCGTGAGCATCGCTTCAGCTATCGTTTGAGTTGGTGCTGGCTTGATCTTGACGCAACGGCGCAGCTCAACCGGCTCCCGTTCTGGGCAGCGGACGGCCGTAGTCTGTGGCAGCGCCTGGCCCTGGTGCAGTTCAGGCAGTCCGATTATTTCTGGCCAGAAAATGAAAACACCCAAACAGCAGACAAAGCAGCGCCACTCAAGCAGCGTTTGCTCAGCTGGATTGCCGCACATCCGAACGGTAGTGATCTCGACATCGCTCGTGTTGTGCTCTGCGGGCAGCTCCGCCAGTGGGGTTACTGCTTCAATCCGGTAGTGTTCTTCGTGTGCTACGACGCGGCTGACCAGATCATCGCAATTGTTTCCGAGATCACCAACACGCCATGGAACGAACGCCACGCTTACCTGCACAGGGTGGATGGGCAGCACCCAATGCGCATGCGCTTCAGTTTCAGCAAGGCTTTTCATGTATCGCCGTTCATGCCGATGAACCAGCGCTATGAATGGCGCTTTGCCGTGAGTGAGTCAGTATTCGCAGTCCATATGAATTTGTGGGAAGACGACGCCGAGACGGTGGAAGAAGCCGCGAAAAGCAGACGCGTCTTCGATGCGTCCATGCAGCTCGCACTTCAGCCGCTTACCGCTGCCCGTGCCTTCCGCCAACCACTGGTTTATCCAATGCAGACCGCCGGCGTAGTGCTCGCGATCTACTGGCAGGCCTTGCGCCTGTATCTGAAACGAGTGCCCTTCTTCTCCAATCCGCACACCCGCAAGGCTGTAGTTGAGAGTGAAGGCATACAGGCTGTACATCAGGGAGTACCTCATGATTGATACCATCGTAACGAACCAGGCGACTGTCCCATCTGGGCTTGCGCGCTATTTCTTCTTCAAATTGCTCCAACGGATCAGCTTTGGTGAGCTTCGTGTCATCGAACGGCTTGCGGACGGCCAGGAGCAGTTGACGGTGGTAGGTGAGGCGGCAGCGACACCGGTCGGGTCGATCACGCTCAGCATTCTCGACAATCGCTGCTTCGGTCTGATCATGCTCGGTGGTGTCAACGGCGCTGCCGAAGCCTTCATGAACGGCTATTGGTCCACGGACGACCTGCCAGGTCTTATGCGCCTGATGCTACGCAACCGTACTGCCATGGACAGCATGGATTCACTATTCTCCAGGGTCAGCCGTAAATCTGCCGAAGTCTGGCACGCCATGCGCAAAAACACGCTATCCGGCTCACGCAAGAACATCAGCGCTCACTACGATCTTGGCAACGACTTCTTCAGGCTTTTTCTCGATGAACGCATGATGTATTCATCGGCCCATTTCGCGCAGCCGGAGCTGAGCGATGCAGCGGCCAGCGCGCACCTGTCTGAAGCCAGCGCCGACAAGCTCGACAGGATTTGCCGAGCGCTGGATCTCCAGTCGAGCGACCATCTGCTTGAAATTGGCACAGGCTGGGGCGGCATGGCCGTTTATGCCGCTGAACACTTCGGCTGCCGTGTGACCACGACAACCATCTCCAACGAGCAATTTACAGCAGCGAAGGCCCTTGTTGCCGAGCATGGCCTCGAGGACCGCGTGACTGTGCTGTGTGAAGACTATCGGGACCTCACCGGCAGCTTCGACAAACTGGTGTCGATAGAAATGGTCGAGGCCGTCGGGCATCAGTTCGTCGATGGCTATTTCGCCTGCATTGAAAAGCTGCTCAAGCCGGGTGGTACTGCCGTGCTGCAGGCCATCACCATTGAAGACTGGCGTTATGAGGCAGCAGTCCATTCGGTTGACTTCATCAAGCGCTACATCTTCCCCGGCAGTTTCATCCCCTGTCCAAGTGTGCTCATAAACAGCGCAGCCACATCGGGCTTGCGTCTGCAGCGTTTCGACGACTTCGGCCTGAGCTATGCCGCTACCATACAAGCCTGGGCCTATCGTTTCCGCAACGCACTGGATGACGTACGTCGTCAGGGTTTCGATGAGCGCTTCATCCGCATGTGGTTCTTCTACCTCGCCTACTGTGAAGGTGGCTTCAAGGAGCGCAGCATTTCTGTTGCGCATCTGACCTGGGAGAAGCCTGCCTCATGAATGGGCTACCAGATTACTCGGCCCTGTGGTTGATCCCCGCGATCATGCTGCCCATCTTCCTGATTGGCTGGGTCGTTCAGCTGAAGACGAGGAATGCCAGCTGGGTCGATGTGATCTGGGCGCTCGGCGTGGCCGCCTGTGGTGTGCTTGCAGCCGTGCTTGGTGGCGGTGATCCCGCGTTGAGGCTGCTTATAGGCGCTATCTATCTGCTCTGGTTCGGCCGGCTTGGCTGGCACCTGCTGACGCGGGTCGTGAATGATGAAGATGAAGACGGTCGTTACGCGCATATGCGGCAGTGGGCCGGCGGCAAGGCGCCATTGATATTTCTGCTGTTTTACATCATGCAGGCCAGCTGGGTCAGTATCTTCACACTGCCGGCCGTGGTCATCGCCAACGGTGCCTTACCTCCAGTCTGGGCAATCGTAGGGGGGCTGACCCTGATCGTGGTGGCCTGGCTGGGTGAATCGCTTGCCGACAGGCAGCTAGCGGCCTTCAAGCGCGAGTCAGGCAACAAGGGCAAGACCTGCCGCAAAGGTCTATGGCGCTATTCCCGGCACCCGAACTATTTCTTCGAGTGGCTGCAGTGGTTCGGCTACCCACTGCTGGGGCTGCATGCGGTCTATGGCGATCTACTGTGGTTCGCGCCGCTCATCGTCTTCATCTTCCTGTACTACGTCACCGGTATTCCTTTCACAGAGCAACAGGCTGTACGCAGTCGCGGTGAGGACTACCGGCGTTACCAACGCAACACATCGATGTTTTTCCCCTGGAGTCCCAAGACATGAACGTGATCAAACTTGCAGAAGATGGCTGGTTGCCCGATTCAATGATCCGCTTCGGCATACGTCGCCTGTGCGTCGACCGGCTCAAGACGGAGAGGCGTCTGCTCGAAAACAGTCAGAATCATTTTCAGCAGCGTCTGCAAAGCCTGCGTGAAAGCCCGATAGCCATTGAGACGGAGGCGGCAAACACACAGCACTACGAGGTGCCGGCCAGCTTCTATGAACATGTCCTCGGCAGGCATCTGAAATACAGTGCCTGCCTGTTCAACACGCCGGACGACAGCCTCGACGAGGCTGAGCAGGCCATGCTGGCGCTCTATTGCGACCGAGCTGGACTCGAGAACGGCCATCGCATACTCGATCTCGGTTGCGGCTGGGGCTCACTGAGTCTGTTCATGGCCGCACGTTATCCTGAGTCCCGAGTCACAGGCGTCTCGAACTCCTCGTCTCAGCGCAACCACATCATGGCGCAGGCGCGTCTGAGGGGGCTTCGGAATATCGAGATCATCACCTGCGACGTCAATGAACTTGATTTGGAGAAAGGTTTATTCGATCGAGTCGTCTCAGTCGAGATGCTCGAGCACGTCAGGAACTACCAGAATCTGTTTGAGCGAATCAGTGAGTGGTTGTCCGACGACGGTCTTTTCTTCGCCCATATCTTTTGTCATCAGGAGCTGATGTACCCATTTGAAGCTGAAGGCAGCAGCAACTGGATGGGTCGTCATTTCTTCACCGGCGGGTTGATGCCTGCTCTGGATACCTTCAGTCACTTCAACGATCATCTGGTCCTCGAAGAGCAGTGGCAGGTGAACGGTATGAACTATGCCTACACCGCCGAACGCTGGCTTCAGAACCTTGATCGGAATCGCGTCGACATCGAAAGGGCTTTCCTGGACACACTTGGACCGAAAGAGGCTACAGTGTGGATACAGCGCTGGCGAATGTTCTTCATGGCCTGCGCAGAACTCTTTGGGTATAACGATGGCAATGAGTGGCTGGTCGGTCATTATCTGTTCTGCAAGCGAAGCTGAGGCAGCGCGATGGGCACTCTGGGATTTGCCCGGGTCATGTCCGCAGTGAGAAGCCCCGCTCGGCTTACCGCAAAGTCTGCGCATGAAGGTATACAGCGCCGGCTCATCAAGGTGTTTGCCCTGCAGGCTGCGCTCGTCAGTGCGGCAACGATGCTAGGTGTGTATACCGCGTACATTGTCGCCGAGCAGGTGCTGGTTCGGCAGGCACTGGAAGGTGAGGCTGCTCACTTTCGTGAAATGCGTGAAGCAAATCCTGACTTTCAGCTGCCCTATACCCAGAATATGCGTGTGTATCTGAAGACGATGGCGCCGGAGCCGGCCTTTGGCGATCTTGCACCGTCTGTCGAAGACCCGACCGCCGAGGCCGAGGTGCCTGCCGAACTGGCGAAGCTGGAGCCGGGCTATGGTCGGGTTGAATTACATGGCCGGGAGCCGCTGGTGCTTGTGACCGATGAAGGCAATCAACGGCTCTATCTCGTTTTCAGAGAGGACCAGATTTCCAAGCTCGCCTTCTTCTTCGGTGTAGCCCCCCTTACTCTGGTGCTCATTCTCATCTATACCGCATCCTGGTTTACGTTTCGGCAGTCGCAGCGCGTAATTTCGCCGGTCAGCAATCTGGCGCGGCTTGTCGAAGACTCCACCCGGGGCGATGCAGGCTCACTGGGCGAAGTCATTCAGGCCTGCCGTGGTGAAAATGCCGACATCGACAGCCTGGTGCAGGCGCTGACCCACTATTCTGAACGCATCGCAGGCTTTATTACCCGGGAGCGAAACTTCACTCGCGATGCCTCACATGAGCTGCGTACACCACTGAGCGTGATCAAGGCCTGCGTCGATGTGTTGCAGCAGCCTGGCGCGAATCCCGAACGCAATCCGGAGCTGATACAGCGCATACGGGATACGGTTCTGCAAATGGAGGGCATCATCGAGACCCTGCTGCGTCTGGCGCGTGAGTCGGATGTTATCCGGGCCGACGGTATCAAGGGCGAGCAGGCACTGGTGGATGTCGGTGCGGTCATTCGATCTGTCCTGCAGCAGACACAAAAGGCGCTCAAGGCAGAGCACATCGAGGTGCGTGTCCATGAGCAGGCTCAGCTGACGCTGATGGCAGAAGAAACCGCCTTGCGTATCATTTTCGGCAACTTGCTTAAAAACGCCCTCACTTACTCTGCTGGTGCCCCGGCTGGCTCAGCCAGCATCGAAGTGACCATCGGCCGCGATCGAGTCGTTATAGCCGATAGCGGTGTAGGCATGAGTCAGGCGCAAATGGAGAGAGCCTTCGAGCCTTTCTATCGGGTGAGGGATGAACGTTCTGCTGAGGGGCTGGCTACCGGCTACGGTCTGGGACTATCGATCGTTTCCGGCCTATGCAGTCGCTTTGGTTACCGACTCGATGCGGAAAGCGCTGAGGGAGAGGGCACGACCATGACAATTCATTTCAGCTAATCACTATCGGGCTGGATCAGCCGGATACCAAATCCCTGTCGAGTCTCGATCATGGCTGTATCGAATGGCTTATCAACGACCTGACGAAGCTGATAGAGGTGGCTTCGCAGGGTATCGCTATCCGGTAACGCGTCTCCCCAGATCTCCTGCTCAAGATTTTCCTTGGCGATGAAGCCAGGCGTCTGTCGCGCAAGCGTCAGCAGGATTCGATAGCCTGTCGGCGTCAGTTTCAGCGCTGCGCCCGCTCTCGAGACACTCTGAGCGCGTACATCGATGCGTAGCTCGCCGATCTCGATCGGTTTTTGATCCAGCGCACCGGACTGGCGTCTGGTCATTGCCAGCAGTCTTGCCTGCAACTCCGGCAAGTCGAATGGCTTGACCAGGTAGTCGTCAGCGCCTGCTTCGAAGCCCTTCAGCTTATCTTCCAGCGAGTCCCGGGCAGTCAGCATCAGGATCGGCACTGTTATGCCCACGTCCTTGCGCAGGCGCTCGCATACATCAAGGCCACTCAGGCCAGGCAACATGACATCGAGAATGATCACGTCGTAGCGGTTGGTCCTGGCCAGATGCAGGCCGGTTGCACCTTCGGCCGAATAATCGATTACGAATCCGGCGTTTTCGAGGAACAGACAGACAGTCTGCGCAAGCGCCAGATGATCCTCGACCAGAAGTACCCGGGGGGCGGCGCGCGATCCTGATCCGATTGACGACATGACGGGCTGTAACCTGTACTTGTGCAGCGCCAGGGGGGCGCGCTTCGGGGGCGTAACTACAACTTGGCTCGGGCGTAGGCAAGGCCTTCAGCGATGTTGCATACTTGATGAAAGATATACCAGATCGAGCTGGTGACGCAATTTCATCCCGGAGGCCAAGACGGCACCCGGAACCGACACAGCAAGGACTCAGTCATGCAGAATTCTCCCGCGCTGCCCTGCGATATCGTACTCTTCGGCGGGCTAGGCGACCTGGCCCAACGAAAGCTCGTTCCGGCCCTGTTTCAGCTGGACCAGTTTGGTCTCCTGCACAGTAGTGCCAGAATCCTCGTCATGGCCCGCAGGGCCATGACTACCGATGCCTATAAGACTCACACGCTGAAGCGCTGGGAAAATATGTCCACCTCGCTCACTGATGAGCAGCGTAATGATCAGAAGGCGCTTGATGCCTTTTTCAGCAAAGTGCAATACAGCGCGCTCGACTTTCAGACGCCTGAAGGATACGACGCCATCGTCGAGTGGTTGAAGGCGCGGCCCGCATCCGGTGAAGGCGATCAGCCGGTGCCCCAGGTCTACTATCTGGCAACGCCGCCCTCTGTCTATGGCGACATCTGCTGCCAGCTCGACAAAGCCGGGTGCATTACCGATCAGAGCAGGATCGTTGTGGAAAAGCCTATCGGGCACGATCTCGAAAGCTCCTGCGAAATCAACGAACAACTCGCTACCTTTTTTGATGAACGACAGATTTTCCGCATAGATCATTATCTCGGCAAGGAGACGGTTCAGAACCTGATCGCGCTGCGCTTTGCGAATAATCTCTTTGCCAGCCAGTGGAACCACGAACAGATCAGCCACGTCGAGATTACCGTGGCTGAAAAGGTCGGTATCGAAGGCCGCTGGAGCTACTTTGACAAAGCGGGTCAGCTCAAGGACATGGTGCAGAACCATCTTCTGCAGGTACTTTGCCTGATAGCCATGGACCCACCGGCCGAACTCAGCGCCGACTGTATCCGCGACGAGAAACTGAAGGTTCTTAAAGCCCTGCGGCCGATCAGCCCGAACCAGATCGGCACGCATATTGTGACCGGGCAATATACCGCCGGCACCATAGAGGGTGAGCGTGTGCCTGGCTATCTCGAAGAAGACGGAGCCATTGCACACAGTAATACTGAAACCTTCATTGCGCTGAAGGTGGAGATCGACAACTGGCGCTGGGCGGGCGTGCCGTTCTACATGCGCACCGGCAAGCGCATGCCGCTGAAATCTTCCGAGATCGTCATTCATTTCAAACCTGCACCGCATTATATTTTCGACCCTGACCAGAAGCACATGCTTGGCAACAAGCTCATCATCAGACTGCAGCCTGATGAAGGCATTTCCCTGCGAATGCTCACGAAAGACCAGGGGCTGGACAAGGGTATGCGTCTGCATGAAGGTGTGCTGGAGCTGACTTTTTCCGAGGTCTTCAAGTCGCAGCGTACCCAAAGCGCGTACGAGCGGCTCCTATGGGAAATCATCAAGGGCGACCAGTATCTTTTCGTGCGGCGTGACGAAGTGGCGAACGCCTGGCGCTGGGTGGATAGTCTGGTCGAGACGCTTACCCAGGCCAACGTGAAACCGAAGCGGTACAGCGCAGGCAGCTGGGGGCCCGTGGCCTCGATCGCCATGATCGCTATGGATGGACTGACCTGGTATGAGGACGCATGACTATGACACAAGTTATTGAAACAGGCTCGAACGGTACTATTGAACTGCCAGAAACGGCCAACTTTGGTGAGTTTCCAGACGCGGAGCAGCTCGTCGGAGCCCTTGCGGCCAAGGTGGCCAAGGTGCTGACTGCGGCCATACAGGCCAATGGTTCAGCTACCCTGGCGGTGTCTGGTGGATCAACACCGATACCGTTTTTCGAGGCGCTCAATCAGATGCCCCTGCAGTGGGACAAGGTCCAGATATTGCTTGTTGACGAGCGTTTCGTGCCGACATCTGACGACGCATCGAACACCCGTCTGGTAAGACACCACTTGCTGAAGAACCACGCGAGACAGGCAAAGCTGATCGAGGTTGCTGTTGACGCAGCTGATGCTGTAGCGGCTGCTGAGGAAACTAACAGCCGCTACGCAGAACTGCATTGGCCGCTCGACTGCTGCGTACTGGGTATGGGGAACGATGGTCACACAGCCTCGCTGTTTCCAGGCTCGCCACAATTGGCGATGGCCTGTAGCGAGGATACAACTCGCTACTGTTGCATGGCAGAGCCCACCGGCGCGCCACATGCCAGGATTACCCTGACCTTGCCGAAGATACGATCAGCCAATGCGCTGATACTGCATATTGCCGGCGCCGCCAAGCTGGACACATTGCGTGAGGCGCTGGACGGGATGGCTCAGCCGGAGCTGATGCCTATCAGATATGTGCTCAACAGGCCGCTGAGCATTTTCTGGACGCCATAAACAAACAGTGTCCCGAAAGGGACACTGTTCTTCTTCAGACTGCACGGTTCTTCTTTAAACCGCGCGGTACTCAACCCGGTTGTCGTGCATCACGATACGCGTACGGCCGGACAGCCAGTCCCGATCCTGCGGCGAAATGACGTACAAGGCCGCAATCAGCGCAAAATAGACGCCAAACAGATAGCTGTAACTGAAGGTGGCTATGGCCACGAAGATCAGCCCAAGCACCGTCAGAAAGAAGCGCAGGCTCGCTGTCTCGAGCGGCGCTACATCCGCCAGCTTCTGCATCGATACCATCAGTTTTGCGCAGCAGAACACGCTGAGTGTGAACACGAACAGCAGCAGTATGCTCGCGCCGGAGAAGCCCTGGAACACACAGTTGATCAGCGCGAAAATAACGGCTATCAAGGTGAGTCTGCCAGGAAATTTATCGGTAGTTTGCATGTAACGATCCCGTTTACGGTAGTGGTTTCAGGAAGAGGAAGGGCGCCGGGCCCGCTGTGCCGAAAGTATACCAGCTGGCTTTACAGGGTGCCGAGCACGTCGTATTAAATTCGATTCAGACATTGTAGAATCCGCCAACCCTGAACGCAGCCAAGCGTCTTTCAGGTCTGCACCCGGCATCGCCAGAGGTATGGTTTGCATAGAATATCGCGTCTCCTGTCACAAAAATGGTTCCTGGTTCTCAAAGCGTCGGCCCTGGTTGCGGCACTTGGAATACTGGGTGCGTGTTCAGCGCTTGGAGAACTCGATGAGCTACCGCCTTACCAGGCGCTGGAGGGTGAAGATCCGGTCGGCTACTTTTCCTCGCAGACCGGCGAGAACCTGTTCGAAGTCGGTTTTCAATCAGATCGCAGGCTGTCGTTCGAGCAGGTTGAAGCCTACGCCCTGCAGCGGGCCGGCGAGATTGCAGTGGCCAATGGTGCAAGTGGCTTCGATGTGCTGGCGCGAGAATGCGGTGAGTCCGAGCTTCAGCGCGATATGCCAGCGATGCAGTCAAGCTTGTCCCAGTTACAACCCACGGCAAGTACACTGATGCCGCAGCACACCATGGTTTTCAAGCTCAGAAGCTGTCGGCTCGCCGTCAGATTACTCGGCGCTAGCGACGAATAAGACGCCCGCAGCCTCGTTCCTCCCATCGATAACAAGAAATAGCAGGCTCCAGTGAATCACGATCAGTCCTTCAACAGCACCGCCCGTGTGCTGACCGAAAAACGCTGGGCGCTGGCGATTGCCAGTGTTCTGGTCATTGTTCTGGCGGCGCTCGGCCTGCCGAAGCTGCAGTTCGAAAGCAGCTACAAAATCTTCTTCAGCCCCGAAAATCCTCAGTTGATGGCGCAGGATCTGCTCGAGCGAACCTACACCAAAGACGACAGTGTGATGTTCGTTTTCGAGCTGGCGGATGGAAAGGTTTTCACGCCCGACACCTTGTCGATGCTCAGAAGCTTCACCGACGAAGCCTGGCAGATTCCCTATTCGTTGCGGGTAGATTCGCTCACCAACTACCAGTATTCACGCGGTGAAGCCGACGATCTGATTGTTGAAGATTTCATCACGGACGATGTACTGGAGGCGGATGAGGACCGCGAGGCCGAGCTGGCGCGAAAGCAGACGCTCGCGCTTTCTGAGCCGCAGCTGGTGCACAACCTGGTCTCTGACAAGGCTCATACGACAGCTGTCCTGGTCACTTTGCAGCTGCCTGACGTACAGGCGGACGCAGACGAAGCCACGGCCGAAGTCGTGAGCTATGCGCGCGAACTGGCCGGGAAATACGAGGCAGCGCACAAGGGCCTCAAGGTCCATATGATCGGTCAGACTATCGTAAATGCAACCTTCGTAGAGATGTCATCCTACGACTCGATGGTGCTCATTCCCATCATGCTGCTGGTCATCGTGGGCTTTCTTGTTCTGTTGCTGAAATCCTTCATGGGCATGCTGGCCACACTGGTCATCATCATCAGCAGTGTAGTCTTCACTCAAGGTGTAACTGGCTGGATCGGGTATTCACTGAATCAGGTTAACGTCGCCAGTCCCATCATCATTCTCACGCTCGCTGTCTGCGACTGCGTGCATATTCTCAATACCTATTTCCATCAGCTTGCTGAGGGTGATCGCAAGCTGGCTGCCATGAAGGAAAGTCTTCGTGTGAATCTCAAGCCAGTCATACTGACCAGTGTGACCACGGCTGTGGGCTTTGCGAGCATGAACTTCAGCGACTCACCGCCTTTCCGCGAGCTTGGTAATATTGCTGCCATCGGTGTCATGGCGGCCTGTGTCCTGAGTCTCACACTGTTTCCGGCACTGATGGTGCTACTGCCGATCGGAAAGGCAGCACGAACGGAAGGGCGATTCAAACTGTCGCGCTTCGTGCCTAACCTGCTGCGTTTTGAAAACCTGTATTTCTATGGCTCACTAGCCGTTGCCGGTATCCTGATCGTGTTCCTGTTCAAGAACGAACTCAACGACGACACGATTGCCTATTTTCACGAAGAGGTCCCCTTCCGTCAGGCCGCCGACTTCACCCAGGCTAATCTCACTGGTTTTGACACCATCAGTTACTCGCTCGATAGCGGCAGTGAAAGTGGTATCAGCGATCCGGCCTTTCAGGCCAAGGTCGACGCGTTTGCTGAGTGGTATCTAGCGCAGCCTGAAGTCGTGCACGTGAGCGTGTTCACAGATGTCATCAAGCGCCTGAACAAGAACCTGCATGCGGACGACGAGGCCTATTACCGACTTCCGGAGTCGAAGGAACTGGCTTCGCAATACCTGCTGCTTTATGAAATGTCGCTGCCATACGGTCTGGATCTGAACAATCAGATCAACGTCGACAAGTCGGCACTGAAGATGACAGTGCGCATCAAGGATCAGAAGGCGCAGGAGCTGATCAACATCGAGGAGCGGGCGCAGGGCTGGCTCGACAAGAATGCGCCCGAGCTCAAGACGCCTGGCGCCTCTATTTCCATCATGTTCGCCCATATTGGGCAGCGGAATATCAACAGCATGCTCATCGGCTCGCTCATGGCCCTGGTGCTGGTGACACTGACCCTGATGCTGGCCTTGAAGTCGGTCAAGTATGGCTTGATCAGCCTGTTGCCCAACGCCTTCCCGGCAGCCATCGCCTTTGGCATCTGGGGTATTTTCGTCGGAGAAGTGAATCTGGCCGTGGCGGTCATCTTTGCCATCACGCTCGGAATCGTCGTCGATGATACCGTGCACTTCATCACCAAATACCTGCGCGGTGTTCGAGAGCATCACCTGAAGGCCGAACAGGCCATCGGCTATGCGTTCGATATCGTCGGGAAGGCCCTGATCATCACCACCGTCGTACTCGCCGCGGGATTTTTCGTGCTGAGCCAGTCCAGTTTCGCGGTGAACTCATCGATGGGGCTGATGGTATCCATGACGATCATCATTGCGCTGATCTGGGACTTTATCTTCCTGCCAATCCTTCTGGTCAAGCTAGACCGAGGTCAACGCATCACGGCGACTGAGCAGGAGCTCCCGGAAAGCCTGGGCGCCAACCGGTCGGCTGTATAGATAGCCCTGATAGTTATCGCAGCCGTTGTCTCTGAGCAAATCGAGATGCGGCTGCGTCTCCACACCTTCGGCGACGACTTCGAGCTTCAGATGGCGCGCCAGCCTGATGATGGTCTGCAGAATCGCTGCATCATTACTGGTCGCGTCGATGGCGTCCTTGACGAAGCTGCGGTCGATTTTCAGTACGTCGACCGGCAGCAGCTTCAGATAGCTCAATGAGGAGTACCCAGTCCCGAAATCGTCCAGCGCGAAGCGCACACCCATGCTGCGCAGGGCCTCGATCTTTTGCATGGTGCCACGGATGTCCTGCATGACGGTCGATTCCGTGATCTCGAGCTCTATGCTGGTTGGCTGTACGTCATAGACACGAAGTCGCTGAATGATTTTCTCAACGAAGCTGGCATCGAAAAACTGTGATGGACTGATGTTGACTGACAGTCTTGCCGTCTGGGGCCAGACGCCCTCACGCTGCCATTGCTGCAGTTGCCCAAAGGCGAGATCGATAACGGCATCACCAGCTTCAAGCATAAAACCACTCTGCTCGAGCGCCGTGATGAAAACATCCGGATAGACCATACCCTTATTTGGATGGTTCCAGCGCAGCAGACATTCAGCACCAATGATGACGTTGTCTGTGACCCGGACCAGGGGCTGGAAGTGCAGGCAGAACTCGCTGTCTTTCAGAGCCCGACGCAGGTCAAGTTCAAGGTCGAGTTGCTGGCGTACGGCCAGTTTCATCGACTCTGTGAACATGCGGTAGACCGAACCGCCCTGCTGCTTGGCCTGGAACAGTGCGGTATCTGCCGATCGAAGCACGGACTCGGCAGTGCTATCAGCATCAGGGTAGAGCGCGATACCGATGCTACTGTTGATGTGGAACTCGCCAGCCTGCAGCGAAAATGCACGCTTGAGCTCTCGCAATATAGTCTGTGCTATGAACTCGGCGCCCGTGGCCGCATCCGAGGGTTGCTTGCCGAGATCCGGTGCGAGGATGCCAAACTCATCTCCACCAATCCGGCCAATCGTGACTTCCTCATGAAGGATCTGTCGCAGATGTCGCGACACCTGTACCAGGAGCTCATCGCCGGCTGAGTGGCCGAATGAATCATTGATCGTCTTGAAGCTATCAAGGTCGAGAATCATGAAAGCGCCGTAAGCGGCGTTGTTCCGGCTCCGGGTAATGTCGAAGCCAAGCCGGTCGAGCGTGAGGCGTCGGTTCGGCATGCCGGTAAGCAGGTCTTCGAATGCAAGCTGATCGATCTTGTCCTGAGCCTCGATGCGGTCAGTCACGTCGTGTGCGATGACGAGCGTACAGTCGCGGCCAAGCGATTCCATCGGCAACTGCATCGACTCGATCCAGCGGCGATCGCCTATGGCGTTGGAGAGCAGCATCTTTTCATACTGCCGAGGCAGCCGCTTGTTCTCGCTCCTGGCATCCTTCAGTTTCTGGCGGTAGTGATCGTACCGAGCCTTCAGCTGCTCGGCTTCGGTTTCGCTAATCGGCGCCTGCAGCTCGCTGTGACGCTTGCCTATAAGGGCATCCATGTTATTGCCATAGAATTCGGTGAAGGCCCTGTTGCACTGGAGGATTGTGTCGTCGGCAGCTCGTGCAAAAATCATGTGTGGCACGGTATCCATGATCAGCTTGAGCTGCGATGAACTCTCCTTGACGTTGCGCTCTGCAATGGCGTGTGACTCAAGCAGTTCACGGGTGCGAATCGCAAATGCATTGAAAGTATCAGCAAGTTCGCCCAATTCGTCATTGGCATGACGCGGATCAACGGTCACAGGCGCGCGGCTGATGTTGTCGGGATCCACTGTCCGGATGGTCCGCGTCATCTTGTGCAGAGGGGAGGTCAACAGTCGCCTGAGCGCATAAACCAGTATCAGGCCAAGCACGAGGCCCTTGATCAGCCCCAGCCCCAGCATCCGTCCAGCCCGGGCGAAGAAGGGCAGGAAAGCCTGGTTCATGTCGAACTCCAGCCTTAGTTCACCGGTGACACTGGCATCATCAAGATTCGCCGCTGAGAGCGGCGCTGAAATCTGCCGCTGTGGCTCGTTCAGCAGTCCGGTCAGCAAACTGGTCGCTGAAGATTTGGCAGGCTTCTCAATGGCTGCCAGGGTTTCGCCGAATTCATCAGTCACATAAGCGGCTGTCACGGCATCATGAAGTACGAGTCCTTCGACCACTTCCTCCGCAAGTTGCGGATCCAGCGTCTGCAGTGCTCGTCTGGCTGGAGGGACGGCGGTGTTGGCTATACGCGCGAACAGTTGATCGAGTGCCTCACTATGCTGGCGATAGTCGAGCGCAATCTGCACGACGCTCAGAAGCATTCCAAGTGCGACGGATAGAACAAGTATGGTCTTCGTGAGTTTCCAGGCCAGGCGCTGCCGTGCGGGTCCTGAAGTTGTCATTGTAGCTGACGCTGTAGAAGTATGGACACGTGGGTCGCTCAGTTATCGGCGGCTAGACGTTGAATGACCAAAGTGGCATTGATCGCCAAATTAACCACAAGCTTTAAATCAATATAGTTCATTTCGATATCTTGGCCCATTTCCATTCGGTCGCGCTCAGTCTGATGGCGATTCACGCCAGGCTGCCAGTACCGTTACAGCACTCTGTCGACTCGAAATGAACCAATGTGTATTCGAAGCTGACAGTATTCAACGACATATGCAACGCGCGCGGATCTCGCGAGCGCTATCTATGACAAAGAGCGTGCTGGAGGTGTGGGCTCTGGTCGCTTTTGGCGAAACAGGACCAGGCGGACAGCGACTCGGCAGGGGAGTAGGCACACACGTGCTCGTTCACCTTTCAGTATTTTGAACATACCTGTCGAGTTCATGAGGTTGCAGAAGCAAGTGTTTGATTTCGTGACCTCGGGAACTACTTAATCAAAATGGCGCGTTTGACGCAAGTCCTTCATGATCAAGGGTGGCTAATCGAGGGAACGCTGGTGCTGCAGCTGGTCATTGAACACCCAGGTCACTGAATTTGAAAGCAGTTTCTGAAGGGGGAGAAAACAGAATTTTCGAAAGATTGCTTGGCGGACTTCGAATCGCCAAATTCCTTTAGATCGCATTGCTCTGAGACAAAAGCAATTCTGTCGACAATGTAATATATATAACTGGATTGTAGTTTTAGTGGTGTTCAGAGATCTGACGCATTAGGCGTTCCGCCGGACATGACCTGGCTAATAGCATCCGCCTCTGCCATCAAGACCAGCTCTCGCAAGGTAGATCCTTTACTGCCCCGGCGTTCGATCTGCGCAAGCTTTGCCTCATACAGCTTCTGTAACTTATTGTGCTGGCAGTTCTTTTCCTGATTCATGTCCAAAGATCCTCGGCTTATTGTCTGTAGATCCATTTTCTGTCTCTGCGCGGAAGTCAATTTTCTGGCTCTTTGCGGCCGGTCCTTCGTCTTGTTCACTTAACAAGCAACGACCCTGCCAACATGCAGCTCATCTGTTCTGGATAGGTACTTGTCGCAGCGCCGCCAGGTGAAAGTTGGCAAGACAATAGTTGGCGCCATGCTGGGTAGCAAGTGAGCAGGCAAAAAAAAGCGTCTTGCGACGCTTTTAGATGATCATGAGCTCAGTGATTGTCTCCTGAGTACCCGCAGTGCTTTAACTGCGCGAGCTTGCGAGCCGTCGCATGCCAAGACCGGCCATTGCCAGACTGAACAGGGCCAGTGTGCCTGACACCGGTACCGGGTTCGGCTCTTCACCAGATTGCGGCAGAGACACCCTGAGGCCATCAATTTTAAACTGATCGTTGCCAGTGCTGAAGCCGGCGTTGCCGAATGCCGGGTTGTAAGCGCCTATGAGCCAGGTTGACGAGACGAAATTATGAGCGTTCACAGCAGTGTTAGAGACGTTTGCATATTGACCGACCAGCGACCAGCCACTGGCGCCGAGTCCGCTATATGTGTCGTTGGGACCGAAGCCGGCGAATGACCCGCCGCCAAAGCCAAGTACACTCATGTCGGAATCCTTGCCGATCCAACCCAGTGAGATACCGCTGAGACTGACGTCGCTGCTGAACGAAAGCAGAAGCATGTCGTAGTCAGCCCATCCGAGGAATGAATCCGCTGAGTTGTCGATGCTGTGGCTCGCACTGCTGCACCTTGAGCTTACGATTTCATCTCTGTTGCAGACGCCAAGACCGTTCCAGGCACCAATGACGGCGCTACGGAGCTTGTCATCGAAGAGTCCGCCGGTATCCGATAGGGCTCTGACGGTCAGGCCAAGGCCGGAAGATTCGTAGGTAAGGCTACTGTAGTAGCTGCCGTAGCTGGTGCCCTCAAGCAGATTAAAATTGATTGTGCTGGCCTGGACACTTGCACATGAAATAACGGCGGCGATACCTGAAGCGGCGACAAGACCTTTCATTGAAACTTCCTCTTCCTATCCTATATTTGAGACAGCAGAACCAAGATTCAGACGCTGGTTCTCTTCATGGACCCAGACAACATACGGGTCCTGGCTGGCTTAAAGCATTTTTCGGACCATGTATATAAAGTCCATATAAAACAGCGTGATAAAGATGAAGTGTAAATATTGTTGACGCGCTTGTGTATAATTATTAGACGGTGTTGCAGAGTCTTGCAGAGTCAGATGGGACACGTCATTGACGTCAGATAACCTACGAAAAACACAACGGCGCCGAGAAAAACTGGCGTTATCGACGTCAGTGTCGTACATGCTGACCTGGCTGACCTTTGCCGTCGCATGGGCCGTGGGCGTATTTCCTGGAAAGTATCTCTTTCATCTGCTGTTGATGACGATATTCGTCAGCGTGGGATTCTGGCTAGTCTTTCGACTCGACCTCAATTTGCGCTTCAAAGACAAGGATCTGACCGCAGAGCAGATGGCAATTTCGCTCATCCCGCCGCTGTACGCTCTCTTCTACCTGGACAACCCTCAGGCCAGAAGTAGCATTCTGCTCATCATATTCATCCCACTCGTGTATGGAATACTGGGCCTGCGGCGCAAGCAGTTCGTGCGTATAGGTCTGCTGAACTTCCTGTTTTGCATGCTGTTGATAGTTGGCCTGTGGTCGCTTCGACCCGCTTACGTCGATTTGCGCATAGAAATGGTCCAGCTGACGGCCTTACTCGTCGTCATTGGCCAGTTGATAGTGATTGGCGGTTACATCAGTGAGCTGCGAAGCAGATTGCGCAAGAACAATGTTCAGCTTGAGGAGGCGCTCGAAACCATCAAGGAAATGGCAAGTACCGATGAACTGACCGGGCTGGCGAACAGACGGGCGCTGCTTGAAAAGATTGAGCTGGAGTTCAGCCGTTGCAGTCGTGGCGGGCCGGGTTTCAGTGTCTGTCTGGTCGATGTCGATTTTTTCAAGCGAATCAACGACAGCTACGGCCACCATGCCGGTGATGAGGTTCTCAGGGAGCTGGCGCAGACGATGAAGGCGTGTCTGCGCAAGATTGACTGTGTCGGGCGCTTTGGTGGCGAGGAATTTCTGCTTGTCTTGCCTCAGACTTCGCTGGAGGGCGCTGTGCTGAAATCCGAGCGCCTGCGCGAAGTTGTGGAAGGTCTGCGGTTCGACTCGATCGAAGCGGGCCTTGTGGTGACGATCTCGATCGGCGTGGCCCAGTATGACTGCAAGGAAAACTTTGAGCAGACTATTGCCCGGGCGGACACTGCGCTATACGCTGCCAAGAACAGAGGCCGCAATCGGACCGTGTCAGAACTCGATATCGAGGCCTCCTCCGCACCCGCCTGACAGGAATTCTTTCAGCATGTCAGCTTTCGAACTCGTTTACTGGCACTGGCTGCTCCTTGGCATGATTCTCGTCATCGCCGAAGTGTTCATAGCAAGCTTCATTTTCTTCTGGTTTGGTATAGCCGCTTTTTTCATGGCTGTGCTCCTGCTGTTTACGCAGCCCTCACTTGAAATTCAACTGCTGATATGGGGCGCGACATCATTGGGGCTTCTCGTGCTGTGGAATATTCTTTTAAGGCCTCGGTGGAAGGATCGCACCCGTTCAGGCATGGCCAGCGAAGCACTCAAGGGGCAAATCGGTCAGGTCTATGAAGTTGAGCTTGACCCCAGCCGGGGCAAGTTGAGGTTTGCAGTGCCCATTCTTGGCGACGATGAGTGGCGTTTCCTGTCCCATACAACCTTCAGTGTCGGCGACCGGGCTCGAGTGGTCGATATTTCCGGCAACACACTGGTGATCGAAAAGGCCAGCTGAGACGCCAGCAGGTGGGCTGTTGTCCGTCATAATCATTTTGCGTTTTCGACTTAATCAGGGGTACAGGTTATGGGTCAGGAATCATTAATCGTTGTTGTCGTCTTCGTCATACTTGTCGCAGTTACCATTGCGATGGGTGTGCGTATCGTGCCGCAAGGCTACAAGCACATCGTTCAGCGGCTGGGGAAATACCAGCGCACCTTGAACCCCGGCCTCAATCTCATCATCCCCTATGTCGATCAGGTGCCGTACAAGATCACCACCAAGGATATCGTATTGGACATACCGTCACAGGAAGTCATCACCCAGGACAACGTGACGATCAAGGCCAATGCGGTGGCATATATCAATATCGTGGCGCCTGAGAAAGCGGTCTATGGTGTTGAAGAGTATGAAATGGCCATAAGGAATCTGGTGCAGACTGCCCTGCGATCTATCATCGGTGAACAGACGCTGGACGAGGCGCTATCTTCACGTGACAAGATCAAGCTCCGCCTGCGGGAGTCGATTTCGGATGACATCGCTGACTGGGGTATTAACCTGAAGACGGTCGAGATCCAGGACATCAATCCCTCCACCACCATGCAGCTGGCGATGGAGGAGCAGGCAGCGGCCGAGCGGCAACGGCGAGCTACGGTCACCCGGGCCGAGGGTCAGAAACAGGCTGCGATACTCGAGGCCGATGGTCGCCTGGAAGCGTCACGTCGTGACGGTGCGGCTCAGGTGGTTCTGGCAGAAGCCAGTGGAGAGGCCCTGGAGCGAGTGGCCAAGGCAATCGGTAATGAGGACCTGCCGATTACTTATCTGCTAGGCGAGAAGTACATCGCCGCCCTGGCCGAACTGTCCACCTCAGCCAATGCCAAGACGGTCGTACTGCCAGCTGATCTGCCTGCTGCACTCAAGGGGTTCATCAATCGAAGCTGAGATGGTGCGTAGTACCGGAGCCTTTCGATGAGGGGCTACGGCCAACACGACGACAGTCCCGCGGGTGAACTGAGTCTCAGGACGCTCAAGTCGCTGCTGCCTTTCCTGGCAGACTTCCGCGGGCGGATCGCGATTGCGCTGCTTTGCCTGATCGCTGCCAAGCTCGCGACTGTCGCGCTTCCCTTTGTGTTGAAAGCTGTCGTGGATGATCTCGACCCGAGTCAGGTCGAGAGTGCCGTCCTCGTGCTGCCGCTGGCCTTGCTGATCGCCTACGGCGTGCTGCGTTTTGCCAATACTCTGTTCAGCGAACTGCGCGACACGCTCTTTGGTCGCGTGACTGAACGTGCGATGCGACACATTGGCCTGCGGGTCTTCAGTCATCTGCATTCGCTTGAACTGAACTACCATCTCAATCGCAATACGGGTGGTGTCGCCAGAGACATTGAACGCGGCGTAAGCGGCGTCGGTTTCATCCTGCGCTTCATGGTGTTCAACATCATTCCCACCATTCTGGAAGTTGCGCTGGTCATCGGGCTATTGCTGATGCGCTATAACCCCTGGTTTGCGCTCATCATGCTGATTGCTGTGGTGGTTTATGTCGGTTATTCGATCAAGGTCACCGAGTGGCGCACTGAGTATATCCGCGAGGCCAATCGGGCCGATTCGCAAAGTAATACCAGGGCGATCGACAGCCTGATCAACTATGAGACCGTCAAGTACTTCAATAACGAAGCCTTCGAAACCAGACACTACGATACAGACCTTGCGGCCTGGGAGAATGCGCGACGCAAGAACCGGCTCTCGCTGTTCGCGCTTAATGGTGGCCAGGCGCTTATCATCGGCTGTGCCATGACGGCCATGCTCATTCTGGCAGCCAGTGAAGTGGTTGCAGGCAACATGACGCTGGGCGACTTTGTGCTCGTCAACGCGTTCACGATGCAGCTCTTCATGCCACTGAACTTTCTCGGCTTCGTGTACCGGGAGATGAAGGGTTCGCTGGCGAGCATGGAGCAGATGTTCCGCCTGCTGGAAATCAAGCCGGCGATCAGCGATGCCGATGATGCCGAGCCCCTGCGACTGGGCCCCGGGCGTGTAGAATTCCGCAAGCTGAGCTTTGGGTATCGGCCGGATCGGCCAATCCTGAGACAGCTCGACTTCACGGTTGATGCCGGGACAAAGCTGGCCGTGGTCGGTGACAGCGGTGCGGGCAAGTCGACCTTGGTAAAGTTGCTCTATCGATTCTATGATCCCACCGAGGGGGCGATTCTTATCGATGGGCAGGACATCCGTCAGTGCACACAGGCTTCCGTCAGGGCCAATATCGGTATTGTTCCGCAAGACACAGTGCTGTTCAACACGACCCTGGGCGAGAACATCCGTTACGGGCGCAGCGATGCCACTGATGAGGAAATTGCCACTGTCATCGCCATGGCGCATCTCGATGTCTTCGTAGAAGCGCTGCCAGAGGGGCTGGACACACTGGTCGGCGAGCGCGGTCTCAAGCTCAGTGGTGGTGAGAAGCAGCGGGTGGCGATTGCACGAACACTGCTGAAAAATCCGGGCATCCTGGTATTCGATGAAGCGACATCTTCGCTCGACTCAAAAGTAGAGCGTTCGATCGTCGATGCGCTCAATGCCATGGCGACCGGCCGCACCACGATCGTGATTGCCCACAGGCTTTCTACCATTGTTGATGCCGATGTCATTCTGGTGATGCGCGACGGCCGCATTGTCGAGCGGGGTACTCATGCCACCTTGCTGGCTTCCAAGGGGGTCTACAGTGAGCTGTGGCGGGCACAGGATACTGCCAGTGCGTAGTGAGTCGTGGTAAACTGATCGTTTTGCACGCACCGGATTTACGGTCCGGCCTGCTGAACACACAAAGAGACTCGCCATCATGTCCGATGAGTTTGCCAAGGGCACGGTTCTGTCCAATGAGCCGTCCGAGGCGTTGCCGATCACCGTCGCTGCGCTCTACCGCTTTATCGATCTGCCAGCCTATGAGCGCCTGCGTGAACCGCTGCTGGAGGCCATGAAAACCTACGAGGTTCGTGGCACGCTGTTATTGGCTGCAGAAGGGATCAACGGCACAGTCGCGGCCGAGCACGGCAATATGAAGACGTTTCTGCAGTTCCTGCAGGACCAGCCACCATTTGCTGCGATGACGGTAAAGCGCTCCTATTGTGCAGCGCCACCGTTCTATCGATCCAAGGTCAAGTTGAAACGTGAAATCGTGACCATGGGTGTCGAGACGGTCGACCCCAAGAAAGTCGTTGGCACCTACGTGCAGCCAAAGGACTGGAATGATCTGATCAGTGACCCAGAGGTCCTGGTGATCGACACCCGCAATACTTACGAAACCAGGGTGGGCAAATTCGAAGGTGCAGTCGACCCGGGTACAGATTCCTTCCGCTCTTTTCCTGCCTATGTGGCGAGCAACCTGGACAAGCAGGTCCACCGCAAGGTCGCAATGTACTGCACCGGCGGCATTCGCTGCGAAAAGAGTACCGCCTATCTCAAGCAGCAAGGTTTTGAAGAGGTTTATCATCTCGAAGGCGGCATTCTGCGTTATCTGGAAGAAGTGCCAGCATCCGAGAGCCTGTGGCGCGGTGAATGTTTCGTTTTTGACAACCGGGTTACAGTCGACCACCAGCTGAAACAGGGCTCCTACGATCAATGCCACGCCTGCCGCATGCCGGTAACGGCTGAGGAGCAGCAGGATGAGCGCTTTCAGGCGGGCGTCAGCTGTCCGCACTGCTTCGATGCGGTACCGCCAGAGCGCCGACAGCGTTTCGAAGAACGTGAAAAACAGATGAGACTCGCCAAAAGCCGTGGCGAGGCCCACATCGGTCTGGATGCTGCCGAAGTGCTGGCCAAGAAGCAGGCCGAGAAACGCCGCCAGGCCAAAAATAAGGCTCTGCAGGCCGAACTGCTCGAGCGTGGTAACGGGAGCCAGGCCGGGTGCTGAGCTATCAGCATGCCTACCACGCCGGCAACTTTGCAGATGTGCACAAGCACCTGCTGCTGTCCCGCGTGCTCGCCTATCTCAATCTGAAACCCGCCGGCTGGACCTGCTACGAAACTCATGCCGGCGATGGCATGTACGACCTTGCCAGTGTCGAGGCGCTCAAGACGGGCGAGGCGGAAGCCGGCATAAAACGGCTGCTGAATGAGTCAGCTCGAGATCTCACTCTGCCTGAAGTCATGCAGACCTATGTCGACATTGTGCGCGCCCAGCTCGATCAGCAAAGATATCCGGGCTCACCAGGTATAGCGCTCGGCTTGGCGCGCGAACAGGATGCGCAGGTGCTCTGTGAGTTGCATCCTGCCGCCTTCGCCGCCTTGCATGGCTGGGCGAGTTCGGCGCGACGGCATTCGGGTGCGCGTATCTCCGTGCACCAGCGGGATGGCTTCGAAGGTGTTGCAGCGCTCAGCCCCCCAGCTGGCGGACGAGGCGTGGTGTTAATCGACCCGAGCTATGAAATCAAGGCTGATTACGAAACCATTCCGCTGTGGACCGCTGCCCTCTTGCAGCGCTGGCGAGGCGCTGTGGTCATGCAGTGGTATCCGATACTGGCGAAGGCAGGGCATGCTGAAATTCTGGCCACGATGAAAGCAGCCTTGCCACCGACGACGGGTGTCCGGCTCACCGTAGAGTGGTCTGCAACCGGTTCTGCCGGCATGCGGGGCGATCGAACACCGGGTATGTCCGGCAGCGGCATGGTCATCACCAATGCGCCGTGGACGCTCGCCGACGAGCTGGCGGGGATCAAGGACTGGTTGAACGAACACCTTTCAATTGTTCAGCGAATCGAGGTATCACCCTGAGGTTCCTGTTGTCATGAGTCTTGAGAAATCGGTTGTGGTCATCACCGGTGGTTCCCGCAGGGTAGGCCTGCATTGCGCCCGAACGCTTCGTCATCTCGGCTGTGAGGTGCACATCACCTATCGCAGTGATCGCCCCGATATCGATGTCTTGAGAACTGAAGGCGTCATCTGCCATCAGGTAGATTTCGAAGAGGATGACAGCCTGAATCGCTGGCTGGACTTCCTGCGAAAAGACGCACCGCCAATGCGCGCACTGGTGCATAATGCGTCGCTCTGGCTGCCTGACTCGGACCCGGCAACCGATTACCAGACCACCATCAGACGAATGAATCGGATTCACTGCGAGGCACCATATCTGATGAACATGGCTGCTGCGGAACGTCTCAGGCTCGGTGGCAGTCCACTGAGCGATATCGTTCACATTACGGACTATGTGATTGAAAAGGGCAGCGATAATCATATTGCCTACGCTGCGAGCAAGGCTGCCCTTGATGGTATGGCGAGAAGCTTTGCCAAGCGGTTCGCCCCACTGATCAAGGTCAACAGTATCGCGCCGTCACTACTCATGTTCCAGGAGGACGACGACCTCGAGTACCGAAGGAAAACGCTGGCCAAGTCAGCGCTGGGCGTTGAACCGGGCCCTCAGGTCATTGCCGACGCCCTCATTTATCTGCTGAACAATCGCTATATGACGGGACGCGTGATCGCACTCGACGGCGGCCGCAACATACGCTGATGCGGGCTTTTTAGCCGCAGCTCATCAATATGCAGTCAATGATCAATCAATTATCCGCTGCGCAGGCAGTAACCTGAACCAGGAGCCTAGTATGAGCGACACGCTTGCAGGACATTACAAGAGTATTCTCGAACTTATCGGTGAAGACACCACGCGTGAGGGCCTGCGGGATACGCCGGCTCGTGCGGCCAAAGCCATGCAGTATCTCTGCAAGGGCTATAACGATACCCTCGCCCAAATTGTCAATAACGCGATCTTCGAATCCGATACCGAGGAAATGGTCGTGGTGAAAGACATCGAGCTGTACTCGCTGTGTGAACACCATCTGCTGCCGTTTATGGGGCGCTGCCACATTGCCTATATTCCGAATGGCAAGGTTCTGGGTCTGTCGAAGTTCGCCAGGATCGTGGATATGTATGCTCGCCGCGCGCAGATCCAGGAGAACCTGACCAAGCAGATTGCGGAGGCGGTTGAGCAGGTTACAGGCGCCTACGGGGTGGGCGTGATCATCGAAGCCAAACATCTGTGCATGATGGCGCGTGGCGTAGAGAAGCAGAATAGTTCGATGATGTCATCGGTCATGCTCGGTAGCATTCGGACCAATCCGGCGACCAGGACCGAGTTTCTGACGCTGGTGAAGATGAATAAATAGCAGCCGAAAAAAAAGGGCGCTGAGCGCCCTAACACCTGTTTGACTGGTTAATGCCTGAATACTAGCGGTAGTACATACTGCCAAGATACGTAACTAACTCGGCGATATTCTTCTGGTCATCCGGGCATTGTGGAACGCAGATTCCACCCTTCTGATTGCCCTGGCGTTTGCTGCCACTGTCCATGCGCGCTTTACGCTTCTCTGACGGCAGTGACGCCTGCTGTGTATGTGTATTAGCCATAAAGCACCTCCATTAATCGAGTATCCATAGTAAGCTGCCACGATGGTATCGGCTTGACGAACAGTTGCTGTGTTTTGACAATTTGTTGCAAGATGCAGGCTACGGGATGCGGGTCAGGGCAATACAGGAGCGTGACAGAAACAGGTGGCAGATAAAGGTTCCAGCCAGAATCGGCATAGCTCCAAGCGCGGGGTGCCATCGGTCGCTGCTGCGTCCATTCAAAGTGTGTGTGCTTATCTGGAGTCGCAAAACTACAGTCTTGATGAGTGGCGCGAGCGTCATGGCTTGTCTCGTGATGATATCATGGCCCCAGACGGGCGCTTTCAGCTCACCGTGTTGCACGACGTGCTCGATCACGCAGTTGCCGTAACCAAAAATCCTTCAGTTGGCTTGCTCATCGGCGCCGTAATCAGCACGTCGAGCATGGGTGTGATCGGGCATATTCTCTTCAATAACCGCACCCTTGGTGAAGCGCTGACCCAGTATGTCCGGTTGGCTGCCCTGGTCAACGAGGGTCTTGCCGTAGAGCTTGAAGTCGATGATGGTGAAGCTATCGTCTCCTTCGATTACATTCAGCCGGAGCTGTATCACGCGGTGAACATCGACAGGATGCTCGTCCAGACGGTCGCTCGGGCGAAGAAATATGTGAGCGAGCAGGTCTACATGACCCGCGTCGGGTTCCATCATCCTGAGCCAGAGAGCCGGGCAGCCTATGTAGACTACTTCGACTGTCCGTTGAATTTTTCAGAGCCACGCTCGTACATTGCCTTCGAGGAGAAATTCCTAGACTTCGAGCTGCCGCAGCGCAACCCATATCTGCATCAGGCGCTGTCGCGTCAGGTGGAAAGCCTGCTGAGTCGGCTTCGACAGCGTCGCAGCCTCAGTGCCAGGGTCCGTCATCTCGTCAATGGTCGCTTGAGTCAGGGAGAGTTCGACGCGGAAGCCATCGCCAGTGAGCTCTGTGTTTCTCGCCACACCCTGTACCGCCGGCTGAAAGCCGAGGGCAACTCGTTTCATGACATCATAGAAAGTGCGCGGCGCGACAAGGCTGTGGCGTATCTACGCAAGAACAAATATGCCCTGAGCGAGATCGCCTTTCTGTTGGGATTCTCCGAGCTCAGTGCATTCAGTCGTGCTTTCAAACGCTGGACAGGTCAGAGCCCGGCGAGTTACCGGCGCAGCAATGGCTCAGGTGCAGGCAGGACCTGAGTTATCGGCTGATGAAGCGGCCGCCTATGAAGCTTGCAAGAAAGCAGAGAAAGGAGGCGAGTACGATTGATGGGCCTGAGGGCGCATCGATCCACCAGGCGCCGCACAGGCCGGCTACGACGGATATTGCGCCAATGATGCCGGCCAGTACCGCCATCATGCCCGGCGAGCGCGACAATGGCCGGGCGGCTGCTGCCGGTATGATCAGCATCGAGGTGACCAGCAGTAGACCCACCACCTTCATGGCCATCGCAATGACGAAGGCAATGATGGTGATCAGTACGATCTGTGACAGCATCGGATTGACCCCCTCCACCCTGGCCAGGTCCTCGTGCAGCGTAATCAGGATCAGCCGCCGCCAGTAATATATGAGCACCACTAGCGATACGACTGTGAGCATGGCTATGAAAGCGGTCTCTGACCAACCGGTAGTGAGTATATCGCCAAAGAGATAGCCCATGAGATCGACCGAAGGTGAGTCGAGCAACGCGATGGCGATCAGGCCGACCGACAATGAGCTATGGGCGAGTATGCCCAGCACAGTATCACTCGCGAAGTGCTGTTGCCGCTGAAGTACGAGCATCAACAGACCGACCAGCAGGCAGGCAGCTATAACCGCAAAGCCGTTGGGTACCTCGAACAGAATGCCCATGGCGATGCCGAGCAGTGCGGCGTGTGCCAGCGTATCACCAAAATAGGCCATTCTTCGCCAGACAATGAAGCAGCCAAGGGGGCCGGTGATGAGCGCCAGCGCTATGCCGGCGAGCATGGGGGCAGCTAGGAGTTCGAGCAGTGGTCGCCCTCCGCGACAGTCCCATCGGCGTGGTGGTGATGGTCATGGTGATGGTGATAGATGGCCAGCGTGTCGGCGGCGCGACGGCCAAACAGACTAACGAAGGCTGGATCGTTGGAAATACTTTCGGGATGCCCGGCGCAGCAGATATGACCGTTCAGGCACAACACATTATCCGTGTCCGCCATTACGAGATGCAGGTCATGTGAAATCAGCAGTATGCCGCAGTGGCGGATATCGCGGATCCGGCCGATCAGCTTGTAAAGTAGCTCCTGCCCATTGACGTCCACGCCCTGTGCCGGCTCGTCCAGTACGATAAGGTCTGCCTGCTGAGTAATCGCCCGCGCCAGCAATACCCGCTGGGTTTCACCGCCACTGAGCTGATGCAGGTTCTTATCAATGCAGTGGGCAACTTCGGTGAGCTCGAGTGCTTCCGCTATGCCAAGGAGCCTGCGTTTGCGTGCAAATGGAAGCGACACCGAGAGAAAGTCCCGAACGGTGAGTGGCATGGAGGAGTCAATATGGAAGCGCTGTGGAACATAGCTGATGCGCAGCCCAGGCGCCTTCTGAACCCGACCGGACGTCGGCTGCAGAATGCCCAGCGCGACCTTGCACAAGGTGGTCTTGCCGGCGCCATTCGGACCAATGACGGTCGTGATGCGGTCAGCCTCCAGCGTGAGGCTGATATGGCTCAGTATATTCTGCCCGCCGATCCTGACGTTGACATCCTCCATTGAAAGCAGCATTCAGGCGGTCTTTACAGCCTCGTAAACGCACTGCTCCATGTACTCCAGATCGGGAATGATGACTTCCTCACCACTGAAAGTGACGTACATGCTGATGACAGGATCGCCCGGCTTGTTCTCGCCCACATTCTCAGAGGGCGCGATTTCCTCACTCTTCACCTTGACCAGTCGCGGCAGACCGCGGGTTACGAAGGCGATAAAGGGCTGCGCCTGATGGTGTTCGCCGACCCCATTGGTCACCGCGATCCGGCCGCCTTCACGGATGAGATTGTTCTCATTGCCATCCATTGCTTCGGCCTGGACCAGGGGCACCTGCTGGCCTCGCCACTGTATGTGCCCAGCCAGCCACACTGGCCCATCGGGCAGGGGCGTAGGCTCACTGTACTCGATGATTTCAGCGACGCTGGTATTGGGAAGCAGAAAGTCTGTGTGCTTCATTGGTAGCAGCAGGCAGGATATCTGTGCGCTCGAGCTTTCATGGCTGCGCATGGTTTTGCGTTCTCCGTTTGGTAATTTCCTCAAGCTCTATCGTCTGCAGCAGCTTCTTGGCCAGAGCCTCTGGTGAGCCGCGAAAGCTCACTACACCGCGGTCAGCAATGGCATCTGGCATTGAACTACTGGCACAACCGGCTGAGTCCTGCGCCCAGACATGACTGCCATAGGCTTTCAGTATTGGTGCGGCAACTGCGCCATCGCAGCCCATGCCGCTGAATACTATCACGTTGACAGCATCCTGAAATCTATTCGCCGTATTCATCATCACCCGATCAATGGATGGCCCATAAGGCCCTGGCCACGGTTTTCCTGACAGTGTGATAGCCCCGTCCTCATCGAAGTCGAGCTCCTGGTCGGGCGGCACGAAGATGACTTCACCATGTTGCAGGTGGGCGCCCACCTGGGCGCGCTTCAGCGGTAGTCGTGCGTGCCGGCCAAGCACCCGCAGCAGCACTTCCGCCGCCTCAGGGTCTATGTGCTGCGCATACAGGAAGGCAACAGGCAGTGCTGCAGGCAGCAGGTCCAGGAAGCGTTTGACCGCGTCAGGGCCACCCAGTGAGGCCACAAGCAGATAGATCCGTGTGAGCGGATCGCCTGGGGCGGCAGGTCGGATGTGGTGGGACAGCTGAACATTATTGATTGGCGAGGCAGGTCGTCCCTCGGTACCCAGACTGAACCGGCTACCCGCAAGAGTTGCCACCCTCGGCGGCGGCACTTCGTCGCCCGCGGGGAGCGGCCCCACGGCATCGAGAAGCTTCTGCAGCAGTCGCCGCTCCCAGCGAGGGTATTCCTCATGCTGCCGCGAAGGCGCAGCACCCAGGCCGTACAACACCGGCACATCGAAGGTATCCATCATCTGCTCGAGCAGGGGGTCGCCCTGACTTTCGTCCTCGATGATGACGACCCAGGCGGCTACGTGCTGGTAGTTCTTCAGGCGATCCTGCGACAGCTTGTTGCAATCGATATTCACCGCAATCGAGTAGCCCTTGTTACGAAGGGCATGCTCGATGAGGTGACGCTGCAGCGGCGTGTCGGATACCACCCCAATTAGCGGCACCGAACCGTCGCTGGCCACAGTACGCGCTGCCATCACCCAAGCAGTCGTTCAATCGTTTCTAGCAGAATCGATTCCTGGAAGGGCTTGCCAAGGTATTCATTGACGCCGATGGACAGGGCACGATCCCGGTGTTTCTGACCGGTTCGAGAGGTGATCATGATGATCGGGACATCACGCAGGCGCTCGTCGTGGCGCACGAAGCTGGCCACCTCGAAACCGTCCATTCGCGGCATCTCGATGTCGAGCAGCATCACATCAGGCTTCTGATCCTGCAGAATGGCTATGGCATCCACGCCGTCCTTCGCGGTGATGACCCGCATGCCCTGACGCTCGAGCAGACGGCTGGTAACCTTCCGCACCGTGACCGAATCGTCCACAACCATGATGGTGGCCGGACCAGTATGCTTCGGTGCAACCTCCTTCTCCATGCTCAGATCGTGGGCCATGGCACGAGCCAGGTCACTACGCATCAGCGCAGGCAGATCAAGAATGACTACAACGCTACCGTCACCCAGTATCGTGCCACCTGAGACGCCACGCACACCGGTGAACTGTGGACCGAGGCCCTTTACGACAATTTCTCGGGAACCCAGCAGGCTGTCGACCTGCAGTGCCAGCGGGTGATCACCACCGCGCACAAGAATGACAGGTAATGGCAGGGGCTGGCCCTGCAGCTTGGGCTGGTGCTCACTACGCAGCAGGTTTCCAAGATACTGCAGCTGATACTTCTGACCGGCGTACTCATACAAGGGCGCATCGGGCTGATAATACTCTTCCAGCTCAAAGGTGCTGACCCGGACAATACCTTCAATGGTATTGAGCGGTATGGCGTAGTAGTCGTCACCTGTTGAAACCATCAGCGCCCGGTTGACGGATACCGTGAACGGCAGACGGATGATAAAGGTTGTGCCCTTGCCACTCACCGACTCAATGCTGACACGGCCGCCCAGCTGTTTGATTTCGCTGGATACGACGTCCATGCCCACGCCACGACCAGAGAGTTGCGTGACCTTTTCAGCGGTACTGAAACCGGCGTGGAAGATGAACTGGAGGATTTCGCTATCGGCAATCTCCGTCGACTTGGACAGCAGACCCTGTTTGATGGCCTTCTTGCGTACCGCCTCGGTGTTGATACCGTTGCCGTCGTCCTGCAGTGTCAGCACGACATCGCTGCCTTCACGACCAACTGACAGTGAGATACGGCCAGTCTCGGACTTGCCTGCCTTGGCTCGGGCTTCGGGCATCTCGATACCATGATCGAGGGCGTTACGCAGCATGTGCTCGAGTGGCGCGACCATACGATCGAGCACGTTACGGTCCAGCTCGCCCTCAGGATTGTAGACCTCGAACTCTGCCTTCTTACCCAGTTCACCAGTGACCTGACGCACGATACGACGCAGCCTTGGCACGATGGAGGTGAACGGAATCATCCGCGTCTCCATCAAGCCTTCCTGCAGTTCGGTGTTGATGCGTGACTGCTGCAACAGCAATGTCTCGGCATCCTTGGCCTTGTCCAGCAGAGTCTCACGCAGATCCGTCAAGTCACTTGCAGATTCGCTAAGCGCCCGTGAAAGCTGCTGAATGGACGAATAACGGTCCATCTCGAGCGGATCGAAGTCCTCGTAGACTGGACCGCCGCCTTCTTTCTCCATGCGGAACAGGACCTGGGCCTCTGTCTCGATATCCATTCGACGCAGCTGCTCACGCAAACGGTCGATGGTGGCCTGCATTTCTTCGAGCGTGTGCGAGAAGTCGGAGATCTGCGTCTCGAGTCGACCGCGGGTTATACTCGTTTCGCCAGCCAGGTTAACCAGGTTGTCGAGCAGCTGTGCGCTGACGCGAATGGTTTCCGCGGCCTGCTGTTGCTTGGCTGTTTCAGCTGCCTTGCGTGGCGCTGCCTGAGGCGCGGCTGCGGCGCCACCCTGCTGGCTACGCTGCATCTGCACAAGTTGTTCTGCACGCGAGTCGGCGTCGGTCTTGTTGGGGCGATCCACCTGCGGCTTGGCAGTATCTGCCGAGCCCATTCGCTTGAACTGTTCTCTAACCCCTTCGATGGCGGTACTGAGCCACTTGGCCTCTGTATCGATCTGCTGGATCAGCTTATCGTCGAGGGAACTATCGGACCTGACACAGCGGCCAACCTTGTCTTCGATCGATTGTGCAAGATCACCAACGGCAGCCAGACCAGCCAGGCGGGCACCGCCCTTGAGTGTATGCAAGGTAGTCTGAATCTGTCGGGCACGCCCTGCATCGGCAGGCTCGCGCTTCCAGTCGCTCAGGTACTGGTTGAAGTTGCGTTCCAGCTCTGCGGCTTCATCGATGAATATTTCGATGATTTCAGGGTCGAGACCCGCCAGCGCAGACTTGCCTTTCGGCGTCGGACTTGCCGAGCTGTCGCCGCCACTCATCAGCCTTCGCTGCAATGAACTGAGTTCGACCGAGACACCTTGCATGTTGTTCTGATCAAGCTCAATCGCCTGACCAGGACTGCTTCGTGTCTGTGAAACCACATGACGGATCTGTTCGGCCAGCATATGCAGTGCACGATCGCTCAGCTCGATCACTTCGTCCTGCAGCGGGAAGCTGTCGGCTGAGATACGCTCATTGATGGTTTCAAGCATCAAGGCATGTGTGTCGGCCAGGCTCTGTATCGGGGTAAGACCGGCAAGACCGGCACCAGCGGCCAGGGCGCGCAGACGACGGAAGATATCGGGCAGGTGCTGGAAGGCTTCAGGATGCTGTTTCCAGGAATCCATGGCATCAAGGGCGACCTGCAGCATTTCGTCGGACTCATCGACAAACACACCACGGAGTTCATCCTGCGAAGCACCCGATTCGAGCAGTTGTGCCTGCTCAAGCGCAATTGCTCGCAACGGATCGTCGCCGAGGCTGTTGTCGGCAGCATACTGTCGGACAGCCTTGATCAATTCCGGCGCGGAACGGAAAGTTTCGCGTGCAGCAAGCGCATCGACCATTGAAGCAAGTCGATCATGCACGCCAAGCAGCAATTCGTTCAGACTCGGATCGATATTCAGCGTATCTTCGACGATGCCCTCGACCAGGGTTTCGAATTCATGGGCCAGATCGCCGATGGCACTGACTTCTGCCAGACGTGCACCGCCTTTCAAGGTATGCATTGTTCGCTGCAGCGTATGCAGCTCAGCCATCAGTGAATTGTCGGCCAGCCACTTTCTAAGGTTCTCGCCGGTTTCGTCTACGAGTTCACGCGCTTCTTCGAGGAAGAGTTCGATGATTTCCTCATCGAGATGCGTGAAGTCGACAGGCACACCCTGACGCAATTCGGCAGACACTGTTCTTGCAACAGGCTGCGCCTGTTCAGCAGCTTCTGTAACCACTTCATCCACATGGTCCTCATCGAGGCCAACCATATTGATATCGGTATCTTCAGCAGTAGCAGTTTCTGCACCCTCGACCGTCTCGATAAAGCGCTGCATGTCCCTGATCAATTCAGGTGCGGGGCGAACTGGACGCGACTCGGCCACTTCATCGACCATGATGGCCAGCCGATCGTGACAGGCTTCGACCAATGAGATCAGCTTGCGCTCATCTTCGGGCGCCGGACGATGACCGCGCTCTGCCATGGCTTCAAACAGCGTTTCGAGTTCGTGTGCGAGATCGCCAATGGCCGGTATTTCTGCCATACGTGCGCCACCCTTCAGGGTGTGCAGGTCGCGCTGCAGATGAGCGACCAGTGCATGTTCGGTCGGCGCAAGGCTCCACTGGTGAATGGTGTCAGAGGTACTTGAAATGATGTCCTGGGCTTCTTCGAGGAAGATCGCCGCCATTTCCGGGTCGAGCATGGCGCTGTCGGCAGCGTATTCTGCTTCCACAGATGAGGGGAATTCGTCCGCCTCGTGAGCATGCTCCGCAGCAGCTTCGAAGGAAATCTCCTCCTCAGGCTCTTCTTCGTCGAGTGGACTGCTATCTGCCAATTCGTGCGCAGCCTGCTCCAGCACTCTGGAATCATCGCTCGAGGTCAGCTCATCATAAGGGTCAGCCAGCGACCGTTCCTTGCTGTCGTCGAGGGAGGCATCTCCGAGCTCGGGCTCTGCTTCCAGTACAGGAATACCGTCCAGAGGTTCGATGGTCTCTGGCGTCTCTCCCGACAGCAAGCTCAGTAGCTGGCGCTGCAGTCTATCCGCAGCCTCTGGCACGCGGCCTTCAGCGGTCGCTTCGATCATGCCTGCGAGCGCAGCGTGTGCCGCCAGACTCAGCTCTATCGCACGGGGCGATACTGACATACGTTTTTCGGCAACGCGTTCGAACAATGTCTCGAGCTCATGACACAAATCGCCTACCGCCGTCAGCTCGGCCATCCGGGCGCCACCCTTGAGTGTATGGGCGTCGCGTTGCAAACTCTGGACGATCTGTTCGTTAGCTGGATCAATTTGCCAGTCACGCAGACTCTGGCCGGTACTTTCCAGGATCTCGAAGGCCTCTTCGAGGAAGATCTCGATCATTTCGGGATCAAGGCCGCTGTCCTCCACAGGCGTGGTGTGACCACTGGCATCCGTCTCGGCCGAGAGTGGCTTGTTTTCGGGGGTGTTCTCTTCCATAAGCTCTTCATCCTGCGGTACATCGCCCAGAAGGGGCACCGCTTCGACATCCGCGTCGCTTGCTTCGAAGTTTTCGGCCAATAGCCGCTCTCTCGCCCCACGTATGGCGGCAAGTACCTGTTCGTCAGCCTGTGGCGAAAGGCCGGCAGCCAACTGGTCCATCATGCCAATAAGGACATCATGGCCACGCTTGGCGGCATTGAAGAATTCACGGTCGAGACCGTCATAGCCGGCTTCAACCGTCTCGTACAGCAGCTCCAGCGAGGCGCAGAGTTCATGCATCGCAGGCAGACCAGCAGTTTTCGCACCGGTCGCCAGGGTGGTCAGCTCTTCTACCAGCGCCTCGAGTTCATCGCGCTTGTCCGGTGCTGTGCTCCAATCGTTGATGATACGTTCGGCATCCAGGAGTATGTCGATGCTGTCGCGGAGGAACATATCCAAGACTTCGCTGTGGTTGACCGACGCCGGATTGATATCCGGCAGGGCCCTGTGTTCGACTACTTCGGCCACGACGGCATCGAGCGCCTCGGAGAAGGCTTCGATTTCAGCGGAGCTGGCGGACGCCGAAGGGCTCAGACCCTCTTCAGGGCTGTCTTCGATGGCGATGAGCTCGCTATTGATCAGATCCACCGCCTGACTCAAGGCATCGGTGACCGGCCGTGTCGCAGGGATCGCGCGGACATTCAGCTCCTTGTAGAAGCGCTCCAGCGGTATGACGATGCCTGCAATCCGCTTGCTGCCAGCAGTGTTGGCGCTGCCTTTGAGCGTATGTAGAGCGCGCGAGATGTCATCCGACAATGGTGCCGGATCGTCAAGGCGGTTCTGCTGCTCAATGAAATCCTCGATGGTTTGCAGGTGCCCGCGGGTTTCACTGAGGAAAATATCAAGCAGGACCGGATCGATGCCTGCGGCGCCATCATCCTGTTTCCCGGCATCGGCGCTGGCTGCCTTGCTTGGCGTAGTTTGCGCAGGGGCCTTGCCGCCTAACATGGCTGGCAGGCTCTGAGGGCTCTTGCCCGCTGCAAGCTCATGGGCATAGGCTTGGAGAGCCTCCACATTGAATGACGCGGGCCGGCGTTCGGTGAAATCGCTAACCATGGTCGGCAGCAGCTCAACGACCTTCTCGATCAGACGCTCTATCTCTGGCGACATCTGAACCGCGCCATCGATAATGCGATTCATGAGGTTTTCGACTGACCATGCAAGCTCACCACTTCGCATGGCGCCAACGAGGCGACCACTGCCTTTCAGGGTATGAAAGGCGCGGCGTAGTTCAGTGCGTGCTTCGGTATTGCCATAATTGGCAGTAAATTTCGGCAGATAGGTGTTGATGGTCGCCAACACTTCTTCAGCTTCCTCGGCGAATATCTCGATGATCTCCTCATCGATCATATCGCCGTCGCTGAGCTCGATATCGCCGGCCGAGGCGTCCGCAGTGTCCGTCTCGGCAGGGGCGACGGCCGTGATGTCTTCATCGTCGGCAAGCTGACTATCGCTGTCGGCTTCATCAGTGTCATCTTCAACCGCCAGCGTCTCTGCAGACATGGACTCGGCCTCTTCAGCCTGGCGCTGGGTCTCAGCATGTGCCTGTTCTTCCTGGGCAGTTGCGGCTCGCGACGCTCGTGCATCCAGCAGAATGGCATCAGCTCGATGTATCAGGCTGGTTGTGGTGTTGAGAATGTCGAGACTGCTGTCTTCAGCCGCAGCGAAGGCAGCCGTCAGTGTCGGCAACTGATCTTCGACGTCCTTCAGCAGTTCGAACAGCACGAGTGATGGTGTAACCAGGTTCTCGAGGGTGCGGTTCAACAGACCCTCAATACTCCAGGCCAGCTCGGCCAGGGTTTTTGCACCCACGAGGCGGCCACTGCCCTTGAGCGTGTGGTACGCGCGACGGAGTTCTGTCAGCGCATGCTTGTCCTGTGGCGAATCCTGGAAGACAGGGCGGTATCGATGAATGGTGGCGATAACATCAGCAACCTCTTCAGCGAATACTTCGCGAATCTCGTCATCAATGATTTCGGCATCGGCCACCTTATCGGCAGCCATGACAGGGGCTGAGCCAGATAATGCTTCAGCTGTATGGTCCAGCATCGGCACATCGGTAACAGCCTTGGCTTCGGTCTGTTTGGCGGCAAGCTGCCCGGCTGGTGTGCCATCAAGCTTCTCCAGACTCTGCGCTGCAACCTGCAGGATCTTTTCATACTGACCCGAGCGCTCGGCGATGCGCTCAAGGTAATAATCGATGCTGGTAATCGCGTCTGCAAGGGCTTCGAGCTTGACCCAGTCTGGCTTGTTGTCGCCGCTGAGCAATTCAGATTCGATATAGCGTGCACAACGATGGAGCAGGGCGCTGGCTTCGCTCAAGGGAATGATGCTCAGGCTACCGGCAACTTCTCTCAAAAGCCTTGGTGCGTGGTTCAATTCGGTACGTTGCCAGTCGCTGGTGACGTACTCGGAAATTGCAGTCTTGGCAGTCTCCAGGGAGTTCCTTGACTCGGTGATCAGAGCCTTGTGAGCGCTATCGACATGCTCGCGTGGCACGATACCCGTGACTGGGGCCGAGGTATCCGGCGAGCTGATGCCCTGATCTACCATACTGCCAAGGGACGCCTCTACGTACAGCAGAGCGCCGGCAATATCGAGCAGCTCGTCATCATCAGGTCGCTTGAGACCTTCTGCCATGGTTTCGATACGTTGAATCTGTTCGTCGATCACCTTACGTGGCAGGCCCAAGCCAAGCACCGCCATGGTGTTCGAGACCTGATGCAGGCCGGGCAGCAGATCGCCGAGCTCACTGGCAGACTTGAATTCGCCGCGTACGAAAAGGTCGAGCTGATCTTTGAGATTGCTCAGTTCCTCGCACAGCACGGTAGCCACAGAGCTCAATGTGCTTCTGTTCGGGCCTTCGACCTGTTGCCGTTCCCGGTCCAGCTCATCGCTACCAGGCAGGGCAAGGTCCAGCGAATAGTCGATCTTGATCTGCTTCGTCAGCTTCGTGTTCGCGGTTGACTGCGCACAATAGAACAACAGGTGCTTGAAGAGATCTTCCGGCAGCTTTTCATCCAGAGCCTGGGCGGGTTGCTCGAGCAGCCGCTTGATCCGGCCATCGAGGAAGCGCAGCAGTGTCTTGACCGCTGAAGTGAGCTCTAGACCACCGCTCTGCATGGCCTCGACCAGGCCGCAGCCAAGCCGCCAGAGCTCGGCATGCGTGGTGCCGCGGCACATCTGTCGAAGCTTCGAAAGAATCTTGTGTAAATACGCGAGGTTGGCCTCAAGCTCGCTTTCACGAACAATGCTGACCAGCGTGAACTGATACATCTGACGCAGCTTGCGCAGTTGTGCTGTAGAGCGGGGGTCCTGCAGCTGTGCGACGGCATCACTGTCGTTGGCCTTTTTCGCCATCGACAGGTCAGGGCTGAACAGAGCAGTGTCGCTCAGCAGGCGTTCGCCCCTGGCCGCACGAAGATCGTTGAGCAGCGGCATGAGCACGAGCGGCAGGTCGCGCTTGCTGCGTTGCAGTCGCTCGAGATAATTCGGTAGTTGAAGAATAGCCTTAGACAGCGCTTCGAGCGCATCATCGCCCTGGCTGACCTTACCGTCCTGCAGGGCTTCACCCAGCTTCTCCATCTCTTCGGCGAGCAGAGCTGCACCGTAGAACTCAACCATCTGCAGGGTGCCATGCACCTGATGGATGTAATTCACGCAGAAACGCAGTGAAGTCGTATCTTCCGGATTCGCAACATAGTCCTCAAGCATTTGCTGAGCCTGTTGCAGGGTCGCTTCTATTTCGCCTTTAACCCAATCCAGTGCCACATAATCGTGGTTACCAGCCATACGATCTCCGCATACTCATAAGGCGCCGCTTTTCTTGCGGTAAGCCAAAGTGTGTTCTGTTGACAGCCGCTCCAGGTCCGGGTGCTGCCAATTGGTCAGTTCACCCAGCCCCAGTACCAGCAGGCCGCCCGGCGCAAGACGCTCAGTCAGATGCCTGAGTATTTCCCGCCTGCGCCATTTCTTGAAATAGATCAGTACATTCTGGCAGTAGATGATCTGCATCCTGAAGTGCAGTGCATTCTGCAGTTCCGCCAGATTTTCCCTGACGAAGCAGGCCTTTTTCATCAGTGCCCGATCGAACTGATATTGGCCAGGCCGGACCAGCTCGAAATAGCGCTGCTGGATTTCAGGCCTGACTTCAACAAGTCGTCTTTCAGGATAGATACCGGTCCGCGCCTTGTTCAGCGCAGGTGTACTGATATCGGTCCCCGTCACGCCAAATTTCGGCTTGAGGCCACGCTGGGTCAGTGCTTCGTTGATAAGAATGCACAAGGTGTACACCTCTTCACCGGTAGCACAACCCACACTCCAGGCCTCTAGAGGCGTCTGGCTCAGCTGCTGCCGCGGTAGCTCTGCAATATATTTTTCAACAGTTCTCAGCGCATCGGTATCGCGAAAGAACCGGGTCTCCTGGACCGTAAGCCGGTCTACCAGGACACTCCATTCGACCATCCAGTCCGGCGCTTCGGTGATACGCTTGTAGTAAGCCGCGTAGTCGCTCAGCCCCAGCTCGCGCATACGCGACGCCAGGTTGGTCTGCAGAAATGTCGTCCGGTTCGGCTCCACCACCATTCCAGTCCGCGCCTCGATAAGCTGCCGCCATTGCTGCAGCATCGTCTCGGAGACAGGGGGTAGGGAAGCCAGGCTCCAGCTCTCGACGATGCGCGGCGGCTGGTCTTTCATCTTGTCAGTCACAGCTTGATAACCGCACATGCGTCATTCGGTTCCAGTGCTGCCCGCCGAAGCGGGCAGACCCTTGCCTATCAGGCAAACGAGCCGGTTTCGTCCATACGTTCGTCCGACTCATCGTCGAGCTCGATATGGCTACCGGGCATAAGATCGCCACCGCCAATCTGATCAGGCAGCTTGAAGCCCGCAACGGAGTTCCTGAGCTGGTTGGCCAGTTCGGCCAGCTTGCCGATCGACTTGGCTGTTGCGTTGGTACCGGCAGACGTCTGCGAGGTGATCTCCTGGATGACGTTCATCGTGTTGGAGATGTGACCTGCGGATGAGGACTGCTGACGGGCCGCGTTGGAGATGTTCTGGATAAGGTCAGAGAGCGACTTCGATACGTTCTCGATCTCTTCCAGTGCCACACCGGCGTCCTGTGCGAAGCGTGCGCCTCGTACCACTTCCGAAGTTGTCGTCTCCATCGAGATAACGGCTTCGTTGGTGTCGCTCTGGATTGTCTTTACCAGGGCTTCGATCTGCTTCGTTGCCGCAGATGAACGCTCGGCCAGTCGCTGTACTTCGTCCGCAACAACCGCGAAGCCTCGTCCTGCGTCACCAGCCATGGAGGCCTGGATTGCAGCGTTCAGCGACAGGATGTTGGTCTGGTCCGCGATGTCGTTGATCAGCGATACGATGTCACCGATTTCCTGTGATGATTCACCGAGACGCTTGATACGCTTTGAAGTCTCCTGGATCTGCTCACGGATGTTATCCATGCCGCGGATCGTCGACTGTACGATTTCAGCACCCTTCTTGGCGATCGCAACCGACCGCTCGGCAACCGCAGCTGATTCAGCAGCGTTCGACGATACCTGATCGATGGACACCGCCATCTCGTTGATCGCAGCAGAGGCACCGGCGATTTCCTGGGCCTGGTGCTCGGAAGCGTCGGCCAGGTGCATCGCAGTAGACTGTGTTTCTTCCGCAGCGCCGGCAACCCGGACCGCAGTTTCGTTGATGGCCGCTACCAGCTGGCGCATCTGGTCGATCGCGAAGTTGATGGAGTCGGCGATCGCACCGGTGAAGTCCTCGGTTACCGTCGCTTCTGTGGTCAGGTCACCGTCGGCGAGGTCAGCCAGTTCGTCCAGCAGTCGCATGATCGCATTCTGGTTCTGTTCGTTCTGACGGAACTCTTTATCGTAGCGTCGTTTGTTCTCCTGGTTACCGATGTAGAAGATAACGAACATCGCACCGATGATGGCGAGCAGCAGGATGTAGCCCAGCTCGTCACTGATGAAGCGGGTATCGGCCTGGGTCTGGAACACCTGGTTGAGTTCAGAGGTTTCGTTCAGCAGCGCCTGTGAATTCTGGAAGATGCTGTTGGCAGCTTCACGAACACGGAACAGTTCAGGTGAGGTCTCGAGGATGGTATCGACGTTTTCGTTTACGAACTCGAACAGCTCGGCAATGGCTTCAAGGCCGAAAATGGCATCTTCGTCTTCTACAGCCGTGATACCCATGATCGGGTTGCCTTCAACCATGCCGTTGAGCACGCGGCCGAAAAGGTTAACGTCGCGACCGAATCGGTCGGCAGCCGTTACCGCATCCACACCACCTTCAAGTACACGGTTGACGCTTCGTACGATACGTTCTGCGAGCAGTGACTGACGTGTTGCCACGGCGATCTGTTCAGCGGGCGCATCGGTCTCGAGCAGGATCTGCACGACGTCGTCATACTCGACCTGCAACTGGGGAATAGTGTCGTTCAGGGTAAGTGCCACGTTGTGAAGCAGCAGTACGACTTCTTCAGATGCCAGAATGACGTCGGCGTCGTTACGAACGCTGGTCCAGAGTTGACCTACCTCGTTCATCTGCTCGTCGTCGACCGGTGGCAGTTCGATTTCGGGGTTACCCTGCACGAGGTAGTCCCACAGCTGCTGGAAGTCGTCGCGTGAACGGCCGAGCAACTGGAAGGCTTCTGCCTTACCGTCGGCAGCTTCCGAGGCGTTTTTCGCAATTTCCTGCGAAAGTACCCGCAACTCGGATGCGTAGGCGATATAAGTCTTGTCGTTGACCGCGTTCTTGTTGAGCGTGATCAGAACGTATACTAGTGCGATAACGGCTGCGATGACCACGCCGTACATCAGCAAGAGCAGTGGATTGGAGCCTTGCCCCGTTGTTTTTCCGGCGATTGCAATCATGTCAGTTCCCCAGCCGTGCCAGTTCAGTGTGTAATATCAGTGTGTGTAATCGGTATTCGGTAGTGTCTGTAGTCAAACGAGACAACGCGGCCATCTAGCTAGCCAGACGCGATGTCGACGAAAGATGAGTCAGCGAGCAATGCAGAAGTTTCAAAGACATGCCAATGTGTATCGTCACGGACATAACTGCCTGAGACACAACGCTGCACACTGTCTGTCAAACCGGACGTCTCGGTGGTAAAACTTGTGACCGGGAAGTACTGCATGCCGAGTACGCCATCAACGATCAGGCCGCTGAAAAAATCGTCCTGCTCAATGATCAGTACACGTTTCTCACGCACCGCACGCGACTGCGTGGGCAGTTTAAAGAACTGGCCCAGATCCATGACTGGTAAGAGACGGCCGCGAACGTTTGCGACGCCATGCATCCAGTTTTTGACCCCAGGCACCTGGGTCGCCTTGGGCAGGTGCAGTATCTCGACTACTTCGCCCATGGCTACCACGAAGCGCAAGCCCGCCAGCGAAAAGCCGACGCCATTCCACAATTGAATGGCCTCGGCTTGTTCGGGCAGACCGATGGCGGTCTGCTTGCTGCGGGTTTCAAGCTTTCTGAGCAGCTCGAATGGTGCAATGGTTTCCATTGTCGTCATCGGTAGGGATCGCTACTTGATCAACTGGTTGATAGTGTTGATGAGGTCGTCCTCATTCACAGGCTTCACCAGATAACCGCGAGCGCCCTGTCTGGTGCCCCAGACGCGATCAGTTTCCTGATCTTTAGTCGTGACGATGACCACCGGAATATTCTTGGTCTCATCGCCCCGGGTCAGTTGCCGGGTTGCCTGGAAGCCGTTGAGGCCGGGCATGACGACATCCATCAGCACCAGGTCAGGCTTTTCAGCCCGTGCAACCGCCACGCCTTCGGCGCCGTTGTCCGCCTTCAATACCTGATGATTGTGACGCTCCAGGATGCTTGAAATCTTGCGGACTTCAGTTGGAGAATCATCTACGATCAGAATGCGAGCCATGCTTTCCCCCTTGTGAGGCAATCAATTCCAGCTGTATGGCTGGAGAAAAATAAAAATGTTCTATTCAGATGGATCAAGCCCATCTGATCAGGCATTGACATATTCACGAATGGTTCCGAGCAATTCGTCTTTACTGAATGGCTTCGTGAGGTATTGATCGGAGCCGACGATGCGACCCTTGGCCTTGTCGAATAGGCCATCCTTGCTCGAAAGCATGATGACGGGGGTCGACTTGAAAGCACTGTTGTTCTTTATTAAGGCACACGTCTGATAGCCATCGAGTCTTGGCATCATGATATCCACGAATATGATGTCGGGCTTGGTGTCGGCAATCTTGGCCAGTGCATCGAATCCATCGATGGCGGTGATGACTTCACAGCCGACCTTCTTTAGCAGGGTCTCGGCTGTCCTGCGAATGGTCTTGCTGTCATCAATGACCATGATTTTAAGATTCTCGAAATTGTCTTCCATCTTAATCAGCCTGTGCTGGTAGCCGAACAAATTGCTGCGCCAAGCCGGGGCATCCGGATGCGCTGCCAAGCAGGCCCGGTATACGCCTACTTGAACCGATAATAGTGTTTTGTAACATGCGATTACAATGGTAACTCAAAGTAACGCTGGAAAAGCCCGTCGCTACTAGTTATAGACCACGTTATCTGCCAAGACCAGATATAACACCCTGGCCCGTAAATCGATGCTGCCATGTGATGTCAATCACGTGCTGGCGGCGCTCGCGATTAGCTCCCGCATCAGGAGACAACCGCTGTTTCGCGTGGCACCGGGGACTGTTTGGTTGTACTCTGACAGCCCTGACTCCGCAGCAGGATCCCGTCGAGTTCCGGTAGGATTCCTGCTCTCTTCGAGCCTGTGCCTGAAAGCATAGTACAAAACCTGATAAGGCGTGGTGGCAATAGAAATGACAATTCGTCTAGGTGTTCTCATGGATCCCATCGAAGGGATCAAACCGGCCAAGGACACAACCCTGGCAATGATGCTCGCCGCTCAGAAACGCGGTCTGCAGATTCACTATATTCGTCAGCAGGATCTTTCCGTGGATTCGGGTCGGCCGCTGGTGCGTAGCCGACCCGTTACTGTGCATGATGACAACAGGCACTGGTTCGACCTTGGCGAATTCACAACGAATGAGGCCTCTGATTTTGACCTGATCCTCAATCGTATCGACCCCCCTGTGGACGCGGGCTACCTTACAGCAAGTCATTTGCTGAGTCTTGCAGAGCAGCAAGGTGTTCTTGTATCGAATCGGCAACAAAGTGTGCGTGATTGTAATGAGAAGCTGTTTGCTGTCGAGTTCCCGGATCTGTGCCCACCTACGCTCGTGTCCAGCTCGGCTGAGCAGATCAGGGCATTTCATGCCGAGCATCACGACGTTATCATCAAGCCGCTTGATGGCATGGGTGGGCGCTCGATCTTCCGGGTCCGCAAGGATGGTGAAAACATCGGCGTTATACTTGAACTCATGACTTCACATGGGCAGACCGCCGTGATGGCGCAGCGCTACCTTCCCGAGATCATCGATGGTGACAAGCGGATCCTGTTGATCAATGGTGAGCCTGTTTCGCATGGACTCGCCAGGATTCCGGTCAAGGGCGAGCACCGCGGCAATCTGGCGGCGGGCGGGTCCGGGGAAGTCAGGCCACTGACGCCGCATGATCTCGAAATCTGTCGTCGGGTTGGGCCAACGCTGAAGGAAAAGCAACTACACTTCGTGGGTATCGATGTCATCGGTAAGTCCTTGACCGAAATCAATGTGACGAGTCCGACCTGTGTTCGTGAAATCGACCGCGCAACCGGCTCGGATATCGCGGGTGACTATATTGAGTATCTGCTGGGATGCCTTCAGGGCGCCGGCAGCTAGAGCGGCCTGATGCCCGTGCATGACAGGTCCTGAGGAGCAGATAAGGCTTTGCGAAACGGAAATGTAAAACCGGCGGACAGACTCAGCTTCTGTCTGTTCATCGTCGTGATCCTGCACGCGGCGGTCGTGCTGCTGGTCTCCTTCGATATGCAGCCGCGCCGGCCTATCCCGAAGACGGTGGAAGTTACGCTGGCTCAGTTCGACGACAGCGCCACGCCACCAGAGGAGGCGGACTTCCTTGCCCAGGCCAACCAACAGGGCAGCGGCACGCTTGAAGAAAAACGCGAGCTGACCACCACCACGCCACCGGAAGTGCGGGCAGAAGAATTGCGGGAAGTCGATGTCGCCGCCCAGCCCCCAGCCGAGGAGCAGCAGCAGGCCGTCGAGACGACCCAGCTCGTCACCAGCACCAGGTCAGATACACCTGCGCCGCCTGAACCGGAAGAGCTGGAGCAGAAGGAGGCTGAGCCGGAGCCGCGTCTGAATACCAGCAAACTGCTTCAGCGCAGCCGCGAAATAGCCAGCCTCGAAGCCAAGCTAGCCGAGCAGCAAAATGCCTATGCGAAGCGCCCACGCGTCACACGAATCACATCGGCCTCGACTCGTCAGACGGCCAGTGCCTTTTACATGGACGCATGGCGTCGGAAGCTCGAGCGCCTTGGCAACCTGAATTATCCTGCCGAAGCCCGTCGGCGTAACCTGGAAGGCCGTGTGCGGGTGCTGACCTCGATTCAGGCTGACGGCGAATTACTGGCCGTTGAAATACTCGAGTCATCGGGACATCAGGTGCTCGACGATACTGTGCTACGCATCGTGAAGATGGCTTCACCCTTTGCGCCATTCAGCGAGGCCATGCGGAAGGAAACCGATATTCTCGAAATCATCCGAACCTTCGATTTCCGTGAAGAGGTAAGCTCGAGTTGAATCCTGTTCGGGTGATCGGTTTCGACTTCGGTACGCGACATATCGGCGTGGCGAGTGGTCAGAGTGTGACCGGTCGGGCACAGGCGCTGCCGGAACTATCGGCCCGCGATGGCATACCCGATTGGAATGTCGTGAGCAGACTCATGGGCGAATGGCAGCCAGATGTAGTCGTGGTCGGCGATCCGCTGAACATGGATGGCAGTGTGAGTGAAATGTCACTGCGTGCGCGCAAGTTCGCCCGCAGAGTTCAGCACCGGTTCAATATTCCTGTCCATATGGTGGACGAGCGTCTCTCCAGTTTTGAGGTGAGGCAGTCTGTCGGTGCGGGTCATGACGAACGGGTCGATTCAGGCGTGGCGGCACTGTTGATTGAAAACTGGCTGGCAGCGCAGGTCACTAGCCATTAATATGGCAGCCACTTCCATCAGAAGCGGTCGCCATGAGTCAAAGTATCCCTGAGCCGGCATATATCGAGCCGTCATCTATCGAGCCGGACAATGTTGCCAACTATGATGTTGCAGATGGTGTCGCCCGGCTGGATACCGCGTTGCGCCAGCTGCTGGCTGAACGAAGTATTGCACTGGCCGACACTCTGCTCGTAGGTATCCGCACTGGCGGCCTGTGGGTGGCCGAGGCGCTGGCCAATCATGCTGGGCTCAGTAGCGAGCTGGCAGACGCCCACACCGGCGCGTTGAACATAGCTTTCTATCGTGACGATTTTACCCGCATAGGCCTGCATCCCAAGGTCACGCCGTCATCATTGCCATTTTCGATCGATGATCGTCACATTCTGCTTGTGGACGATGTCATTCGCAGTGGCAGGACCATCCGCGCAGCGATGAACGAGCTCTTTGATTTCGGCAGACCGGCCAGTATTACGCTGGTATGCTTGTGCGACGCGGGTCAGCGAGAGCTGCCAGTGCAGCCGGATCTCGCCGCGATGCGGGTTCGGCTGCCAGATAGCCGCCGGGTGAAGCTGCGAAAAGATCCTGATCTGAGGCTCGAAATCGTCGGCCCTCACGTCGACAGTGCGCCGCAGTCCGAACCGTCCAGAAACCAATAATCAGGAGACCGCCCTTGTTTGCAGAAGCCGAAGCTGCCCGATACGAGCGCCTGCAGCTGAACGAAGCTGGCGAACTCAAGCATCTGCTGACACTGGATGGCTTGAGCGGTGAGCTCATCAGCCAGGTGCTGGACACGGCCGAAAGTTTCATCGAAGTCGGCTCACGATCAATTAAGAAAGTGCCGCTGCTTCGGGGCAAGACAGTGGCAACGCTCTTCTTCGAGCCCAGCACCCGCACCCGGACGACCTTCGAACTGGCGGCAAAGCGGCTGTCTGCCGATGTCCTCAATATCAACATCAGCAGCTCGGCGACCAGCAAGGGCGAGTCACTCAGCGACATGCTCCGCAACCTGGAAGCCATGGCCGTTGACATGTTCGTGGTACGGCACGCCAGTAGTGGCGCCGCCCACTTCATTGCCCGTGAAGTCACTCCGGAGGTGGCCATCGTCAATGCTGGTGACGGCCAGCATGCGCACCCGACTCAGGCGCTACTCGACATGTTGACAATACGGCAGTACAAGCCGGACTTTCCGTCGCTATCGGTGGCGATCATTGGCGACATACTGCATTCGCGAGTGGCCCGATCCGAGATTGCCGCACTCAGGGCACTGGGCGTGAAAGATATTCGGGTTGTCGGGCCGGACACCCTGCTGCCCATGGCCGTCGAATCATTCGGAGTCAGGCGCTGTAACCGGATGTCCGAAGGCCTCGATGGCGCGGATGTCATCATCACCCTCCGTTTGCAGAAAGAGCGGATGTCAGGCTCGCTGCTGCCGAGCGAGCACGAGTTCTATTCGTTGTATGGTCTGACCACAGACAAGCTGGCCACGGCCAAGGCTGATGCCATCATCATGCATCCCGGCCCGATCAATCGCGGCGTCGAAATCGAATCGGCCGTGGCCGACTCGGAACGCTCCGTGATTCTTGAACAGGTGACCAACGGCATTGCTGTACGTATGGCTGTGCTTTCGATGGTCATGAGCGGGCAGATCAATGCAAGGAGAGTAGCTTCCGGTGAGTAAGGCGATATTCAGAAAGCGCGGCAGCGACGCCGTGGTGCGATCGGGTTCGGATGGCATAAAGGCCGCTAGCGTCGAACAGGGCCTGCAGTTGCCGCGAGTTCGCGTCTGGCACAACGATCATCTGGCCGAAGCGGCGCCGCTTCACGTGCCGGAATTGCTCGAATCCCCCGCCCACGGACTTACCGAAGACAGCCAGCGTGAATACTGGTTGCTGCCTGGGCTTATCGATCTGAGTGTGGCCTTGCGTGAACCAGGGCTGGAGCACCAGGGTACGATAGAGAGCGAGAGCCGTGCAGCGTTGGCGGGTGGTTTCACGATGGTCTGTTGTCCACCCGATACCGACCCCGTCAATGACAGCCCGGCGGTAACACGGCTTATTCTCGAGCAGGCGGGCCTGGCAGGTCTCATCAAGGTTCTGCCGATCGCGGCCATGACCGCCGGACTTCATGGCGATGTGCTCGCCGATATGTGCGCGCTCAAACACGCTGGTTGTGTTGCTGTTACAAACCTGCGTGCGCCTGTGAAAAACAACCTGGTGCTACGACGCTGCTTCGAATATGCGCGCTCGCAGAATATCTGTGTATTCGCGGTGCCTGAGGATGCAGCGCTGGGCGCCTATGGGGTCGCAAGCGAGAGCGATCTCAGCAGCAAGATCGGTTTGCCCGGCGTGCCTGAGGTGGCGGAGACTCTGGCCGTCGCGAGCCTGTTGATACTGGCAGAGGATACCGGCGTTCGACTGCACCTGAGCCAGATTTCATGCGCGCGATCGGTCGTGTTGATTGCTGCAGCAAAAAGACGGGGACTGCCTGTAACTGCTGATGTGGCGCTTGCCAATCTTCTGCTGAACGATCGGTGCGTGGCCAGTTTCAACCCCGCTTTCAGGGTCCAGCCGCCCTTGCGCACCGAAGCAGACCGGCTTGCGCTGCTGAAAGGCCTTGAAGATGGCGTGATTGATGCCATCACCACGCATCACCAGCCGGTGGACGAGGCCTCAAAGCTTGCGCCTTTTGCGGAAGCTCAGCCTGGAATGTCACTGCTCGAGATAGCGGTTCCATTGCTTCTGGGGCTCAGTGCTGCTGGCGAACTTCGGCCTGAAACGTGGATTGCGGCGCTTAGCAGCGGACCTCGTCGCGTGATCGGAGATGCCCTTAATGCGGCTGGAGATACACCAGTCGTTCCACCAGACCTTGTATTGGTGGATACTGCCGCGGAATGGACGCCAGAGGCTGGTCAATTGCACTCGAAAGGCAAGAATTGCCCGTGGCTCGGTACGAAGCTGTCCGGCCGGGTGGCCGCCACTATCGTGGATGGCCGTCTCCTCTATCAGCTGGATGGCGCCTGAACTACCTGTCCTTTCGCGACCTGCGTCTATCTTATTTCAACAACCTGTCAACGTGAACATCACTAACTTTCGGAGAAACAATCGTGGGATTTTTCAGCTTCATACTTCTGGCGATCATTACCTGGCTGCTTTGGAACATCTGCAGAAATACAACCGATGCGCTCGACAAGCAAACGGCGCTGCAGTACGAAATCGTTGCCATAGAAAAGCGCCTCGACGATCTGTCCACACTGCTTCAGGCGGCCCAGCCTGAGCGCGCCATCCCTTCGAACGCGGCGACCAGTCATGACGCAGTGGTCAATCTCAATACATCCTCTATAGAGGAGCTGCGATCGCTGCCTAAGGTCGGTAAGGCCACAGCACAGAAGATTCTCGAGATGCGCCCTTACGCCTCTACCTCGGAACTCACAAGAGTGCCGGGCATTACCGGTGAACTTCTTGCTGAACTTGGGGGGCGTATCACAGTCTGAGTGCTTTTGTGCTCCTGATCTCAGCCTAGGGTAATCGTTTGCTGCATACTGTGCGGCGGCTTCGTCCGCAAGGCGCCGTCACAACACCTAAAACAATAAGAATCGCCATAAAAAAACATAAGCAACGACCTTAGGGGGATCTACCGTGGGTACTTCACGATACCTGTGCTCAGCAGTACGTATTGGCGTGCTCGCCATACTGGCTGTCTCAACGATTGGCTGCGGCGTTGTCCGTAACGCCATGTATAAAACCACTGGCGATGTTATGGTGAATTTCGCCGAAGAGCATCAGGTTCCGTTTATCCTCGGCACTGACGACGTCGCCATGAACTGTGCATCATCCGAAGCACTGGCGCCGCTGCTTATGTCTTTTGGGCGTGTGCGTGACGAGCCGAACAAGATGGCTGTCATGGTCTATGGTGCTGCGGGTGTCTGTGCTGAGGGCGCAGCGCTCGATCAGGAACTGCGCTATATCCGGGCGATCAAGAACCAGAACGCCATGGAAGCCGAAGATGCGATGATCACCCAGAAGCGGCTGAACATCCTGGCCGCCAATCGTAGCTATCTGGCTTACCAATATCTGGTGAAAGAGTACGGCGAAACCGGCGGCGAATGTCCGGATCTCGATAACGAGATCGATGAAATCGTCTACATGAATGGCCTGCTCGCCGGCCTGCTGTCACTCAACAACGAGATTGCCTCCACCTCCGGCCTTGGTATCCCGAAAAACATTGCCGCCAAGGTCGGCCGCTCCGCCGGCTGTCTGGACGACGACAAATGGTTTGGTATTCCTTCTGCACTGCAGGCAACGGTCTGGGCGCTATTGCCTGGCGCACAGCCTGAAGGTGAAGACGCCTTCAAGCGGCTCGAAATTGCGGTGAAGAAAGGCGAGCGAGCCGGCGTTCGTATCCCACACGTACTTCAGGCCACTGCGGCCTACGGCAAGGGCAAGGATGAGCTCGTGCGTGAAGTCATCAAGCAGCATGTGAAGTCCAAGCAGCGTCGTGAGTCAAACGAGCAGTACCTGTTCCTTGACCAACTTTCCACGACCATGCTGACGGCGTTATCTGACAAGCTGTGGACCCAGGCTACTGGTCACCGAACCCCCATTGGCGGGCTCGGCACCTTCTGGGACGAAAAAGCGGAGCCTGCTGGCGAAACCATCGACCTCGATGACATTCTTTAGGTCTAGCAACGGATCGCAATCATAATGAATGAGTCAAGCAGTACCATGGGTGCTACCCCTACGCAAATCGCGCGTCGCAGTCCCACTGAGTGGTTCTCTTCGCTACCAGCCTGTCTGATGCTGCTACTGGTCGTGATTTTCACGACCAGTAGTGACATTCACAACCAGATCCTGCGAATAGGGCAGAACACCTGGGATGGCTATTACGAGCTCCGTTCCGACCCGGTAGCGCCTAGCTGTGACGTCAACCGCGACATCGATGCCGAAGTCGATCGTTTGATTGCTGAGCGTGCGATGGAGGATGAGGACGACCTGGGGCTTTTCGAAGCTGACCCGGTCGACCCTGAGACCATCCGTGCTTCAGTGGTGAACTCGGTAGAGAATTGCCAGTTCAAGCATGAGCGCTACGAAGCGACGAAAGACCGCATCACGCCTGCAGTGCGAGCCTTCCGTTCGGTCGAGTTGTTCATCGGCGATCTCATTGCGTTTGGTCTGACTTCGCAGCGCTTTATCCTGGCCTTCCTGGTCGTGATCTGTGCGGCTACAGCGACCTTCCGTCGTCACCACATTTCGATGCGGCCGATGGAAACACGGCTGGATCATCGGGTCTCCTCGACACTTCAGTTTGCGGCCAACTGTATGCTATTGCTGTCGGCCTGGTCTTTCCGCGACCTCGTGCACGGTAATAATGCTAACGTGGCAACGGCCAAGGAAATCATCCACCTGACGTGGATCATCGGCTTTGCTGTACTGGTGGTTATCAGTGGCTTACAGATCTTCCGCATCCCTGATAATGCTGAACCAGGTGGCAATTTCGGACATGCCATGCTGTCGGTGCCGCTGTACACAACCATGTGTCTGATCTCGGGCACCTATTTTCTGTTGGGTGGGCACGCCGCTGGTGTCGGCATCTATCTCGACAAGATGATGGACCTGTCCGACATGTTCCTCAACGTGGGGCTTTATGTCTGGATAGGCATGATGCTCAAGGAAACCAAGCTGGCTGCGCTGGTGTTCAATGTCTTCCATCCGTGGAAAATGCCGCCTGAACTGCTGGCTGTCGTTGCCATAGGTGTCGCAGCGATACCGACCGCCTACACGGGTGCATCGGGTATTTTCGTCATCGCGGCCGGTTCCGTCATCTACCTGGAACTGCGGAAAGCCGGTGCCAGACGGCAGCTCGCCCTGGCGGCGACTGCAATGTCGGGCAGTCTTGGTGTGGTGTTGAGGCCGTGTCTGCTGGTCGTCATCATTGCCTACCTCAATCGGGAGGTGACGACGGATCAGTTATTCGGTGAAGGCGTCAAGGTGTTCTTCCTGACACTCGTGCTGTTTGCACTGGCTTCGCTGACCCTGAACCGTCAGAGCAAGCTCACCGTCGCGTCGCCAAGAGAGGCGATACCGGCGATGATGCGCAATCTGAAGCCGATCATTCCCTACGCGCTGCTCGTCGTGGGCACGGTCTACTTCTATTCACTGGTCCTGGATGTTCAGCTGGATGAGTTTTCTGCGCCACGAATTCTGCCGGTCATGATGCTCGCCATACTGGTGTATGAGCACTTCACCGTGGCGAGACGAGAGCGACGGGAAATGGCTGCCGCACATCCCGCGGGATTGTCGTCCTACGATGAAAAGAACAAGCCCGGCTTCGAGCGTTCGCTACGTTGGGCAACCAATGAGACTACCGTGCATATCGGGGCCCTGCTGTTCCTGATGGGTCTGTCGGTCAGCATCGGTGGCGTCATCGAACGCTCGCACTTGATGGATATGTTCCCGACTGACTTCGCCAGTCCATGGACGGTCATGTTGCTGCTCGTCGGAATCCTGGTCATTATCGGTATGGTCATGGATCCCTACGGTGCGGTTATCCTGGTTAGCGTCACGATTTCCAATGTCGCCTACAAGAATGGTATCGACCCGATCCACTTCTGGATGGTGACACTGGTGGCTTTCGAGCTTGGCTATCTGAGCCCGCCTGTGGCCTTGAACCATCTATTGACGCGACAGGTGGTCGGAGAGGCTGAGGTGAAGCTGGCCTTGCTTGAAGGCAATACCTTCTATCAACGGCATGAGCGGATACTAATGCCTTTGATCGTCATGGGAACTGCACTGATCATTGTGGCCTTTGGGCCCCTGGTCTTTGACTACTACTAGTGTGACTACGACGGCTTGCTGGCAATAGCGCTGGCAAGCTGATCGCTTTCGTTCAGGCCCTGCGGGTTTTGAGCAGACCAAAAAAAAAGCCGATCATTTGATCGGCTTTGTCTTATCTGACTATCGAGTTAGCTAACCTTGGGGCCGGCTGCCTTGATGGCGTCGGACACATCGAACTTCTCGAAGTTGTCGTTAAACTGCTTGATCAGCTCTGCTGCCTTGGCATCGTACGCCGCTGGATCCTTCCAGGTCTGCCTTGGATTCAGGAGCTGGCTATCGACACCTGGCAGGGTGGTCGGTACCCGCAGGTTGAGGTCCGGCAGCAACTCGGTCTCGTCCGGATTGATCGTATCGTTCTGAATCGCTGTGATGACTGCACGGGTCACAGGAATGCTGAAGCGACTCCCTACACCATGCGGGCCGCCAGTCCAGCCGGTGTTAACCAGATAGACCTTGCTGCCAAATTCTTCTATCCGCTTCATCAGCAGTTCAGCATAGACGCCGGCAGGACGTGGAAAGAAGGGCGCGCCAAAACAGGTGGAGAAGGTCGACTTGAGCTTTGAGCTCGAGCCCATTTCCGTGGAGCCAACCAGAGCGGTATAGCCGCTGAGGAAGTGATACGCAGCTGCTTCCTTGGATAATAGAGAAACTGGTGGCAGTACACCGGTCATGTCACAGGTGAGGAACACGATGGCCTGTGGCTCTCCGGCCTTGTTCTCGAGTACACGTTTTTCGACGTGCTCGAGCGGATAAGCGCAGCGGGTGTTCTCAGTCAGGCTCACATCGTTGTAGTCGGGCTTGCGAGTATGCTCATCGATCACCACGTTCTCGATGATGGCGCCGAAGCGGATGGCATCCCAGATAATGGGCTCGTTCTTCTGGCTCAGATCGATGGTCTTGGCATAGCAGCCGCCTTCGATGTTGAATACGACGCCACGGCCCCAGCCATGCTCATCATCGCCAATCAGGTAACGGTCGGGGTCGGCAGACAGGGTCGTCTTGCCGGTGCCGGACAGGCCGAAGAAGAGGCAAGTTTCACCGTCGTCACCGACGTTGGCGCTGCAGTGCATCGGCAGAACGTCTTTCTCTGGCAGCAGGAAGTTCTGTACCGAGAACATCGCCTTCTTCATTTCGCCAGCGTAGCGCATACCAGCCAGCAGCACCTTGCGGCGCGCGAAGTTTATGATTACCGCGCCATCGCTGTTGGTGCCATCGCGTTCTGGCTCGCAGGTGAAGTTAGGCACGTTGAGCACCTGCCACTCCTGCTTGTCCGCGGAGTTGTAGCGCTCGGGAATGATGAACATCGTGCGGCCGAACAAATTATGCCAGGCAGTCTCGGTAGTCACCTTGATTGGCAGGTAGTGTTCACTATCAGCGCCAACGTGCAGGGTGGAGATGAACTGATCCTTGTCGGACAGGTAGGATTCCACACGGTCCCACAGGGCATCGAACTGGTCCTGCTTGAACGGACGGTTGATGGCGCCCCAGTCGATTGAGTCGCTGGTGCTGGCTTCCTCAACAATAAAGCGATCTTTGGGTGAACGACCGGTACGATGACCAGTATCCACAACGAGTGCACCATTGTCGGCAAGGCGGCCTTCGTTGCGACGGATCGCCTGCTCGACCAGTTCGGCCGTGCTCAGGTTGGTATAGGTAGTCACATTTGAACTGTTCGTGCTCACTGCTGGTTAACCCTCAAAAGACTGAAACGACAGCAAAATCGGCCATCCATGTATTGTTGGAATGGATATCCTGATCCGGAGCTGATCTTGCCACCTGCATTCTGGCGCGCATTATGCCAAAAAGCAGGTCAAAAGACGATACGGGTGCCTCAGTTCCGGCCTGTTCAGCCGGCAGGGGCGAGGCTGCTTGAGGGCAGATGGTAGGCTTTGCCGCAGAACTGGCAGGTGAGATCAATGACTTCCTGTTCTTTTCGCATGCTTTCTCTCTCATCCACTGGAAGCGAATGCAGCGCGTCCAGAAAGCGTTGTTCGCTGCAGCTGCAGGAAAATCTTACCTTGTCAGAGGACAGTAGCTGGATATCATCTTCATGAAACAGTCTGTAGAGGATGTCTACGACGGGAAGATCGAAGACTTCTTCGACCTTCAGCGTATTGGCCAGGTGACCGATCCTCTCCCACTCCAGCGCCTGACGGGCGCGGTCGTCCGTTGGGAGGCACTGGATCAGTAAACCGCCAGTTCGCATCCTCCCGGGCGTCTGCGCCGAGTCGGAAGCCTTGTGCTGGAATAGCCAGAGATGCGTCGGGAGCTGCTCCGAGCGTTCGAAATAGTCTTCCACACAGGCCGCTAGCGTCGGGTGCGACAGTGCAACGATGCCCTGATAGCGCTGACCCTTTTCCGGGCTCAGTGTGATGGCCAGGGTAGCCTTGTCGGCGAAGGCCTCATTGATGCGCGAACTCGCCGGCGTTTCACTGAATCTGGCGATGCCGCGAATCTCGTGACGGTGATTCGCCTCAGCCATCAGCATGCTCACGGGGCCGGTACTTCGGGCCTGTAGGCTGGTGGAGCCTTCGATCTTCAGTGTGGCACTGAGGAGTACCGTGGTGCAGAGACTCTGCGCGAGCAACTCGTACACCGTATCGGGATACTCTGCGAAAGCGGTAGCATCAGCGAGGGACTGGTCCAGCAGTACAAGGTGCCCACGGATATCGAGCTCTGGAAACATGAATTTGTGCAGGTAGTCAGCGTTCATTGCTGGTTCTCATCGTTAACGTTTCTGAAGCGGTGGATCTGTCGGCGATCCCGCTTGGTCGGGCGCCGTGCTGGCGGCATGGCGGCCGTTTTCAACTGTCGTCTGACCTCAGCTTCCTGTCCCCGTGCAGCAAGGCTCTCCGGCGTCTCTTCATACAGCAGTGCCGCATCGGGTGCAGAGCCACGGCGGCCACTTACGGCCGTTATAACCACCGTTCGCTGCGAAAAGCCGGCACGGAAGCGAATTTCGGCGCCAACTGCCACGGTCTTGCCCGGTTTGCAGCGCTGATCGTTATAAAAGACCTTGCCGCCTTCTATAGCTGCTCGTGCGAGGCTGCGTGTCTTGTAGAAGCGCGCCGCCCAGAGATACTTGTCCAGCCGAACTGCTTCAGAGTCTGCTGCGCTGTCTTCGTCTCGCTGCTGTTTCAATGATCCGTGTCCTTCAGTGGCGGTTTTCTCCTGAGCTATTTCTATAATACATGGCTGATCAAGGTACCAGATCCCCGAGGTCGGTCAGCATTGGCACCAGCTGAGCATCAGAGGGGCTGCTTTGTCCGCGCCTGTAAATCCGTATGTACGGCTCACCTGACACCTCACCTTGGCTATCAGGTTGCGCAATGCCATAGAGGTAAGCGATGCCGTGTCTGGCTGCCGCTTCGAGAACCTGATCGTTGTCATCAATGAACATGGTGTGTTCATTCCGGAAATCAAGTGTCTGCTGCAGCTGTGACCAAAAGCCAGCGGATTCCTTCGGCTCTCCGTAGTCATGTGATGAAATAATTCTGTCACTGTCGAAATACTGATGCAGCCCTACAGCAGCCAGTTTGATTTCAAGCCCCGCGCGATGAGCATTGGTCACGATATAAGCCGAGGCGGCGTGCGTCTTCAGAAATTGCAGCAGGTGCTCGGTGCCAGGGCGATACTGGATGAGGTGCCCAACTTCACGCTTCAACGCAGTGATGTCGACGTTCAGCGTCCGGCTCCAGTAGTCGAGGCAATACCAGTTCAGGGTGCCGCGCTGTGCCTGTATCAAAGCGGTGACATGACGTCTGGCCTCTGCCTGCTCCTGCTGATGGATCTGGGCATAGCGCAAGGGCAGATGCTCCATCCAGAAATGGTTGTCGTAATTGAGATCGAGCAGGGTACCGTCCATGTCGAGCAGTACGGTCTCGATTTTTGACCAATCAGGCCGCTTGTCAGCGCCCGTGGTTTCGTTCATCGTTACTCCATCAGGTTTATCTACAGGGAACGTCATGCTTACCACGGATCACATCGCCATTCTGGCACCGCGTATCGACCATCTTATCAAACGTGCCGGTGCAGCAACACTGGAGGTCTTCAATGCCCCAGGGGAACTTGAAGTCATCAGTAAGGCGGACGAGTCGCCAGTGACGATTGCTGACCATCGGGCGCATCAGATCATTCTGGACGGCCTCAACGCGCTCGCCTCTGAACTCAGACAGAGCGAAACCGAGGGCGAAGGCAGTGCGCTGACCACTGCGACAGCGGCTCTGGTAGCTGACTTGCCAGTGCTATCGGAAGAGGCAACCTTACAATCCTTCGAAGACCGCCAGTCATGGTCGACGTACTGGCTTGTCGATCCGCTCGATGGCACCAGGGAGTTCGTCAGCGGTAACGGTGAATACACCGTCAACATCGCGCTCATCCATAACCATCAGCCCATAGCGGGCTGGGTATATGCGCCTGTCCAGGGCGTACTGTATTCCGGATGGCAGATAGGCGACGCGAAGGCCGCCTTCCGTGAACGCGATGGCAAACGGGTTTCCATACATACACGACTGCCGGACAGGCCAGGGGCGGACGGTATCGATGTGGTGGCGAGCAGGCGGCATGGTACGGACGCACTTGAACCCATCATGAAAAGGGCTGGCGAACTGTTTCCGGAGGTGCGGACGAGGAATATTGGCAGTTCACTGAAAATCTGCCTGGTAGCGGCTGGAGAGGCCGACTGGTATCCGCGGCTGGCGCCCACGTCGGAATGGGACACTGCAGCCGCGGATGCCGTGCTAAGGGGCGCAGGCGGGATCATGGTCGATACCAACCATGTGCCCCTTCGCTATAACTCTGGAGACTCGATTCTGAATCCGCATTTTCACGCGTTTTCTGCCGACCATGCGGTCTGGCGCGAGCTCCTCGGTCTGAATTCTGTCAGCGGGATCTGAGAGACAACTTCTACTTCAAAGTCCAGGGCTGTCAGAAGCCGTTCAGTTGTTACCGGCGATGATAACTTCATCCTTGCGGCCAACCTGAGTGCAACCCAGGCAGCGGACGAAGGTGGTCGTAGCGGGGCCAATGACCAGAGAGTCTGCGGCTTCCTTGACGTTACCGCCGAGGGCCGAGAACGGCAGAGACGCTATGAAGACAGCTGTTCCCACCACGGTCATGCCAAACAGGACCGGTCTCGCGAACACTGCGTCACCGGTCATCGCCAGCGCGCTTGGATTCTCTTCAATGACATCTGCGAAACTCGCTGATGGCAGCATCAAACTGGCGGCGAACAATGCGCCTCCGACTACTTTACTCACTTTCCCGAACATGTTGACCTCTCCCACGACATAGGTATGTACCTGTTCAAGGTAGCAGGCGCCTGCGCGAGTGCCAGAAGGGGAAACCAATTGAAGCGAATCAACGCAATTGGTTACAAAGTAAACGTCAACGCTGGCACTGTCGGCAAAACACGGTAGTTCTTTGATTCAAACGGATATCTTCAAGGATGGCTGAACAGGCTGGGCAGGCCAGGCCGGCTCGCCCATATACCTGCAGGGATTGTTGAAAATATCCCGGCTTGCCATCGCCCCCCACGAAATCACGCAGTGTGGTGCCACCCTGCTCGATGGAACGTTGTAGCCGATGCTTGATAGCTTCAGCCAGCCGATCATAGCGTACTGCAGAAATGAGTCCTGCCTTTCGGGTAGGCAAGATTCCTGCCTGAAACAGCGCCTCATTTGCATAGATGTTGCCGACGCCAACGACAACGTCCTGGTTCATCAGAAAACTCTTCACCGCCGTGCGTAGCCCGCGCGATCGACGATACAGGTATTCGCCGTCGAAGGCGTCCGAAAGCGGTTCAGGTCCGAGCGCCTTCAATAGCCAGTGCGAGCTCTCCTGCAGATCAGCCTCTTCCGGTCCAAGCAGATGCCAGCTGCCAAATCTGCGCGGATCGTTGTAACGCATGACGATGGCCTCTTCAGGTCCATCACCTCTGTTGCCGAGGGCGAGATCCACGTGATCGTGCTTTTTCACCGGCGTACCGGCCGGACAGATCTTCAGAGATCCGCTCATGCCCAGATGAACGATCAGACCGGTGTAACTGCCATCCTGTCGCTGTAGGTCAATGATGAGATACTTGGCACGGCGGCGCAGGCCAGTTATGACTGTCCCGGTCACCGTATCCGCCAGCGTCGTCGGTATCGGCCAGCGCAGGCGGTAGTCGCGTATCTCGACGTGCTCGATCACACGCCCCGTGACGTGAGGTTCCAGTCCTCGTCTGGTAGTTTCTACTTCTGGCAGTTCAGGCATCTGAGAATTCCGTACTGGAGTTGGCCAGCAAGCTTGTGTCGGTAGAGATCCCAGTCTGGCGGCAGCAGCGAGGCGATATCGAGTGTTTTCTCCGCTTCGAAATAGATCAGCGCGCCCGGCTTCAGAAATGAACAGGCGCTGAACGCCTCCAGGCAAGGCTGTAGCAGGCCCTTGCCAAAAGGTGGGTCGAGAAACACCAGGTCGACAGCTTGCTCCGACTGGGCGCACTGCGCTTCCATACCCGCAATTAACGATAGCGCATCAGCACAGCGAACATCAAAGCGCATCTTGCCGGCGGTATCTCCGCCTTCCAGAAGTGCCAACGATGTGCTGATCTGTCGGCAGACACGCGTACTGGTGTCCCCGAAGCTTACGAAATCTGCGCCGCGGGACAAGGCTTCGGCGCCGAGGGCACCGGTCCCCGCAAAGAGGTCGAGACAGCGCAAGCCGCTGAGGCTCGCTTCACCCCCGAGGCCATAGTAGCTGCCGAGCCAGTTGAATACGGTCTCGCGGATGCGATCCAGCGTCGGGCGCAGCCCTTCCGCCGCTTCGAACTGCAGCTTGCGACCTCTGAAGCGGCCGGCAATCAGACGCACCTCCGACATGTCGCCGCGGCCGCTCTGCCGCTCATTACGGCGCCCGCCGCGTTGCGCTTTACCAGCCAATTGCTTACTCCCTTAGATACGGCTGTAATTTTGACACCAAGGTGCCTAGAATGCTGCATTGCATTTCATCGGCCGGATCATAACAAAGCATATTCGCGCAAGCCTGGCCAAGCCTCAAATTAAAGGACTTCCATGGAACAAGCACTCAATTATCTGGTGATTTTTGGCACGCTGCTATGCCTGCTGCTCTGGATCGGGGACATGCTGCAGCGACGGAGCCAGCGTCCGAAGCCGCGACAGTTCGAACTCAAGGACTTCGATAACAAACAGGCTCGCGCCATCGAGCCCGGCAAAGCCGAAAAAGCGGCGCCACCCAAGGCCAGGCCTGATGTCCCGACCGAGCGTGAACCCGTTGCCAGGCCATCAGAGCCAGCGCTGCGCCCGGCCCCCGAAGCGCCTCAGCCGGTAGAGCCGCCTCCGGCACCACCCGTCAAGCCAGAGCCACCGGTCAAGCCAGCACCGCCTGTCGAAGCGCCTGCAAAAGCCCCTGTCGAAGTTGAGAGAAGTTGGCTCGAGCGGATGCGAGCCGGTCTGAGTAAGACCAGGGCAGGGTTTGGCAAGAATCTGTCGCAATTGTTTTCCGGTTCACAGGCAATTGATGAGGATTTGCTCGAAGAGCTCGAGACACTATTGATCACTGCGGATGTAGGTATGTCTGCAACGCAGGAAATCATTGCATCCATCAGCGAAAAGCTCGAAAAGAAGCAGCTGAAAGATGCTGCAGCAGTGAAGGCTGCCTTGCGACAGGAACTGATCAGCATACTCGAGCCCTGCGCCGTACCGCTCGATACCAGCGCACATAAGCCATTCATGATGCTGGTCGTCGGCGTCAACGGGGTCGGTAAGACCACCACCATCGGCAAGCTTGCCAGCCGATACAAGGCAGAGAATCAGAAAGTTCTTCTAGCCGCTGGCGATACCTTCAGGGCTGCGGCGGTCGAGCAGCTTCAGGTGTGGGGCGAGCGCGCCGGTGTTCCAGTTGTCGCCCAGCACCAGGGTGCCGATAGTGCCTCCGTTCTCTTCGATGCCATGCAGTCTGCGACTGCGAAGGGCTTCGACATTGCCATAGCAGATACGGCTGGCCGCCTGCAGAACAAGGACGAGCTCATGAATGAGCTGAAAAAGGTGGTACGGGTTATTCAGAAGCACGATGCCACCGCGCCTCACGAGGTTCTGCTGGTGGTCGATGCGACAACCGGCCAAAACGCGTTGAGTCAGGCGAAGTTGTTCAAGGAAGCGGTATCGGTTACCGGCATCGCCGTTACCAAACTGGATGGTACTGCGAAAGGCGGCATTCTGTTTGCCGTAGCCAGACAGTTCGGGCTGCCAATCCGGTTCATAGGTGTTGGCGAGGCGGTGGGCGATCTGCGGGCGTTTTCCGCAGAAGACTACGTCGACGCGATGCTGGATACGGATAGCTGAGTGCAGCAAGAGCAGCAGAAACGACGGCAGGCGGCAAACTGATGATCGAGTTTCGCAAGGTCAGCAAGCACTACGGTCAGCGTCAGATCGCGCTTAACGGTATCGATTTGCAGCTGCAACGCGGAGAGTTTGCCTTCCTGACCGGGCACTCAGGCGCTGGCAAGAGTACTTTGCTGAAGCTGCTCCTGCGCCTGGAGCAGCCGAGTTCCGGGGAAGTGTATGTCGGGGGTCAGGCGCTTTCGACCATGCTCCCCAGACAGGTGCCCTATTACAGGCGCCACCTCGGCTTCGTGTTTCAGAACGCCCATCTGATTCAAGAGCTGAGCGTCTTCGACAATGTTGCCATGCCCCTGATCATCGCCAACGTCGATAGTCGGGAGCTGCAGCGCCGTGTAAGGGCTGCACTCGACAAAGTCGGGCTGTTGAAGAAGGAGCGAGCCATGCCGGAGTCCCTGTCGGGCGGCGAGGCGCAGCGGGTGAGCATCGCGCGGGCGATTGTCAACCGGCCCCCGATCCTGCTGGCAGATGAGCCGACGGGCAATCTTGATCCGGCGCTGTCTGCCGAAATCTTCAAACTCTTCGAAGCGTTCAATCAGGTCGGTGTTACCGTACTTATTGCCAGCCACGATCTGAACCTTCTCGAGACACTTGGCCATCGAATCATACGCTTGGACCAGGGCACGATCCAAGGCAGTACTGTGGGTGCCGGGCAAGAGGCAATTGCATGAAGCGTCACGCCTCGAAGTCCGGTCAGCCCCCGGAGCAAAAGCCAGTTCGCAAGTCAGGTATTCGGGGTGCTGCCAGAGTGTCCGCCAAGCCCTCTGCCAAACCCTCTGCCAAGCCCTCTGTCAAACCAGCACGGCAGCCATCGCAGCCGGTTGCGCGCTCCAGGTCGAATGCGCCGAAGCAGCCACGTGCAGAGAAAGGTGCGCGTGAAGGCCTTCAGCTGTCTCCCGCGCAGAGCTACCTGCGCCATCATCGACGCTGCGCATCGGATGCGCTGAGCTTCCTCCGCAGTCGCCCCTTTGCTGCTGCACTGACCTCGCTGGTTGTTGGTCTCGCATTGTCACTCCCGCTCATCCTCCTGTTTCTTTCTTACAACATCGACCGGGTTGTAGGCCCACTGCAGGCGAGCGGCGTTATCAATGTGTTCTTCGACCCTGCGCTCACCGAGCAACAGTCAGCTGATCTTGCGGCTGTGATCAGTAAGCGTCCCGATGTACGTTCGGCGGAGTATGTCAGCAAGAAGCAGGCGCTCGAACGCTTCGAGAGTGACCCAGGCTGGTCGAAGACGCTTTCGCAATTGAGTGAGAATCCGCTACCCGCTTCGGTCATCGTGACGCCGCTGGATATAGGTACGACCTCGGGCCTTGCAAACATACCCGGAAGTCCACGTGCGTCTGCACTCACAGATGCGCTCAGCACGCTTCCTGGTGTGGACGTCGTGCAGTCTGACAGCGAATGGCTGGAACGCCTCCGTCTCATACAGGCATTCCTCGCTTCATTTTTTGCCATGCTGGTCGTGTTCTTCGGTATCATCGTCTGCGTTATCATCATCAATACCGTACGGCTGAATGTCGAAGCCAAGCGGGAAGTGATCCTGGTTACGCAGATGATCGGCGGCACTCATGCCTTCATCCGGCGGCCCTTTTTATACCTTGGCTTCTTCTACAGCCTGGCGGGGATGGTTATTGCAGCTGTCATTGCGTTCATTGGCTCCGGTATGCTCGAGTCGGCATTAACACCGCTACTGCGCAGCTATGAGCTGGACTTCGAACTGTACATGCCGGATATTGACGCGTTCCTAGGCTTCATTCTGTTGAGTCTATTCCTGTGCATCGGCTCGGCCTTTGTGGCGGCTAGTCTTCAGATCAGGCGTATCGAGCATAGTGGCTGAGGCCTGTGAGGCGTTACGAACGGCATGCATCCTGCTTGAAAGCGGACAGGAGACGGCTGATAATTCGACCTCAGAATATTGCAGATTTATAACTTTTACCTATCATTAATGCTGATATAATAGGTAGAAGAAATTGTTACAGCATTTAGTCTGTATAATCGGGAGCTGATCAAACATGAGCAAAGCATTGCAACCAGTAGACTTGTTGACACCGGTCGGCAACCTGGAGAGCTATGTTCAGGCGGTCAATAGTGTCGCGGTCCTTAGCGCTGAAGAAGAGCGGGACCTTGCGCTGCGGTATCACGAAGAGGGCGAGCTGGACGCTGCGCGCCAGCTGGTGCTCGCGCACTTGAGATTCGTCGTTCATATTGCGCGATCATATAGTGGCTATGGACTGCCCCTTGCTGATCTCGTGCAGGAAGGTAATATCGGTCTCATGAAGGCTGTAAAGCGTTTTGACCCGCACTACGGCGTACGTCTGGTATCCTTCGCCGTGCATTGGGTAAAAGCCGAGATGCATGAGTACATCCTGAAAAACTGGCGGATTGTAAAAGTTGCGACCACCAAGGCGCAGCGGAAACTTTTTTTCAATCTGCGGTCCTCAAAGAAGAAGCTGGCCTGGCTGAGTCATGACGAGGTGAAGGCAGTAGCAGAGGATCTCGGGGTGAACGAGAAGGTTGTCATGGAAATGGAGAGCAGAATGTCCGGGCAGGACACTGCATTTGACGCCTTTTCAGACGACGATGATGATGCGGCCTACCTGGCCCCGGCGAGCTATCTGGAAGACAGCTCGCGTGATCCAGCCCGGCTCCTCGAATCTGAGAACTGGGAAGAGGATTCCACCTCGCGTCTGCACACTGCCCTGACCAGGCTGGATGATCGCAGTAAGGACATCCTGCAGAAGCGTTGGCTGAGCGATGAGAAGTCCACGCTGCACGATCTCGCAGATGAATATGGTGTCTCGGCCGAACGTATTCGTCAGCTAGAGAAAAATGCGATGAAGAAGATCAGGGCGGAGCTCGCAACAGCCTGATTTGATCTGCAGTCGTATACAACCGCCGAGAGGCGGTTTTTTTTTACAGCAGAGGATGTCGGAATGAGTACCGGACAACATGATCACGTTCAGTCTGCCGCATTCCTGGGGCTGGGTCTCATGGGCCAGCCCATGGTGGGTCGTCTTCTGACCGCGGGTTACCAGTTGCGCGTATGGAACCGCACGCGCAGCAAAGCGCGGCAGTTCGAGGAAGATGGCATTCTGGAGGATACCGCCCAGGCGGCCATAGAAGGCGCCGAAGTGCTCGTTTTGATGCTGACTGACGGGCCGGCTGTGGATCAGGTCCTGCGGTCACTGGACCTCTCACGAACGGCAGAAAATGCGCTCATTATCGATATGAGCTCGATTGCGCCTGACATGGCCCGGCAACACGCCTCACTCGTCAATGCTGCCGGGAGACGCTATCTCGATGCACCTGTGTCTGGTGGCACACCTGGCGCGGCATCTGGCACGCTCTCGATCATGGTTGGCGGTCGGGAACAGGACTTCGAGGCTGCAGCGTCGTTTCTGGCGAATTTCGGAACCCCTCGTTATATGGGGGAGTCGGGCTGTGGCCAGATCGCAAAGCTTGCCAATCAGGCCGTGGTTGGTATCACCATAGGTGCAGTGTCTGAGGCCATGTTACTGGCAAAACAGGCTGGCGTTGATATCGTGGCACTTCGCGAAGCGCTATTGGGTGGTTTCGCTGCCAGTCGTATTCTCGAGCTGCATGGTCAGCGTATCATCGATGACGACTTCGAACCTGGTGGTCGTTCATCGGTACAGCTCAAGGATTTGCGCAGCGTGGGTGATCTGGCGGGCGCACTGGGACTCGATCTCCCTATCTCAGCGCTGGTGGCCTCACTGTATTCGCAGATGAATGCGGAGCATCTGCAGCTCGACCATAGTGCTCTGTATTTGCATCTGCGCTCGCTAAATGAGCATCATGAGAACGAGGAAACATAGTTTGTTTGGAAAATTGATCGCAGGCCTTCTGGGCTATCTCGTACTGGGTATTCCAGGACTAATTCTCGGTCTGCTCATAGGTCACCTCTTCGACAAGGGCCTCGCAGGCATCGCCGCCGATCCACGTCTGTCAGACCCTGTGTACCGAGCCAAGGTGGAGGCCAGTTTTTTCCGCCTCAGTTTCCAGATGCTCGGTGCCATGGCCAAGGCCGATGGCCGCGTCAGTGAAGCCGAGCTTAACGCAGCCCGAGCCCTCATGCAGCGGATGAACCTGGATGAGCAGCGTACGGCTGAAGCCATGACTGCGTTCAATGCAGGCAAGAGCCCGGACTTTGATCTCGATGCGGCGCTGAACGAGTTTTCCGAAGTCGTCGACAAGCGCAAGGATCTGGTTGCCTTTCTCATCCAGACGCTTGCGGTCATGGCAGCAGCTGATGGCCGTCTCGATGATGCCGAGAATGAATTCCTCATGCAGGTCGGTACGCGTCTGGGCGTCTCAAGAACACAGCTGCAGATGTTGCTGCGCATGATGGCCGCGCAGTCTGGCTTTCAGGGACAGGCTGGAGGCAACTATCATCAACAGGGCGGCTATCAGGGGGGACGCCAGCAGCAACCCCAGGTCTCGGAGGCTGAGCGTCTCGAGCAGGCATACTGGGCGCTCGGCGTAAGCCAGAATGACAGCGATGCCACCATCAAGAAAGCCTATCGCAAGCTCATGAGTGAGCATCATCCGGACAAGCTGGCGGCCAGGGGTATCCCAGAATCCATGCGGGCTTTGCACACTGAGAAGGCAAAGGAGATCTCTACCGCGTATGAACTGATAAAGACTAATCGTGGTATGAAGTAGATAGGTAGGGCAAATATTGCGCAATAGCAAAATGGAGCAAATGCGATGCGGGTGTTAGTAATTGAAGATGATGCAGATGTAGCAAACTATCTCAACAAGGGCTTGAAAGAAAGCGGCTACACCGTGGATCTTGCAGATAACGGTAAGGATGGCCTTCACATGGCCCTTGAGGAGCAGTATGACCTTCTCATCGTCGACCGTATGTTGCCTGGGCTCGACGGTGTAAACGTCGTGAAGCGCCTCCGTGCAGAGGAGAAGACAACGCCGGTGCTATTCCTTAGCGCACTGGGCGAAGTAGACGACCGTGTTCAGGGTCTCAAGGCCGGCGGCGATGACTATCTCGTCAAGCCGTTTTCCTTCAGCGAGCTGCTCGCCCGTGTCGAGTCCCTGCTGCGCAGGACCCAGAATCAGTCGGACATCGTCACTACGCTGAAAGTTGCTGATCTCGAGATGGACCTGCTCGCACGTACGGTAAAGCGCTCCGGACAGAAGATCGACCTGCAGCCTCGCGAATTCCGTCTGCTGGAATACTTCATGCGCAATCCTGATCAGGTACTCACCCGGACAATGCTGCTCGAGAAAGTGTGGGATTACCATTTTGACCCGCAAACCAACGTGATCGATGTTCATATCAGCCGATTGCGGTCAAAGATCGACAAGGACTTCAGCGTACAGCTGCTGCACACGGTACGTGGCTCTGGCTACATCCTCAGGGAAGGTGAGTGATCAGGAGGTCTGACCAGCAGTGAGGTTCAGCCGAATACTCAGCTCATCCAGTTTCCGGCTGGCTTTCGTTTACATGCTGCTCTTTGCGGCTTCTGTATTCGTTCTGCTCGGGTTCATTTATTGGGCCACGGTCGGCTTCATGACCGATCAGGTGGAAGAAACTATCCAGGCTGAGATTCAGGGGCTTGCTGAGCAATATCGCCGGCAGGGCCTGCGCGGCATGGTCAGTGTACTCAACGAGCGCGTGCTTAGCCGGCCCACCGGTGAATCCCTATATCTCATCGTCAATAGCGAAAAGAAGCCGCTTGCCGGAAACCTGAATGAATGGCCGGCTGTGCTCGAGGACAGAAACGGCTGGATCAGTTTCTATCTCAATCGTCCCGCCGACCGTTTCGAGCAGCCTCATCTGGCGCGCGCCAAACTGTTCCAGTTGCAGGGCGGCTATATGTTGCTCGTCGGTAGGGACGTCTATGACTTGTTCAGAGTACGAGCACTCATAGAACAGTCGCTCCTCTATGGTATCGGAATCACGATTGCGCTGGCCTTTCTTGGCGGTGTGCTGCTGGCGCGTGGCACACGATCACGCATCGAAACCATAAACCAGACCAGTCGCAAGATCATGCAGGGCGATCTTTCATTGCGCGTTCCCGTTCGCGGGACCGGCGACGATTTCGACGAACTTGCCGTGCATCTCAATCGTATGCTCGAGCAGATCGAGGAGTTGATGGCGGGCGTCAAGCATGTGTCGGACAACATTGCACACGATCTGCGAACGCCGCTTACGCGGTTGCGCAGCCGGCTCGAGGTGCTGTCCTCCAATCATCTCGATGTCGATTCGCAGCAGATTGTCGAGGAAGCCTTGGGAGAGACCGACCGCCTGCTCATCACGTTCAATTCGCTCCTGCGGATTGCGAGGATAGAGTCGGGTGGCTACCAGGCGCACTTCACCAAGGTTGATATGGTGGCCCTGGTGAACGATGCCATCGAGTTATACGATGCGCTGGCCCAGGACAAGCACCAGACTGTCGAGGTTGAGCTTGCGAGTGATGTCTGTGTGAGTGGCGACCAGAATCTGCTGTTTCAGGCCGTGGCCAACCTGCTGGACAATGCGATCAAGTACTCCCCGGAAAACAGCCGCGTGGGTATCGAGCTTAGTGGCGGGCGTGAAGTGCGGCTGACAGTCTGGGATACCGGTCCCGGCATTGCGCCAGAAGAGCGAGAGCATGTATTCGAGCGCTTCTATCGCGTTGACAAGACGCGCGGTTTGCCCGGCAACGGTCTCGGCCTCAGCATGGTCCGGGCTGTGGCCAGGATGCACAAAGGTCGTATCGAGCTTTCGGAGACCTCAGAGGCGTCTGGCGGGCTTCGGGTCATCATTACGCTCCCGACCTGTGAGGGCGAAACGGTTACGCCACCAGCCCTACCGTATCAGGGGGATTCGACGCCGAGAAGCCTGCATGGCAGGCTCGACCGCTAGTGGTCTCAGCCTTTGCGGCCGAGGAAGTTCCTGACGGTATCCGAGGTTGTTTTGAAAGGGTGTCTGGCGGCCTGGCTGACAAAGTTGCGGGCCCGCTGAACAGAGACTTTTTTCTGATCGAGACGAGCTCGCAGACTGTCGAGTTCGCCTTCGAGGTGCTTTTGCTCGGCCAGGACGTAGGCCAGAACGGTATGTCGGTTAAAGTCGTCCGTGATTCCCAGCTTTTCAAGGCGACCCCCGATCAGGTCGAGTCCGGAAAGTGCCTTGTCCATCATAATCTGTGTATTCATCCTGCTGCTCCTGCGTAGCTGACTGCAGGCATTTGAAGCCGCAGCCATGGTTATCTTGGCCAGACGGTGGCACTGGCTTCAGGATGCTATGCCGAGACCCTAGAGCGTTCAACCTAAATCAATCGGGCGATTACAGATACTTAACACGGCGGCCACCTCATAGCCACAAGCCAAGCCCTATAGTGGAGTCATGAGAGGGCAATCGAATTGTCTTTTTCATGAGTAGCTCCTGTGTAGGGTCTCGTACAGGTCCCCCTGACAAGACCCAATTTGAACCTCGGTGATTGCCGGGGTTTTTTTTCGCCCGCGTTTTCAACACGAGTCAGGTTGAGGGTCCGCCGTCTCCTGAATCCGTTGACGGATGAATCGAGCGCTGCGAGGTGGGGGGCAAAGCTACGGGAATGGCAGTGTCGCCGAGCGAGAACGCTGCAAGATGATCCATCAGCCATTGCTCAGCCACTGCGGCCTCCATGGGCCGGGCAAAATAATAGCCCTGGACAAAATCGCAGCACTCATCGCGCAGGAACTCCAGTTGGGCTTCACACTCTATGCCTTCTGCAATGACCGATAGGCCCAGGCTGTGGCTCATGGTGATGATCGTCCTCGCCAATGTGGTATTGCCCACGTGCTGAGGTGCCCCGGTGAGAAAGCTGCGGTCAAGCTTGAGACTGTGCAGGGGCAGGCGTTGCAAATAGCCAAGGTTGGAATAGCCGGTGCCGAAATCATCGATGGCAAATCTTATGCCTTCTTTACATATCTTGTGCAAGCTGGCTTCGGTTACCAGATCATCCTGGATGAGTGAGCGTTCGGTCAGTTCCAGTTCCAGGAGATGAGGCGGAAATCCTGAATCTTTTATTACCGACTGCAAGGTCTGGAACAGTTCATCGGTCCGAAGCTGGTTTGCTGAGATGTTTACGGCAAGCTGAAGGTCTTCGCCGGTCGCGATCTGCCATTTTCGCATCTGAAGGCAGGCGGTCTGCAGCAGCCAATTGCCAATGGGCGCTATCATCCCATTCTCCTCTGCCAGAGCAATGAACCGCTCCGGAGACACGTTGCCCATTGCACTGTTTTGCCACCGAAGCAGGGATTCGAATCCGGCCACCTTTCCACTTTGGACCATAACTATTGGCTGGTAGTGCACACTCAGCTCGTCACGCTCAAGTGCATATCTCAGGTTCAGTTCGAGCTCCTGGCGTTCACGCAACTGCGCGTTCATTTCTTCAAGAAAAAACTGATAGTTGTTTCGGCCAGTTTCCTTTGCGCGATACAAGGCAATGTCTGCATGGCGCAATAGACTCTCGTAATTTTCCCCGTCGCCCGGATACACCGCTATGCCTACGCTGCAGGTCACGAAGGCTTCGCTACCATTCAAGACGAAGGGCCTGGCAAAGCTTTCGACGACTTGCTCGGCGGTTCGCTCGGCAAGCTCGACACGCGCAAGGTTAGGCAGGATGATGAGGAACTCATCGCCACCGAAGCGTGCGAGCAACTGGCCCTCCTGCATTACCGTGCCTAGCCGGCCTGCAGTCTGCTTCAGCAGTTCGTCCCCCACCTCATGGCCCAGGGTATCGTTGACATGCATGAAATTGTCGAGATCGATGAACATGAGGGCTACGTTGGTGTTCTGACTACGAGCGTGTTCGACTTCCAACTGCAGGCGCTCAGTGGCGAAAGCGCGGTTCGCCAGCTTCGTCAAGTCATCCGTCGACGCTTGTAGTCGAAGGCTTTCTTCATAGTTCTTCCGTTCAGTGATCTCGGTCACCACGCCGACAAAGCCTATGACCGTACCATCATCGCTGCGTTCAGGAGCTGCCTGAGTCGTCACCCACACGACCCGTCCATCTGGGCGGCTGACTCGATATTCCGCGTCGAAGGCCACGCCTTGCCGCGACGTAGTACGCCAGAGTTCTGCGACATAGCGCCTGTCGTGAACATGCACGGCATTGATCCAGCCCGAGCCCAGAATCTGTTTGCTTCGCATGCCGTACATTTGCGCCAGACGACTGTTGGTATAGATGCACTCACCCTCGACATCGCTGCGGAAAATGCCAGCAGGCACGGCAGCCGCCAGCGTGCGATACTGATTTTCGCTCTCTCGAAGGGCCTTTTCTGCTGCTCGAAGTTCGGTGGTGTCTACATTTGTGCCAATCAACTGTATCGGTCGCCCTCTGCTGTCATACACGCAGCGCCCCTTGCCGAGTATCCATCGGGGCGTCCCTTCCGCGGTGAGAATGCGGAATTCCGCCTCATAGATGCTTTTGCGCTCAATAGCCTCCATGAGACGCTGACGCACCATGGTCTGATCGTCCGGGTGAATCCGCGCAATCATTTTTTCCGCAGTGAGCACCTTCTCAACATCAGGTAAGCCAAACAGGCTGCGTAACACGGTCGAACCGTAGATCAGGTCGGTGGTGAGATCCCATTCCCACGTGCCGATTCTGGCTACCGTGGTAGCGAAATCGTAGCGGGCTTCCGAGATCTTGAGTTGCAGATAATGCTGGCGACTCCAGTGAAGCACTTGCGCCATGGCGAGACTGACCAGAACGAAGGTCAGTAAACGTCCTCGAGCGGCGGCGCCCTGAACATTAAATTCCTGATAGGGCTGCATAAACAGGTAAGCTGCTGCAATTGCGCCCAATAGCGTGACGAGCGTTGCGGAGCGACGGCCAAAAAACCAGGCGCTCAGAAATACGACGGGGTAAATCAGAATAAATGGCGCATTGCGTGCGAGCGGGTCCGCTGCCCATTGCATCAGGAGTACAACCGCAAGCGCCACGACCGCTGTGATGTCCCGGACCAAGGCCGAAGAGCGGGAAGGTTTCAAACAATTCTCCAGTGCTGAGCGGTTATGACTGCGCTATGGCTTCACCGGCCTATCATCGCGGCGAGGCAGGTGATCATCCCGAGATCTATCCAAGGTGCCATCGGCTTGCACCGTGGTGCAAACCCCGGGATCTGCATCGAGCATAGACACTCTGCTAATATACGCCTCGTTATTAGGCTATTCCATAACCACTTGAGCTGACAGAAGGTTGAGAGTTGGCCCCTCATTAACAGATCTTCAGACTCGCTATTACAGTGCCTCCCATGAGAACAAAACTGATTACCAGAAGCGGCTTTGAGCGCCTGAAGGCGGAGTTGGACAAACTTTGGCGCGAAGAAAGACCCGAAGTGACGAAGAAGGTGTCCTGGGCGGCAAGCCTTGGCGATCGCAGCGAAAATGCTGACTACCAATATAACAAGCGTCTCTTGAGGCAGATTGATAAACGGGTAAGGTACCTGCGTCAGTCTCTCGAGGAGCTGCGAGTCGTTGATTACGCACCTGAGCAGGAAGGAGCCGTCTTTTTCGGTGCTTGGGTCGGCATCGAGAACGACGAAGAGGTCCATCGGCGTTTCCGCATTGTAGGCTACGACGAGATCTTCGACAGGAGAGACTTTATTTCGATCGACTCACCGATGGCCCGGGCGCTACTGAAGAAAAAGGTCGGTGATGAGGCCGTGGTAGAAACCCCGTCTGGACCTGCGCTCTGGTATATCACCAGTATTGAGTACGAAAAGTAGTTGCCCAGATTCTCATTGCGGGATTGTATAAGAGCGCACAATATCCCCGGCGTATTGTATGGATAATATACGGTGCACAGAAACTATAACTAGAAAAAACGGGAAGACTACATGGACTCACTCACACGAATTGGGATGGCCGCTGTGGTCGGCCTCCTGCTCAGTTCAAGCCTGCTCAGCTTTGCCGAAGAAGATGAGCTCATAGATATTGTCGATCCAGTTTCCTCCGCTGAGCAGGAGGTTACGGAGCGCGTCGAATATACTGAAGTCGAAGTGGTTGAAGAGTTGGTGCAGCAGGATGCCGCGGAAAGTCAGGCGCGTAGTGAAGAAAGCGAAAAGGAAATCGTGACGCAGCCACTGCTGATCGATCCGAAGACTGAAGAGATCGAGGCTGTCGTCATTCAGGCCGACGTGCCAGGACCAGAAATTATCAAAAAAGATGAATTTGTCATTCTGGAAAGTAAGCCGCTTGATACTGGCACACCACAAAATGTGCCCTCGGCAGAGCGCAACAGTAATCTGATAGATCCCCAACGTGCCGACCGTTCGACAGTGGAGACCATTCCGTTCAAGCCAATGGACCTGCAGGCTCTGGCCGAAATGGGTATCGACGGCGCGCTTGATGCACCCGATCTCGATCGATCGGACGACCCCCAGGCTCCAGTGTCGCCACTATCTGACGAGCAGGCTCGGGAACAGCTGAGAAAGTACGACACTCGCGAAGACCTCGGGCGCTTCAACGTGCCTACAGAATTCCGTCTGCGTCCGGCTCCAGTTGATGTGACGGGTCGCACTTACAATTACGACTATCTCATCTCGACACCGCGTTAGACGCCCGGCCAATTGCGCCTGCCGGGTGGTGCCCTGCCAAACGGTGGGTGTTACCTGGCAGCCATATCCGGCCATATGCAGACGCAGCATTTCGGCCCTGCGCCTGTCGTGCTGTGTTATCGGTTCTTCAGATTCTCGATCGAATCGATATAGCGCTGCATGGCCGATTCCTTGCTGATGCCTTTTAGATCCGCCCATGCGTCGTACTTGGCGCGGTTGATGAAATCCATCATGCCAGGGCGGCTGCCCGTTACGTCACCTTCGGTGGCCTGCTTGTACAGACCATAGAGCTCCAGCTTCAATTCGTTGGAAGGTTTGAAATCACCCTCGGCGGTTTTGACGTAGTCGACGGTCTCGTAAAATTCCTTTTCCAGGTCGCTCATGTATTCTCCTTTGGGGTAGGGCAGGCTAGTAGCGCGCAATGCGCTGGGTCGGGTATTCCGCAGGGGTGCTCCACACGGGGTGCTCCACACGGGACATTTGCAATTTTGCAGAACTGTGCCAAGAATACCGCCCTCACTCACAAGTTGGAAGGATGCCTGCATCAGCATGAATAAACTTGCCTCTATCGTCGGTCGGATTAACGGATTACCGGGCTTTGCCCGTTCGCGCGCACTGACGCTGTTCTTCAATCGGCTGGTGAAGTACGCAGGCACCAGTGGGACCGTGGTCGAGAAACTCACCACCAATCACTGCATCGTGACACTGAAGAATCGTAAGCGGGTTCAGAACCATATTGGTAGTGTGCATGCGGTCGCCTGTGCACTGATTGCCGAGTCTGCAACCGGTTTTGTGGTGGGTATGAATGTGCCGGACGACAAGGTGCCCGTCATCAAGAGCATGAACATCGACTATGTGAAGCGGGCAAAGGGCGATATGCGTGCCGAAGCCAGACTTACCGCGGCCCAGATACAGGCGATGAAGACGCAGGACAAGGGCGAAGCGGTGGTCGAAGTCGTTATCACAGATGCCGAGGGGAAATCGCCCTTGCTGGCAAAGATGGTTTGGGCCTGGACGCCGAAGCGTCGCTAGGACGTTCTGTCCGGAGAGACTGAGCTGCCATGAACAGGAGCGTTGCGGTTATCGTGCAGCAGCTTCAGGTATCGTTCGATAACTGGCGTTTCGGATTTGGGATCCACGCCATCCTCCAGCTGCTCTACCGCCGCCAATGAAGCTTCGAGCTTCATCTCGGCAATGAAGGGGCTCACGGTACCAGTGCCCGAGTCGGGTGCTGGCGCGGAGAGATAAAGGGCATGCCGTGCTCTCGTGATAGCCACATAGGCCAGACGCCGTTCCGCTTCGAGGTCAGTCGGCTTCCCGGCCGCTTCTGCACTCTGCCCGTTGCGCCGGTAAGGCAGCACACTGTCCCTGAAGCCGGCTACGACCACGGTAGGCCATTCAAGCCCCTTGGTCTTGTGTATGGTCGTGAGCTCAACGATAGCAGCCCTGTGGTCGCTGCCGCTGCGCTGGCCGTTGCTCAGTCCGGCTTCGGCCCGCAACTCCTCGAAGTGCTGAAGCGTCTCTCTGACCGGTAGATTCAGGACCTTGATGTAGTAGTAAAGCCCCAGAACATTGTTTACTTTTTCATCGGCGGCTTCGGTTGTCAGTGCTGATGCGCCCAACTGGGATAGCAGGTCGGTCTGGGTAATGTACTGGCTCAGTACGTTAGCTGCTGAACCCAAACTCAGCGTGGCCGCACGCAATGCGGCCAACGTGCCTTCGATTCTGGATAGCTGCCAGCTGCTGATGCCGAATTGGGCCTTACAGTTCTGCTTGTTCAGGCCGATCTGTTCCAGTTGTTCAGGTGCGGTCGGGTCGATGCGCGCCAGTGACCGCGCCAGGCCCCGCAGCATGTCATCGCGTATTGCAACATGTGGAAAGCGCAGTACCTCCAGCATGATCTCACTGCGAGTGTCGATCGGTAGCGCGAGCCAGTCGGCCGCGGTCGCCCTTAGCAGATTCAGTACCTGACGTACTTCACGATTGTTCAGAGCGCCCTTGTTCTCATCTATGCGGTAGGGCATTCGGTTGGCCAGGAGTGCCAGCTCGATTGGCACGGCCTGAGACCAGAGGCGACAGAGAATGGCGACTGGCGTGGTTGCGCCAGGTGCGGCAGAAGCGGGCGCAAGTGACTGCAGTAGCTTGGCGATGGCATGAGCCTCATCTGTACTTTTGAGCATCTCGACGCTTGTGGCGGGCGTCGAGAGGTGGGCTCTGCACAGAATGTCCCGCCGCTGCTTGTTGTGTCCGATCAGATGATTGGCGGCGAGCGCAGCACGGTGGCCATACCGAAATGACCAGGTGAGCTGAAAAGGCGCTGGATTCTCGAAGTCTTCCTGAAAGCGCTTGAGAATGAAGTCGGTACTCGCGCCTCTGAACTCGTAGATGGTCTGGTCGGGATCGCCAACGATGGTCACCTTGGCGCGGGAGCCGGCAATGTGTTTCAGCAGCTGGTGCTGTACTTCATTGGTGTCCTGGTACTCATCGACAAGCACCACATCCATTTTATCGCGTACCAGTTTTCGCAGGTGTTCATGCTTCTGCAGGCATCTCACCGGTTCATACAACATGTCGGCAAAGCTGATACGACTTTCTCGCTGGCGCCAGTCTTCGAAGCGTTCAGCGACATCCTTGAGAAAGCCGAACTTCGGTTGGATATCCAGCTGCTCGAACGTGAAGTCGAAATCGGTCAGCTGCGCCTTGCTAATCTCCAGAATCGCCTCGGCTTTCTCGATATGCTCCTTCTTGTCGCGGTTCAGCGTGGTGCGGAGATCTTCCGGCGCAGCTTCCCGTATAAGCCGCCAGAGCTGGAACTGAATCTCTCCCTCGCTGAGGATCTTCGGATTGAACGGTTCGAGATAGCCTTCGTCGATAAACCGCTTGTACAGGCGCAGCCCCATGGCGTGATATGTACGAATCTCTGGCAAGGGCTGAGACGGATTTACAGCGCTCATGGCGAGCTTGCGGATTTTCTTCTCGAACTCGAGCTTGGCCGCCCGATTGAACATCAGCACGAGAATTCGCTGGGCGCTAACGCCGTTGTTCAGCAAGTGCAGGATGCGATGTGCCAGCGTAGTAGTCTTTCCGCTACCGGCAACGGCCGTAATGGCGGCGTGGCAGACCTCTGCCTCGATGATCGCGCGTTGTTCTGCCGTGAGTTGCACGGTCTCAGCAACAGGCGCGGTCGTCCCTGGTTTGTTCAGATCGGGCAAAGCGTGTTCCGTGTCGGATTCCTGGCAAGTGAGCCGCAGCTTGCCTGTACTTGTCCTGCTGTTATCGCGCAAACTGCTGACTGGGAAGAAGTAGGGCTCAAGGGCTCACCAATAATAATCGATATTACCAGAACGCCGCGTTGAAGCAGAGCCGCATCGAGTAAAGTAGGCAGGCTCCAGCTACAAGGATGGCGCGTTTGAAAAGGAATCCTCATGCTCACGAGAAATGCCACGGCCTTGCTGCTGCTGCTTGCCGCCCCCACTGTGCTCCAGGGCTGTACCACCCCACCAAAAACAGATGCCACAGCTGTACTGTCTGCAGCCAACAAGGGCGATACCCAGCGCCTCGTGGACCAGCTCGCGGAGGGTGCTGATCCGAATATTACCGATCCTGCCAACATGGAAACGCCTCTACATATTGCGGCGCGGCGCGGCGATAGTCGCGCTGTGCAGGCTCTGGCTGCCTCAGGTGCCGAACTCAATGCCCGTCGCTCCGATGGTGCGACACCTCTGGCGCTGGCGATTACGAACGGCCATCTGTCGACGTCAAAAGCGCTGATTCGAGCCGGCGCTCGGGTTAATACCCAGTATCAGAACAAGCCATTGCTGATGATCGTAGTGGAGCAGGGCTCTTTGCTGATGGCGCAGGTCATGCTTTCAGCCGGCGCAAGCGTCAATGCCCGCGATGCCGAAGGCGAAACAGCGCTGATGGTAGCAGTGAAGAAGAACAACGAAGATATGCAGATGCTGCTGAGGCAGTCCGGCGGTGAGATCTGACCGATAACCAGATCTCACAACGTCTTTGAGTAGATGCCGACCTTATTCCTGATCGGGCGAGAGATTTCTTGAATAAAAGATTTCTCGCATTTCGCGCTGCAGCCGTCGGCGAATGCCCTCAGCCTGATCCTCTTCCATTTCATCGGAACCAGAGCCGAACAGGTAGTTGTCCAGATCGAAATCCTTCAGCATCATCTTCGTGTGGAACAGGTTTTCCTGGTACACATTCACGTCGATCATCTGATACAGGTTCTGTGTATCCTGGGTGAGGAACTCCTGGATCGAATTGATGTCATGGTCGATGTAAATCTTGGTGCCGTCGAGTTCGCGGGTAAAGCCACGCACGCGATAGTCGATCGTTACCACATCGGAATCGAAGCTGTGAATAAGATAGTTCAGGGCCTTCAGCGGTGAGATAAGGCCACAGGTCGACACATCGATATCGGCACGGAAGGTGCTGATACCACCATCCGGATGGCTCTCTGGATAGGTGTGGACCGTTACGTGACTCTTGTCGAGGTGAGCGACGACGGTTTCAGGCAGCGGGCCAGGCGAAGCCTCGTCAGATCCCGGCGGTGGTGGCACTTCGTGCTCGGCGATGAGCATCGTGACACTGGCGCCGTGCGGATCGTAATCCTGACGTGACACGTTAAGAATGTGCGCGCCGATAATCTCGACAACGTCGGTGAGAATCTGGGTCAGACGCTCGGCGTTGTACTGCTCGTCGATATAGGCGATGTAGGCGTCCTTCTGTTCCTCAGTCACCGCATAGCTCATATCATAGATATTGAAGCTGAGTGATTTGGTCAGATTGTTGAAGCCGTGCAGTTTTAACTTTTCATTCATTGACTGGTCCGCGTGTTTCAGGATTCAGCTATCGTGTAGTCGTGGGTGATTTTCACGCCACCGCGTTCGAGCATTATAGAGGCCGAGCAATATTTGTCAGCCGACATCTTGATGGCTCGTTCAACCTGTTTCGGGCTGACATCAGTACCTTTGATTTCGAAATGAATATGGATATCGGTAAATACGGCCGGTATCTCATCAGCACGCTTGGCCTTCACTGTAGCGACACAGTCCGAAACCACCTGGCGCGATCGGCGCAGGATCATCATGACATCGAACGAGGTACAGGCGCCCAGGCCGACCAGCATGGTCTCCATTGGACGCGGTCCCTGATTCTTGCCGCCCTGGTCCGGGGGGCCGTCGATGGTCAGGGTATGGCCGCTTTCAGTCTTTGCTTCGAAAAGGGCATCGCCCTTCCATGCTATCGTTGCTTTCATCGCGAGATCATCAGTTCGTCGGCAGCAGTGCTGCCATTATAAGGGGGCAAAGCCTACCACATGCCGGCTTGCCTAATCACAGGATTTCTGCTTAATTTAACATAGTGGTCATAATGCATCTTTTTAATGAACCCATACCTATGCAATCCATGAGTGAACAGAGGAATCAAGAATGGTGACGGTAGTAAAGCCAACCGAGCAAACCAAACATCTTGATTATTTCCTCTCACAGTGTCACCGAAGACGCTATCCCAGCAAAAGCACCATCATCTACGCTGGCGACAAGAGCGATTCACTGTTCTACATCATCAAGGGATCCACGACGGTTATCATCGAGGATGATGATGGCCGGGAAATGATCATGGCCTACCTGAACGCCGGAGACTTTTTCGGGGAGATGGGCGTGTTCGACCCGGAAGCGGTCGGCTCACGCAGTGCCTGGGTCAAGGCCAAGACTGAATGCGAAGTGGCTGAAATCAGTTACAGCAAGTTCCGCGAAATCGCTCAGGAAGACCCAAAAATTCTCTACTTCATCGGCGAGCAGATGGCGACGCGACTGCGTCAGACCACTCGCAAGGTGGGCGACCTTGCCTTCCTCGATGTGACTGGTCGGGTAGCCCGCACGCTACTGGATCTCTGTCGTGAACCCGACGCCATGACCCATCCCGACGGCATGCAGATCAAGATCACCCGCCAGGAGATCGGCCGCATCGTTGGATGTTCGCGTGAGATGGTTGGGCGCGTGCTGAAGGCTCTGGAAGATCAGGGCCTGGTGCAGGTGAAGGGCAAAACCATGGTGGTCTACGGAACGCGCTAAGGGTTTTACGGTCGAGCTGGACGTCGAGACCAGCTCGATCAAGGCCCCGCGAGGGCTTCCAGTCCGGTAAGCGTATCAATCTTTGCCCGAAACGGCATCCCCTCCCTGCACAGATAATATTCCTGATATCTACCCGAATGCGGGCGGTCCCACGAGCCAGCCATAAGGTCTTGTTGCCAGCGCTTCCCATGAATTACTATTCGAAGAATAGTCACATGAAGATGCGAAGCGGTCCGCTACCTGTCTTCAATGTCGACACTGGTGTCATCAGGTCCACACATATGAACTGTTCCACGGACCTGAGGGTCTTTCTCTGCCGTAGGGCTAGCAGGGCAAGCACATACCGCGGTTGCGTGATTGGGATCGGCGCCTTGTCAGCGCTGCTGGTGCCCTGCGCCGCGCATGCACAGGATGTTGCCCTGGCAGATCTGTCTCTCGAAGAACTGGCTGAAATGCCGGTTATTTCAGTATCCAAGGCGGCGCGGCCGGTTTCCGATGCGCCGGCATCCGTGTTCGTCATCACTCATGACGATGTGCGACGAAATGGTGCGACCACCTTGCCGGAGGCGCTGCGCCTCGCGCCAAACCTTCAGGTCGCACGTATCGATGCGCGCAACTATGCCATCTCCGCGCGAGGCTTCAATAATCTCCTGGCCAACAAGATGCTGGTGATGATAGATGGCCGCACCGTGTATTCCCCCTTCTTCTCAGGCGTCTTCTGGGATGCGCAGGATGTGCTGCTGGAAGACCTGGATCGTGTAGAAGTCGTGAGTGGCCCTGGTGGCACGCTGTGGGGAGCTAACGCGGTCAATGGGGTCATCAACGTTGTCACACGATCTGCAGCCGAGACCCAGGGCGAGCTGTTTTCCGTCGGCGCCAGCGAGCAGGAGCATCATGCTGCAGCCAGATACGGGGGTGAACTGATTGCTGATGGCCACTACAGAGTGTATGGCAAGCGTAGTCAGCACGATGACGTCGAGCGAGCCGACGGCAGCCCCACCGAAACTGATTGGGATCGCTCCCAGGCAGGTTTCAGGACCGATTGGACCAGTAACAACCGCTCCCTGACGGTCCAGGGGGATTTCTATCAGGGAGAGCTCGAACAGACCGACCTGAGAGATACCGAGATCGAGGGCGCCAATGTGCTCACACGCGCGACCTGGGCGCGCTCGGCGGAGTCCCAGTGGTCGTTGCAGGCTTACTTCGACCATACGCACCGTGATCAGGCCGAATCGTACGAGCAGCATCTCAATACGATTGATATTGAACTACAACACGAATGGTCACTCGACGATACTCACACGCTCGTATGGGGTGGTGGGCATCGATATCTGACAGATCGAGTCGAGAACAGACAGCGTTTCGAGTTCCTGCCGGATGATGTGGTGTTGCGATGGACCAACGTGTTCGCCCAGGATGAGATAACGCTGACGGACAAATTGCGTCTGACTGTGGGGACCAGACTGGAGCATAATCCTTACACCGGATGGGAGAGCATGCCCAGCGCACACCTCGCATGGACACCGGCTGCTCGTCAGCTCATCTGGAGCAGTATCGCGATCGCGGTCCGGTCTCCGTCGCGTATTGACCGGGACTTTTTCAGCCCGGTGAATCCCCCACTGCTCGACGGTGTGCCCCAGTACGAATTCGCTGGTGGCAAGAATTTCGAATCTGAGACTTCGACTGTTTATGAACTGGGCTACCGAAGCCAGCCCGTGGCCGCTGTGAACTGGTCGGTAACCGGCTTCTACAGCCACTACGATGATCTGCGCACCTTGGAGCCGAATCCCTCTGGCACTGGTCAGGTGTTCAGGAATCGAGCAAAAGGCAATGTCTATGGTCTGGAAACCTGGGCAAGCTGGCAGGCTACTGCGCGATGGCGGCTGCACGCTGGCTTCGTGGTTCAGCGTCTGGATATCGATCTCAAGCCCGGCAGCCTCGATACGTCCAGCACCACGAACATAGCCAATGGAGATCCTGAGTTTTATGGTCAGATCCGTTCTGCCTTCGATATCAGTCGCCAACTGACGCTTGACGCCTTCCTTCGGCACGCTGGTGAGATCGAGCAGATCGATGTGCCAGCTTACACCTCGCTCGATCTGCGCCTAGGATGGCGGCCCCTGTCCCGTCTCGAGCTCTCGCTGGTAGGACAGAATCTGCTGGATGATACTCATCCGGAATTTGGCAGAGCGCCTGTACGTAGCGAGTTCGAGCGCGGTGTTTTTGGCAAGCTCGTGTGGGGGCTGTAGCATGACAACTGCGTGCCGCGTTCAGAACATTGCCGAGGCCTTGGGCCAAGGCTGCCGTTCCCGTCGGCTTGCGTTTCTCGCCATCTGTTTCGGCGTTTGGGGATTTTCTGTCGTGGCGGCGGCGAAGGACGGGGCGCCGGAGTATCGGATCAAGGCAGCAATGGTCTTCAAGTTTCTCAGCTATACGCAGTGGCCCGACTCTGCATTCGAGGCTCCGGATTCCCCCTACAGGATCTGGGTGCTGGGCGCCAGCCCGATCAGTGCCGAACTCCAGGAAGGCATAGCAGGTAGACTCGTGAACGATAGGCCGGTACAGGTACTAACGGCCTCGAGCACACGAGAAATCACCCTCCCTCACGTCGTTTTCGTAGGTCACGATGCCGAAGATGCTCTAGCGGCCCTGACCAGGCGGAACAAGGGCAAGCCGCTGCTCGTTGTCACTGAAAATGAAGACGGGCTGGCACCTGGCAGTACGATCAACCTGAGACTGATCAGCGGTCGTGTCGGATTTGACGTTTCGCTGCATTGGGCAGATATCTCCCAACTCAAACTGAGCTCTCGTCTCCTGGCCGTGGCATCCTCAGTCGAGCGAGAGGCGCACTAGTGATGCGCCCTCTCAGTAAGTCCATATCCAGCAAGCTGATGCTCGTGGTCATGGCCACGACCTTCTTTGCGCTGCTGATCCATGCCTCGATCATGCTCGTGGTGAACCTTCGTGCGTATCACGACGAACTCATCAGCGATGTGCGCACTCAAGCCAGTATCATCGCTGATATCAGCACACCCGCGCTGGAGTTTAATGATCCGCTCACAGCCAGACAGAACCTGGAGCTTCTGAGAACTCGACCAGCCATCATCAACGCGGTGCTGTTCACGCCGGATAGGGAAAAGTTCGCTGAATACACCAGCAAGGCCGCTACCCGCGATGGTCAGCACGTTCGATGGCCTACGCCCGAGGAGCTGGCCGAAGGCCACGTGGTCGAGGCCGACAGGCTTCATGTCTGGCAGCCGCTCGTCAAGGATGATCAGGTCATTGCTACAGTCTACATCCGTGCACGCTATGAGCTGAGCGCGCGTCTTCTGAACTATGTTCTGATTCTGATCGGCGTTATGGCCGCAAGCCTGGGTTTCGCGCTATTCATTGCCACCTGGCTTCGTGGCGCGCTGACTGCTCCAATCTTCGCAGTGACCGATGTGGCTCGTCGGGTGATGCAGACTCGCGACTTTTCGCTTCGAGCCCAGAAACATACGGAAGATGAAATTGGCGTTCTCGTCGAAGCATTCAACGATATGCTGAGCGAAATCGAACGTCGTGCCAGTGCCCTGGAACAGTCGAACCGTTCGCTCGAGCACGAAATGTCCGAGCGCCATGCAGCGGAGAACGCCTTGCGAATTGCGGATCGTCGTAAGGATGAGTTTCTCGCAACGCTTGCTCATGAGCTGCGCAACCCATTGGCGCCTCTGGCTAATGGCTTGAGGATCCTCCGCATTCCAGGCGATATGAAGCCTGAGCAGCAGACCGCTCTCGTGGTGATGGAGCGGCAGTTGAAACAGATGGTCCGGCTTGTCGATGATCTGCTCGACGTGTCGAGGATTACAACAGGAAAGTTGACGATAACGAAATCGCTGGTCGATCTGGAGTCGATCATGCAGAACGCTATCGAAACCAGTGGGTTATTCATCGAAGAGATGGGCCACGACTTTTCCGTCACTATGCCGGCAGACCCCGTCTATCTCGATGCTGATCCGGTTCGCCTCGCTCAGGTTTTCTCGAACCTGCTAAACAACGCAGCGAAATATACGCCCCGTGGCGGCAGGATCAGCTTCGCCGCTCGCGTGGAAGATAACCAGGCAGTCGTCGATGTCGAAGACAACGGTATTGGTATCCAGCCAGAGATGCTGCCAGAAATCTTCGGCATGTTCATCCAGGTGGATCAGTCGCTGGAGCGCGATCAGGCAGGGCTAGGGGTAGGGCTGGCCCTGTCGAGGCGTCTGGTCGAACTCCATGGAGGACAACTCCTCGTCGGCAGCAAGGGTAGCAGGCAGGGCAGTACCTTTACCGTAAGGATCGATGTTGCGGAAAAGCCGGCAAGTATGAAGGCCACAGCGGCGGCGGTAAGTGAGGTACAGAAAGCGAGCTGCCGTGTGCTGCTGGTAGACGACAACATCGACTTCGTGAGCAGCCTGAAGACCTTGCTGACTCACTCAGGTCATGAGGTTCGTCTTGCTCATTCCGGCGAGGATGCCCTGATGATAGCTGCTGATTTCGTGCCCGACATCGCCTTTCTGGACATCGGGATGCCAGGCATGAACGGCTATGACCTGGCACGGGCCCTCCGACAGAAGTCGGCATTGGCAGACTGTACATTAGTCGCGGTCACTGGCTGGGGACAGGAAAAAGACAGGCAGTTGTCCAAAGAGGCAGGCTTCGACCATCACCTGCTGAAACCCGCCGCCCTCGAGGACATCAAGGCGCTGATCGAGTGCGGTCGCAATAACAGCTAGCTGCCTCGGCCCTCGAATTTGCCAGGCGTGGTGTCGTACCAGCTGCGGAAGGCCTTGAAGAAGGCGCTTGGTTCGCTGAACCCCAGCAGTGCACTCAGCTCATCCATCTTTGAAACGCCGTTCTTAAGATAGTGATGGGCCTTCTCCTTGCGCACCGCCAGCAAGAGGCTCTGATATGTGCAGCTCTCTTTTCTCAGTTTTCTGTGCAGTGTCTGCCGGCTCATATTGAGCTGATTGGCCACGTAATCCGAGCTGAGCAAGGGATCCTGGAGGGCATTGCCGATGATGCGACGCACTTCGCCTTCGAGCGTGGTTCTGCGCATCAGGCCATTGCTCTGTTCGGCAAGCCGGCTTGCCAATACTGCCTTGACGTAAGGGTTGCTCGAAATCACCGGTAAGGTAAGGTCTTCGTGCGCGACAAGAATGGCATCTTCCGCCTGACCGAAACTCACGGCGTCGCCGAAGATGGCTCGGTAAGGCGCCTGGTCCGTCACCGTATGCCTGAATGTCGTAGCGAGTGGCATGAGCGGCCTGCCGGTGAGGTGCCGCGCCCAGCTGACGCCAGCAGCCATGCTACGGTCGATGGCGTTATCGAGCCGATATTCGGGCGGTGTGATTTCATAGACGATCTTGACGCCCGAAGCTTGCGCGACCGACCGGATGTTTTCCACTTCGCTCATAACGGCGGCATGTCTGGCGGAAATGACAATGACTTCGCTGAGCGTGTCTGCGAATCTGGTGACGTTTGAAATCATCCCCATGGCCCGCAGGTTGACCCGGCTGCCGATAATCAGGCCGAGCTGCCGTGCATATGGTGATTGCTCGCCGACGCGCCATAGCTTCTGTACAAGGCTGGCCGGAAAGCGGGCTTCGATGTTTTCAAGATCTGCGCGTCTGATCCCGTCTACTTCAGCGTCGGGACCAGCCAGCACACCGAGCTCGACAAGGCCGTCGAAGAGATCGAGGATCGAAGCAGCAGAGACCGTTGGCTCTCTGGATCGGATACCTCTCACCGCAGCGATTGCCAGATAATGAGACAAAAGGACAGCAGGATGTTACGCATGGTCATTACCGGCACAAAAGTGAGCAGCTAGCATCGCACACATACAACAACAGCTAAAACAGGGGCAGGACAGCCAGCCATGGATAATCAGGACATCATAACGTTTCCTCAGTTCGCAAGAAAAATACCAATGCTCATTTCAGGCGTCCCGGGACTGGTGAAAGGCCTCAAAGTTGGCGACACCACCGACAAGACGCGGGTAGTCGGGCTGGGCATGTGTATCGAGACACTGGCTGCCGAGAGTGGACAGACCGAAGCCATCGTCGATGGTGACAGGTCGATGACCTACGCTGAATTCAACGCCTGGGCCAATCGAGTCGGCAATTACCTGACCTCGACGGGCATCGTCAAAGGTGATGCCGTTGTCCTCATGATCGAGAACCGGCTTGAGCTGATGGTTGCCATTACCGCGTGTGCCAAAATTGGCGCGGTCAGTGCGCTAGTCAACACCTCGCAGCGTGGCAGGGTGCTTACGCACAGTATCAATCTGGTGGCGCCCAGGGCGGCCATAGTTGGTGCAGAGCTGGCTGACGCGTATGAAGAGGTGAAAGCGGAACTGATTGTACCAGGCCATCGTCAGTTTCTGGTGGCAGATGAGACTCAGGCGACGCCGAGCCGGGTGGCCGACTATTGGGTCGATCTCATGCACGCCAGCAAGGTGGCCTCCGGTGAGAACCCCCGCCAGTCGCGCGAAATCTACCCTGACGATCCCTGCTTCTACATCTACACATCAGGCACGACCGGCCTGCCCAAGGCCGTGGTGTTCAATCATGGCCGCTTCATGAAAGCCTATGGTTCCTTTGGTTTCGCGGCAGTAAAGCTGGAATCCTCCGATAGAATGTACGTATGCCTGCCGTTCTACCACGCCACCGCTCTGGCCGTATGCTGGGGTTCAGTGCTTGCAGGCGGCGCTACGCTGGTTATGGCCAGACGCTTCAGTGCGTCCAGATTCTGGGAAGACATTCGTCAGCACAAGGTCACGGCATTCGGCTATGTTGGCGAATTGTGTCGCTATCTCATTGAACGCCCGGTGTCGCCTGATGATCACAGGAACCAGGTTCGCGTCATCGTTGGCAACGGCCTCAGGCCGTCAATCTGGAAGCAGTTCAAGGAACGCTTCGGCGTGCCCAGGGTGATGGAGTTTTACGCGTCGAGCGAGGGCAATATTGGCTTTTCCAATGTGCTGAATTTCGACAACACGGTGGGGCTATGTCCGTTCCGCTACTCGATCGTCGCCTACGACAATGAGCACGAACGTCCTGTTCGTAATAGCAAAGGCCGGATGATTCCGGTGAAGAAGGGCGAGACCGGTCTGCTGATTGGCGAAATATCGGAGAAGACCCCTTTCCATGGCTATACCGACGCAGAAAAAACCGAAAAGTGTATTTTCCATGATGTCTTCAAAAAGGGCGATCGCTGGTTCAACTCCGGGGATCTGATGCGAAACATGGGCTTTCGCCACGCCCAGTTCGTCGACCGCCTGGGCGATACCTTCCGCTGGAAGGGAGAGAACGTCTCAACCACGGAAGTTGAACTGATCATTGATGCTCATCCAAGCGTGGTTGAGTCGATCGTCTATGGTGTCGAGATTCCAGGGACCAACGGCCGGGCTGGCATGGCGTGGCTGAAGACAACCGGACACCCGGGGCAATTCGACTTCGAGGGTTTCCTCAAGATGTTACGCAGCAGCCTGCCTGTCTGCGCCGTTCCGATCTTCCTGCGGCTTGGTGAGGCAGCTGAAACGACCGGAACCTTCAAGCACAAAAAGGCGCCTTTGAAGGAGGCTGGCTACGACATCAATTCGACCGACGATCCGATCTATGCCTGGCTCCCAGGCACGACGACCTATACCCGGATCACGCCGGCGATTCTTGAAGGTCTCAACCAGGGCGCTTATCGCCTCTAGTCCGACGGAGTGGTAGATCCCAGGCGCCGTCTGCGTCGGCCAGGCGAGCTGGCAGTCCAGCGGCGATAGGCCCGGGTGAAGGCGCTCTGTTCGGAGAAGCCGAGCAGCAGCGCAATGTCGCTCAGACTGAGGCTGGTATCGCCGAGATACTGCTCTGCAAGTTGTTCACGACTGCGATCCAGCCAGTGCTGCCAGCTCATGTCGTGCTGAGCGAGTCTTCTTTGCAATGTCCGTGGCGACATGTGCATGGCCTGGGCCGCACGCACCAGTGTCGGTTCGCCATCCGCCAGCAGTCGCAGCAGAACCTGCTGCAGAATCCGTTCAACGTCGGAGGCGCCAGGTAGTGCACGTAACAGCGCCTGGGCTTGTCGGTCGAGCAAGTGCCTCAGCGTGGGGTCCCGTCGGGGCATGGGGATTGCCAGGTAGGCCTGGGGGAAGCGGACGCGAACATAGGCATCTCCAAAGGATACTGGACAACCAAAAAAGCTCTCATACGCCGACGCGTCTCTGGGGCTCACCTCACCACGAAAGCTGACCTTTGAGAGTGATGGCGGGTCATCCATCTGACGCTGCAGAAAGGTGAGCAGGGCAGCAATCGCAACGCCATCGCCCTGCTGCCCCAGACCACTACTATCGGGAGGCCATCGGATCTCCACATCATCGCCTGTGGCTTCGAGTTCAGCGATGCTCACCCCGTAGAACAGCCGCTCGTAGCGCTGATAAGCCAGCATGGCTTCCCCTACCGTATCCGAAGCCAGAACCAGATAGCCCAGCACGCCAACATGGGCAGGCGTGACACAGGCGCCAATTGCCAGTTCTGGCGCCGGCTGATCAGGCGCGAGGGCAACGCCGCGCTCGACCAGATCACGCCAGACGGGTACGGGCACGTTATCTTCCCGAGACCAGCGGGCGAGCGCGCTGCGAAGATCAAGCGCCTCGTGGTGCGCATCGTCGAGCCAGTCTCTAAGCAGCCCAATCCATGCTCCGGTTACTCGCATAACCTGTCCCATGTCACCTCCGCGAACTGTTGGCGTCTATAGTCAAAACCGCGTCACGTATGGTCAATAATAGCAACTGATTCAGGTGAAGAATACGCTTGAGGATACGCCTGGATGAGGCCAGAACATGTATGAACTGATGACAACAACGATTCGTGAGAGCGGACTCGAGGGGCTCTGGACCTGGCTAAGCACCTGGTTGGCGCTTGACGCCCGTCAGCTCATATTCATGGTCGCCACACCAGTCTTCATTGGTGTGACACTCTGGGAGTATCGACGCATCAGGCATGACAAGCGATTGATGGATGTCGGCGAAGCGTTCAGGAATTTTGGACTCGGCGCCGGCTATCAGGTCACCGAGCTGCTCTTCGCCGGCATCATAGCCTTTCCAGCCTATGCGCTTGTCTATCACTTTCGATTGCTGGATCTCGAGCTGAACTGGCTCACGGCTGTACTGGTGCTGATTGGCGTAGACCTCTGCTTTTACTGGATGCATCGCTGCAGTCATCGAATGCGCTGGTTCTGGGCTGCGCACGTCGTGCATCATTCATCTGAGCGTATGAATTTCTCGACGGCGATGCGGCAGAACGCCACCAATATCTTCAATGGTAATTGGATCTTCTATCTGCCGCTGGCACTCATCGGCTTCAATCCCGTCTGGATAGGCGTTGCGTACGCGCTGTCGCTGGTGTACCAGTTCTTCATTCATACGACACTGGTCGGGCGGCTGCATCCGTGGCTGGAAATGGTATTCAACACGCCCAGCCACCACCGCGTGCATCACGGCAGAAATCCGCAGTATATCGATCAGAATTACGGCGGTGTGCTCATCGTGTGGGATCGTCTATTTGGAACCTTTGTGCCGGAGGATAGCGCTAATCCACCGGAATATGGCATCACCCGACAGGTCTACTCGAACAACCTGATACGACTTTGGACTCATGAATACGTCGACCTGTTCCGCGACATGCGCCGCCCAGGTAAGCTGATTTCCCGCCTGAAACATCTATGGATGCCGCCGGATTGGGAGCGGAGTGACTAGGCGATATCTGCTTCAGTATCGAGCGGCCGTTCCCAGGCAAAGCGGGGTATCGTCTCGCCATCGATTTCGACTGTCTCGGTGAACATGCGCAGCGGTCGTACCCATAGACCCTGTTGACCATAGAGTGCTCTGTAGACCACCAGCTCTTCTTCGGTTTCACTATGACGGGCTACACCCATCACTGCATAGATTTGCCCCTTATAATGGCGGTAGATTCCTGTCCTGAGAGATTTGCTCATGATTCTGGCCCTGATGGATCGAGGCAAGTACGAACCGTGACACGGTATCGTTCTCCATTTGTTGTCATTATGTAACCACGCTTGGTTAATTATTGTTCAGATTGTAGCCGCGCTGTAAAATGCGCGCCACATCACAAAGGGGCTTGGTATGGTTGTACAGACTCTCGATCGTGTATCCCGCAAACATCGGTTTCCGCCGCTCATCGTTAAATTATGCATCCTCGTTCAGTGTACGTTCGTCGCTCAGTTGAGTCATGCAGCGCTACAGTCTGGACAGGTTTATGCAGTGGTCAACGCCGGCAGTGGTCTTGGCATCGACACTGCCGGGGCGAGTATGAACAATGGCGCCATTCTACAGCAATGGGGCACTGGGGCGGGTGCTCACCAACAGGTCATTGCTCGGGCTACAGGCAACGGATTATGGACCCTTGAGCTTCGTCATAGCGGCAAGCTGATCGACGTCAACGGCGCTGCGACATGGCCGGGCGCGCCTGTCATACAATGGGCCGCCAACGGACAGGCCAATCAGCAGTGGCAAATTACCGAAACTGTTACTGGACGCTATCGTGTTGCGTCTGCCAACAGCGGGCAGGTGCTGTCAGTTGCCCAGAACGCGACAAGAAGCGGTGCGGCACTGGTGCAGGATTATGATTTCGGCAACGATTTTCAGCGTTGGGATTTTCGTCTTCTCAAGGGCTATGTCAACCCGGCATCGAATACCGCAGCGTCAGGGCAGGTTTACCGTCTGGAAAACGTTGGCAGCGGCAAGAGTCTCGATGTCGCAGGTGCCTCGACTGCGAATCGGGCTAACGTTCAGCAGTGGGGCTACGGCGGCGGTATTCATCAGCAGTTCGTGCTTCGTCAAACCAGCTACGGTGACTGGAACATAGAGGCTCAGCACTCAGGCAGCATGCTCGATGTGGCCGGCAATTCGACTGACGATGGCGGCAATATCCATCAGCATTCAGCCAATGGCTATTCCAACCAGCGATGGCAGTTCAATCGGTTGAGCGACGGTACCTATCAAATCCGATCTGTGCGCAGTGGTCACCTGCTCAGTCCGCAGTTTTTCCAGACTGGCAGTGGGACGAGTGTCGTGCAGGCGGCAGACGTGGGCAGTCCTTTCCAGAGATGGCGTCTGAGTACCATAGAGTTTGCAGCAGATAACGGCAGCGATGGTTTTGCAGCTCAGCCTGGTCGAGACGGTCTTCGCTCCACCACTGGCGGTGGTCAGTCGAATCCATGGCGGGTTTACAACTGCCAGGATCTCAAGCAGGCACTCACCAGCCCTTATCCTCAGGTTGTTCAGATTCCGGATAACGTGACCATCGACTGCCGGACCGCACCGCGGGACCAGGTAGCCTGCCCGATCGACTGTGGCTATTCTGATCCTGGCAAGACCTTTTATCGCGTTCCGGTTGGTTCGCAAACCTGCACGTCGCTGGGCAGTGTGAGCAACGCGACTGTGACGCGCTCACGAAATGAAACCGGTATTCACCTTGAGTCGAACAAGACGCTCATTGGTGGCCGTAATTCGAAAGTTAGAGGGGCAAGCTTCAACCTCAACGGCCGCAGCAATATCATCATTCGCAACCTTGAGATCTGGGATGTCAATCCAGGACTCATCGAAGCTGGCGATGGTATCGGCCTCGATAACAGCACCCATGTCTGGATCGATCACGTTCGTCTTGGTTTGATCAGCGATGGGTATATCGATGTCCGGAATAGCGAGAATGTCACGCTTTCCTGGAACCACCTGGACGGCCGCAACCCGGCAGTCTGTGGCTCTCAGCACCACTACACGGCCCTCGTATCAGAGTCGCAGGTGACCTTGCATCACAACTACTGGGATGAAGTGTCAGGAAGAAACCCGAAGCTGACAGGCAGTCGCACCCGGGCTCACCTGTTCAACAATTACTGGCGCAATGTGACTTACTTCAGTATCAGTGCCAGTGGCGGTGCGCAGGCACGGGTCGAAGGCAACTTCTTTGAGAATTCCAGTCGCCCGCACTGGAACGAAAACTTCAGCGCTTTCATTGAAGCGCCTCAGAACAGCAACATCTATGTGCTGCGCTCTGCAGAAGAGAAGCAGAACAAGGATGCCTGGGGCTCGGTGTTCGCAGACCTGAAGATGGATGCGTACAAGGTCGATGATGCTTCACGTATCCCGACTGCGGTATCTCAGGGCGCGGGACCACGCTGATTCGTCGTCGTGCCGTCACGGTAACGACGTTGTAAATTCAAGGCGCTGTGGGTCACCCGCAGCGCCTTTCTTCGTTGTGGGGGCGGATTTTCTTTTCCTCGCAGGACGATAAATCTACAATGACGCCTGGCTCGCCGGATTAAAAAGCGGCGAAACAGTTTTACAGCCAAGAGCTTGTCAAAGAGGCAGTTGTCGAAGAGGCCGTTTTTCCAGAGAGGGTGCCATGAGCTTTACCGTCACGAGCGAGCTCCAGATCGGTGCAGAAGAACTCCTGGCGACGCTTAACATGGCGGGCGTGAACGAGGAGCTGGCGCCGTTCGTTCGAATGACTGCCCCGCCTGGCTGGGCCGATCGAGCCATCGAAACGTGGCCTGAGCGGACAGTCCTGTTTTCAAGCTGGATTTTACTGTTCGGTGCCATTCCACTGGATAAACACACCTTTTTCTTTCGTTGGATTGACCCATCACGAGGTTTTAGCGAGAGCTCCACATCTTTCCTGCACGCCAGCTGGGAACATCAGCGGGAAATCGACGGCAGTGAATTTGCCTGCAGAGTCAGAGACACGGTCCAGTTCCGGAGCAGGATTCCCGGTCTGGGTGTTGTTCTCGAGCCGCTGTACAAGGCCATTTTCAGGCACCGTCATCGCCGTCTCAGGATACGCTTTGGCGCCAGCATTGATTGACATCTGAAGTCCCCGTCGCCGTACACCGATCAGCATCATATTCATCCGCGGCGTAGTTGACCGGAGCGCCTTGCAATGGACTGTAATCATCAATGGTATTGAGCAGAAAGCAGCGTTGGCTTCGCTTTGCCTATGTGGCGAATATTGTGCTGGTGTGTGTGCTCGTGGCTCATCAGATCCGTCTGTATGTCGAGAAGCCGGAGTTTGAATCTGTTCATGCCACGCAGGTCCCGATGATCAGGCAGCTGCTGGAGCGCAAGCCGGCTTATCGGTTCGCGGTGGTCGGCAACATCAATAACTCCGTGCATGTGTTTCGCGACAGGATCATTCCACGTATCAACCGCGATGATGTCGACTTTCTGATATCAGCCGGCAATGCCGTGGCCAGCGGGCAGGAGGAAAACTATAGGGCTATCTACAAAAGCCTTGAACAGCTTTCCAAGCCTTACCTCCTCACCTATGGTGCCAACGAGCACAGCGATTTTGGCAGTTTCCAGTTCTATGAGCATTTCGGGCCGCACTTCTTCTCATTCATCTCAGGCGACAGTCATTTCATCTTTCTTGACGGTACCGGTAAATCTTCGCTGACCTGGCAGCTCGACTGGCTTGAACGTGAGTTAAGCAATTCCAGTGCGGCCCATCGATTTCTGTTCATCGGCCTGCCGCTTCAGAAGGTGGTGGATCATGATCTGACGCCATTTGAATCCGATGCCTACCTCGAGCCGCGGGAATTCCGCAATGGCTTGGTGCGTATAGCAGAAACTCATGAAGTCGACGCCGTGTTCTCGGCAAATCTTGCGCTCTATTCCAGACAGTCCATCAACGGGGTCGACTACGTCACGACGGGAGGGGCGGGGGGCTTGATTGTGGATTCAGTGGACAGCTTTCATCACTTCGTCGTTGTGGATGTCGATGATGCTGGCGTGAAAATCAGCCGCGTTCGCCTGGATGTCGACGAGATTGCCTGGCGACGAACACTGAAAAGCGCGTGGTCCACGATCTATGCCTTTTTCTACGTCAGCTATCTGCGCTTCCTGCTTATCGTCAGCGTTTTGCTTATCGTGGCAATACGCTTACATCGCCTGATTGCAGAAGAGCGAAATTACTATCCGAACTTTGAAATCGACCCCACGCCATACCTGAATCGTTCGCTCAGGATAGGCATGTACTCAAACAACTATTTTCCCTTCGTTTCGGGTGTCTCGGTCTCGGTAGACAGATTACGGAATGGATTGACGGCGCTCGGAAACCAGATTCTGCTTTTCGTGCCGCGCTATACGGACAACGCAGCTCATGAGCAGGGGGTGATCAGGGTGCCGACCTTCATGGCCTTCGGCGAAAAGCGCGAATTCCGCCTCACGAATCCGCTATCACTGAAATTCTATCATGAGCTCAAACGATTCAGGCCGGACATCATCCATGTGCATCACCCGTTCTGGCTGGGTTCGCTGGGGCTGTTGCTCGGCTGGCGGCTCAAGGTGCCAGTCGTATACACATATCACACGCGTCTCGAGCATTACGCTCATTTCGTGCCCCTGCCAGGGATGTTATTCAGAAACCTGATATCGCATTATCTCATCAAGCGGTTTTCCAATCGCTGTCATGGGGTCATTGTGCCCACCTATTCGGCGGAGGAATACCTGCGCGTGTTGGGGGTGCGGACAACTACGCTGGTACAGCCCACCGGCATTGATGTCACCCGGTTTCGCACGGTCGATACAAACCGACTGTCGGTTCTGCACGAGAGATATCAGCTGGATGGGAAGACGGTGCTCGTGAGCGTGTCCAGAGTCAGCAAGGAGAAAAATATCGGCTTCATGCTTGGTGCCCTGGCAGTATTGCGCCAATGGGGGGTTCATGACTTCCACCTGCTGCTGGTGGGGGACGGTCCTGGTGCAACGAGCGTGCGGGCAAGAATTGTTGAGCTCGACCTCGAGCGACACGTCACTCTGATTGGCGCCGTACCGCCAGACGACATCCCCCTGTATTACCATCTTGGGGATATCTTCGTATTCGCCTCGAAGTCGGAAACACAGGGGATGGTGATACTCGAGGCGATGGCTGCTGGTTTGCCGGTAGTATCGGTCAGGTCCAGCGGTATCGACGATGTGGTGCGGCAGGGTCATAATGGTTTCAAGACGCCTGAAAATCGTCATGAATGGGCGCAGAGTCTCAAAGAGCTCATTGAAGACGAGGCACTCAGATTACAGCTCGGGAAGCAGGCTCAGGCCTTCGCGGCCGATTACGATATCAGCCACTTCGCTCGCTCGATTCACGGCTTCTATGCTGAGGTGCTGGCGGAATATCATGCCCACTCGCCTCGCAGGCACTAGGCGTCGGTGGTCCCATAGGCGGTATTGCTGGCCCTTCGCGACGGATGAAGCGTCTGGTGAGTCGGGCCAGAACGAACAGCAATCCTATCGCAGTGGCCAGACCGGCCAGGGCCCAGAGCAGTTCTTCGGGTTGAGCGGCACTGAACAGCGCGCCCAACTGGCTGCCTAGCAGGATGACCACGGCCAGCCCCGGGACGATGCCCAGTGCGGAGCCGATCATGTAGTCGCGGAAGTTGAGATGGAAGGCGCCGGCCATCATATTGGTCAGTGTGAACGGCGCCAGAGGCAGCAGGTTGATGATTGTCATTGTGCGGATGCCGCGTTCGGACAGATAAGCGGCCATGCCGGTGAGATAGCGTCCACCGTAGTGCAGCAAGGCAGTGCGGCCGAGCCAGTGGCCGGCCCAGTACGATACGACTGATGACGCAAGGGTGCCGATGGTGGCGTAAAGCAATCCCCAGGCGGGCCCGAATACCAGACCAGTCACCACGACGAGTAGACTGAGCGGAAACATGACCAGCAGTAGACCCGCATAGACCAGCGTGATCGCCAGAACCATCCAGGGCGCCGTACGCCACTGCGCGACATGAGTGACCAAAGCGCGTAGCGTCTCGATGTTGAGCAGGCCGCTCGACCCAAGCCAACGCCACATCAGTGCCAGCAGGATGAGGCTCAGTATGCCGATGGCCACTTTCATCAGTGAACGTTGCATAGGCAGAACATCCTTGGACACAATATGAAGCGCGGGAGCATACAGCAGCGGCTGCAGGCACCCAATGCGGCAGAAAGATGATTGTAAATGCGGATGACTGACACCATTGATGTGCTGAAACCAGGCCAGATTGTCGAGGAATACGTTTGAAACTCAGGGTACTGTTCAGTGTTACAATGCTAAGTCTGCTGGCGGCTTGCCAGGACTCGCCAGCAGGCCGCAGTCAGCTCATATTGCTACCAGACTCGATGATGACCGACCTGGGGCACGAAGCGTTCGCAGAGATGAAGCGTCAGCAGATCATTGAAACCAATCCTGCTATCAATGCGTTTGTCCGCTGCGTGTCCGAACATGTCATCGAGGCAGCTGGTCGGGTTTATGCCGCCGAGTCCATGCCAGCTTCCTGGGAAGTCGTCGTATTCGACAACCCCCAGCCGAATGCCTTCGCACTGCCAGGGGGAAAGATAGGCGTGCACACCGGCATGCTAAGACTCGTTGAGACGCCGGATCAGCTGGCTGCGGTCATCGGCCATGAGGTCGGTCACGTCCTGGCTGATCATGGTAACGAGCGAATGACCCAGCAGCTCGGCATCCAGTCGGTGCTGTATGTCGTCGGCCTGGTGAGCGAAGGGGAAGGGCAGCGTCTTCTCATGGAGGCCCTCGGCATCGGCTCGCAACTTGGTATTGCGCTGCCGTTCAGCAGGGCGCATGAACGCGAAGCAGATCTCATTGGCCTGAACATCATGGCCACGGCGGGCTTCGAACCGAAGCAAAGTGTAAGCCTGTGGCGTAACATGGCTGCTGCGGGCGGTGGGCAGCCACTGGAGTTCCTGTCTACACATCCAGCGCATGAAACACGAATCGAGCGACTGGAGGCCCAGATGCAGGCGGCATTAACGCTGTATCAGGCGGCATCACCTGCTACCTGCGCCAGGTGACGTCGGCCTGCGGAGTAGCGCCGGCAGCCGTGGTTGCTTTCGAGTCTGATGTACGAGGAGAAATGGATGTCTTACAAACTGGGCCAGTTTATCTGGGCGATTCTGATGCTGATGGGCCGGAAGGCCTCGAGACTTGCCCTCAAGTCTGGCAGTGTTGGTGGACGAAGCTACACCTGTCTCGTCTCGGATGAAGCTGATTCGGCGCTGGAGACGCTCGTGCTCCTCCATGGCTTCACTGGGTCGAAGGACTACTGGTTGCCACTTATCAAGCAGCTCAAAGGTCGCTTCAATGTACTGGTCATTGACCTGCCTGGTCATGGGGGCAGCCATTTCGATCCTGCTCAGGATTTTTACGAACAGGCGGTCAGAATCATCGATGACGCGCTCTGGTTCCACAAAAGTGAGCGGGTACATCTGATTGGCGCCTCCGTTGGCGCGATGGTGGCCTGCAGGTATGCCGAGCGAAATCCGCAAAGGGTGCATACGCTTGTGATGATTGGGCCGGCGGGTGTGCCAGTAAGCGAGCCGTCTGAATTTTACGCGGAGGTTGATGCTGGGCAGAATCCGTTCTGGATTCACACCCGTCAGGCCTGGCGGCATCTGCTCAGCCTCGCATTGCGAACCCCCCCGCCGGACTTCTGGCCGGTCTCTGCCTTTCTCTTCGGCGACTATATGAAACGCCAGTCTACCTACCGTCTGATCTGGGATCAGATCGTCGACGAGCATCGCCGTTTCCGTCCTTTGGACTTTACGGCCGTGTCGGCCCTGCCTTGCCGCAAGATGCTGGTTTGGGGTGAGGCCGAACGAACCTTCCATAGATCGACCGTCGAGGTGCTCAGCGAGCATTTGCCAGAGCTGCGGATATTCCGCTGCGATAAGAGTGGTCACGCCGTTCACTATGATCAGCCGAAGTGGCTGGCAGAGCTGCTGTGTGCCGAAGTCATCATGCCTCCCCGAACACCGCCTCTGGCTTAACAGGCCTGCTTATTGCAATCAATCTTTCCGACACTGGTTGGGATGTCACTACTGTGGTCTGGAATTGCGGTGAAAGCCCCGGATATCGGGCTTTCCAGCAGCCGATGGCTTGGGCGGGACAAGGAACACACGCTGAAGCGCTTACAAAAGTGATCGCAGGAATTTCAACCTTCCCCTGATCGAAGAAGGAGAAATATGATGTCGCATTATGATGAAGGGCGGCCTTACAGCGAGTATGACACCGAAGACTATGAGATGGACTACGATCCCGCGTACGACGCCGAATGGGATGAGCTCCAGTGGGCCGAGGATGAGTCCAGACGATCGCGTGTAGCGACCGGAACAGCCCTTGCGTTGGGTGCAGCCGGCATCGCACTGGCGGCAGTAGCCGTAGGCGTCTATCGGCACAGGGCAGAAATTGCCGATCGGCCTGCTGATAGTGCGCCGGACAGAGCGGCCAAGGAAACGCACCGGAATAATGGCAAGGCTGTGGCAGGCAAGACGGTACTGATCAATCGTCCAAGAGCAGAGCTATTCAAGTTCTGGGAAAACTACGACAACCTCCAGCATTTCATGAAGAATGTGGAGCATGTCGAAACTCATGGGGAACGCTCGGTCTGGAAAATAGCTGCACCGGCGGGTCAGACAGTCACCGTGGAAACCGAGCTCGTTGAGCGACGGGAAAACGAACTGCTCTCCTGGAAGTCGACCGAAAACTCACAGATAGAAACCGAAGGTCATATCGCCTTCCGCGATGCGCCCGCAGGCAGAGGTACCTATGTCGAGGCCGTGGTGCAGTACAAGCCGCCAGTTGGCCAGTTCGGCCGGATGATTGCAAAGCTCTTCCGCCGTGAGCCTGGTGTCCAGGCCCGCCATGAGCTCAAGCGTTTCAAGATGCTCATGGAAACCGGCGAAATTGCGACTTCACACCACTACATCCACGACGACGCCTGAGGGGAATACTATGCGAGCACTCACTTATCACGGTACTCACGATGTCCGGGTCGACACGGTGCCTGACCCACAAATCATCAATCCTCGAGACGCCATTATCAAGGTAACCTCCACAGCGATCTGCGGCTCAGACCTGCACTTGTACGACGGAGTGATTCCTGCCGTGCTCGAAGGCGATATTCTCGGTCATGAGTTCATGGGAGAAGTCGTCGAGACGGGCAAGAAAAGTACATTGAAGAAAGGTCAGCGTGTGGTCGTGCCATTCACTATTTCCTGTGGCAGCTGTTTCGCCTGCAACATGAAACAGTATTCGGCGTGCGACAACTCCAATCCCGTTGAAAAACAGGACATGACCGAGATGATGTTCGGTCACGCTGTGGGCGGACTGTTTGGCTATTCGCACCTGACCGGTGGCTATTCCGGAGGGCAGGCAGAGTATGTGCGAGTCCCATTCTCCGACGTAGGGCCTGTTGTCATTCCTGATGAGCTGGAGGATGACAAGGTGCTGTTCCTCTCCGACATTTTGCCCACAGGCTGGATGGCTGCGGAAAATGCTGAAATCGAGGACGGCGACACCGTTGCGGTCTGGGGTTGTGGTCCAGTTGGCTTGTTTGCAGTGCAGAGTGCCCTACACATGGGCGCGCACCGCGTTATTGCAATCGATCACCATCCACACCGGCTGGAGCTGGCGCAGTCCAAAGGTGCGGAGATTATTGACTTCAAACGGACCAACGTAATGGAGGCCCTGTTGGAGATGACCGGTGGAATAGGACCAGATGCTGTCATAGACGCAGTCGGCATGGAGTCTCACGGTTTCGCCTTCGACAGTCAGGCCAACATGATGAATGTGGCCGATACCATCAAGCAGAAAGTTGGCATTGGCGCAGATCGCGGCGGTGCGCTACGCGAAGCCATTTTTGCCTGCCGAAAGGGCGGCCGACTATCAATGCCAGGTGTTTATGGGGGCTATCTGGACAAGTTCCCGCTCGGTGCGCTCATGGAAAAAGGGCTGCAGGTCAAAACCGGGCAGACCCACGTTCAGCGTTACACCGCTGAACTGCTTGATCTCATCCGGGAAGACAAGATCGATACGACCTATATGATCAGCCATCGGCTGTCGCTTGAAGATGCGCCAACCGGCTACAAGAACTTCAAGGAAAATCAGAATGAGTGGACCAAGGTGGTCCTGAAGCCGGAGCTTGAGCCGGCCTAGATCGAAGGAGGAAATCATCATGAACTCCAAACCACTTGCTGTAGTGACCGGTGCCTCGACAGGCATCGGTCTCGAATTGGCTATCTGTTGTGCGCAGGACGGATACGACCTGATCATCTGCGCGAATGAAGCAGAGATCGAGTCTGCCGCTGAAGAGGTCAGTCGACACGGTGCAACTGTGGAGGCTGTGCAGGCGGATCTCGGGTCGAAGGAGGGGGTCGACAAACTGTGGTCGGCCATTCGTGGGCGTCAGGTTGATGCCTTGCTGGCCAATGCAGGGCGGGGTCTCGGCGGCGCGTTCCTCGACCAGGATTTTGCTGAAGCGAAGAACGTCGTGGATGTGAATGTGAGCGGCACGATTTCTCTGGTACAGAAGGTCGGGCGCCAGATGCGCGACCGGAACAGCGGCAAGATACTGATAACCGGATCCATCGCCGGTTTTGTGCCGGGGGCTTTTCATGCGGTATACAATGGCACCAAAGCCTTTCTCGACAGCTTCGCCGAGGCGCTGCGCAATGAGCTGAAGGAAACGGATGTGACGGTAACCTGTCTCATGCCTGGCTTGACCGACACACCCTTCTTCGACCGGGCGGGTATGCAGGATACACCTGCGTACGATGCGCCGAAGGAGGACCCTGCAAAAGTAGCCAAGGTGGGGTATGAGGCGATGAAGAAGGGTGAAGGTTCAGTCGTCAGTGGCTTCATGAATAAGCTGCAGACAACCTTTGCCGGCATCATTCCAGACTCGATTCTGGCAAAGATGCACCGTCGCTTGGCTGAGCCGGAGGACTCGAACGCCTGACCGAAGCCATGCGGAGGCTTGCCCTGACACTGAGGGCGAGGTATAAGAGCCTGAAATAAATGGACTAAAGGCTTGGCCAGGGATTATGGCAAATTTCAACGCGCATCTCGTAGGCGGTGCAGTCGTCAGTGGATTCGCCGCCTCCGCAATGGCATATACCTCGGTATACTCGCTAAATCAGGCTGTCGTACTATGGGTCGCTGGTACGATAGGGGGCTTGCTGCCTGACATCGATGCCGATTCGTCTGTGGCGCTTTCCTGGATATTTACCTTGCTGGCTTTCGTGGCGGCCCTTGTGGTGTTACAGGCCGCACCGGGGCAATCCCTGCTCACGATCTGGATATTGATGCTTGGGGTTTTTGCTGTCGTGCGCTTCGGTATCATGCAGCTCTTTTTCCGCCTTACCCGTCATCGCGGCGCCTATCATTCCTGTCTTGCTGGCATCTTCACAGCGCTCTGCGTCACTTTTGTCAGCTGGCGCTATCTCAGCCACAGCGAAGCGTTTGCCTGGGCCATAGGCGGTTTCGTCCTCCTGGGGTTCGTAACACATCTGCTGCTGGATGAATGCTATGCCATCGATATTAGTGGCGTCCGATTAAAGCGTTCGTTCGGCACTGCGATCAAGCCCTTCAGCCTCCAGGTCTGGTGGGCGAGCCTGCTGTTCGGCCTTGGCAGTGTTGGACTCTGGCGCCTGCTCCCCTCGCCATCACCCTTCATAGATGCCGTCACTACGCTCTTGCTGCAGGAGTCGACCTGGCAACTTGCCTGGCTGCGTTCGTCATGAGCTGAACTGCCTAAGGATAATCTGGTATATCGCCGCTGATACGGCGGTCAGGGTTCTGACGTAGAATGTGCAGTATGTGACCCAGGACGGGCACACGATGTTTTTACGGAGTTGATATCTTGCTGTACCGGATCTTCTGCTTTTTGCTGTTCCCAGTTCTTCTACACCCCAGTCTTGTTCACGCACGCGACTATCGCTATAGCGACTCGCACATGCATTACGTCGATTTTTTCCAGAACTCCGAAGGCATAATGAAGCTGCTCGAGGCCATGGACAAAGCTGAAGTCGAACACGTGATGATTTCCGGTATTCCGCTCACGAAGAAGTGGGATGAGAATGAGCCGAAGCGGCCTCGCTACTATGCCGGCGATTACGGCAGTACCTACTGGTATAGCGCCACCGATGACATCGTCGCGGATGCCGTCATGCAGCTTCCGCCAGAGCAGCGGGATCGTTTCCATCCATTCCTGTGCGGCTTCAACCCGACCGACAAGAACGCCGACGCCCACATTCGCCGCTTACTGGATCGTTATCCCGGCTTATGGCAAGGTATCGGGGAAGTCTTTACCCGTCACGACGATATCACTGCTATGACCGAGGGCGAGACACCGCGGCCAGACCACAAGGCTATGGAGCGGGTTTACAGGCTGGCGGCAGAGTACGATCTGCCGGTCATGGTGCATGCGAATATCACGTCTCAGCGCGAACGCAATCCTCTGTATGTCGACGAAGTCGAGACCGCGCTGAAGAAACATCCGAAAGTGCGTTTCATCTGGGCCCATGCAGGTACTAGCAAGACATTGCATCGCATACAGGAGCGCCTGAACTTTCTTCATCCTCGTCTGAAGTCGCTGCTGAAAGAGTACCCTAATCTGTATATCGATCTGTCGTGGAGCATGCTCGAACCGTACCTGCTGAATACCGACGGCTCCCCTGACAAGGACTGGCTGGCGCTTGTAGAAGCGTTCCCCGACCGCTTCATGATCGGCTCGGATGTGGTGGGTAGCTTCGACAGCATGGGCAAGTTCCTGACCGGCTTCGATCCTTTCCTCGACGCGCTGCCGAAGGCGGTGGCACAGGCGGTTGCCCGCGATAACTTCCTCGCTGTACTGCCTCGTAATCGGCAGATGGCATCAGTCGAGCCGACGGCGGACTAGATCGATCATTCCTGTCGAAGTCTCGCCGCGCTAGGATTCTTTGATCTGAGCCTGAGGCACGAGCGCCCTATAGCGCTTGTCCAGCGGATACTTGTTTTTGCTCCAGCCCAGTCTCACCAGAACCAGGTTCTGCGATGGCACCATGAGGACGAACTGTTGTCGACTGCCGCTCATGTAATAGGCGTCGGACGGCAATAGCGGATAGCGACGCTCGTCCGAAGTTGCAGCGCCCTGATTGAGCCAGAAGTGATAGCCATAACGTGACTCATTGCTACTCCTGTTAGGTGTGGAGGCAGCCTTGACCCACCCGGCGGGTAGCAGGCGACGTTCTTGCGGGCTGCCTTGGTTGATGACGCCGTCGTCCAGCATCAGCTGGCCCAGCCTCGCCCAATCGCGTGCTGACGCATAGGCGAAGGAGCTGCCAACGAGCGCGCCACTGGGGTCCATCTCGAAAATGGTATGGCCCATGGCCATTGGCTGGAGTAGTTCATTGTAGAGGAAGTTCAGGCTGTGCTGCGGGGTGCCGCCCAGTTGCTGTTGTAGCCAGTGCACCAGCATGTTGGTGGTGGCCGACGTGTAGACGGAGTGCTCTCCCGGCCTATGAGCGAGCGGCTTGTTCAGGCCTATCGAGGCCGCATTGTGCGAGCCGAACAACATCCGTGTAGTATCTCCGCCTGGTGCATAGATCTCCTCCAATTCGAGTCCAGAGGCCATCTGCAGCATATGTTCGACGTTGATCTCGTTCCTCTCATCCTCGGCCCAGTTCGGAAACAGTCCCGCATCGCTCCGGCTGATGATACCCAGTGCTTCAGCGCGGCCGATCATGACAGCCGAAAGACTCTTGGCCATCGACCAGCCAAGCAGCTTCGTTTCTGCACTGAAACCCTCAGCATAGGATTCGGCGGTCACCACCCCATTCTCCACCAGCAGCAGCGCGCGCGTATCGAAGCCCTCGATATTGTCCTGTTCCAGAATGACATCGAGCTGAACCTGGCGCGGTAGCAGAATGGTGTCGATCACCGGTCCAGCAGGCCAAGGCAGCTGGTCCCCAACAATCGCAGGCGAGGACGGTACGTTCAGCTGATCAAGGTGGGAGGTATCGCCGATATTGAGTGTGCAGCCGAGCCCGGGCCGATAGCTGGCCGAGGTTCGCCCCATGCCGAGCAGTTCTGCAGACACCGCAGGCAAGCGCGTATCGATTTCCAGTGTCAGCAGTCTGTTGACCGGGGAGTAGTTGGCGAGATCATCCATGATCTGCTGTTTATCGAGACCAGTGACGAAGAAGCCCGAACAGCCCACCTTGGCTCCGAAGGCACTGGCCACGCTGACAACCGAGCCGATGTGCCAGGGGTAGAACCCCAGTAGCGCTCGCGAGGCGAACGAAAGTGCGGTCGCCAGTATAGCGACCACAATCAGTGAGGAGAGCGCTCGCCGTGTACGAGTCATGCTGGTGAAGACTCAGGCAGGCGGATCAATGCCTTTGGGATTGGGCCCGTAGTCGTTGCTACCCGGTTCACTATCCAGCGCCAGCAGTACGATGACAATGATGGTGCCGATAAACGGGATCAGCATGAGCAGATACCACCAGCCACTTCGTCCAGTATCGTGGAGTCGCCTGACGGCAGCGGAAATGAGCGGAATGAAGAGCACAATGCTGTACAGGCCGCTGATAAAGCTGCCGATACCGAGGGTGGATTCAATAAAGCTTATCGCAATCAGAATCACGAAGTGGATGAGTATGAACATCCAGTACTCGGTCCGATGGGCACGACCAGTAAATACAGCGTAATTCTGAAGCGCCTTTTTGTACCATTCCATGGAGGCTCCTTGAAGCATCAATGTTTGAGTCGGGTGATTTCAGGTTCCGTTCAGCCCGCCCGAGCAGCGTTGCGTCGGTCGAAAGTAAGGACCCGATAGATATACCCGAGGACAAGTCCGATGACCACAACCCTGGAAACCGGGTTCATGTATTTGCCGATAAGTTCGAAATTGTTTTCGAGCAGAAAGCCTGCACCGGTCAGAAGCGCCGTGAACAAGATCGTGCCCGCGGCTGAGTAGAGTAGAAAAGGCAGAAGCTTCATTTCGGCCATGCCCGCCGGAACCGAAATAAGCGTGCGGATGCCAGGGACCATGCGCCCGAAGAAGACCGCAGCCCAGCCATGACGCTGGAACCAGTTTCGAGCGGCATCTATTTCATGTGGGGAGAGTGCAAGCCACCTTCCGTGGCGGGATGCCCATCGCTTGAGCCTGTCTGCACCAACCATGCGGCCGATGTAGTACCAGAACATGGCACCAAGCAGGGAGCCAAAGCTGCCAGCAAGAACGACAACGATCACATTCAGCTCGCCTTTGGCAGCCACATACCCGCCGAGTGGCATGATCAGCTCGGAGGGTATGGGCGGAAAAACATTCTCCGCGAACATCAGTAGCGCGATGCCAAAATAGCCTGTGCGCTCCACCAGGCTTATGACGAAATCAAACACCCGATACTACGCAGTTGCCTTGTCCTTGATATGCTGATCGATCCAGGCCTTGTGGCGCTGCTCATCAGCATAATTGGCGTTGATCACACTCAGCTCATTGGGCTGCAGATCATCCAGTCCGCGCGCCTTGTCATAGGCTACGTTGGTGATTTTCTCATTCGCACTCATGGCCATAAGTATGGTTTTGTCGCCAATGAGATCTGCGAGAACGACCTTTCCCTTGGTCAGAATTCGCTTGAAATCCGGCCCATCAGGCGGCGTCTCACCCCTTTTCCTCACGAGGTCGCCAATGTTCGCGGTATGGCGAACATGATCCTGCTTGAAACTCTCCAGCTTCTTGGCGGCCTCCTTATCGTCGAGTCGATCGATGGCGGCATCGTATGCTTCGATGGCGTCATAATCGAGTGCGACGAGTTCCTTCAGAGCTTTTATGACTGCTTTGTCTGACATGTGTTTCTCCTTATGGTCCTGGGACCTGAATTGCCAGAAGGATTTAAGCAAGCGATGCGCCAACTCGTGATGTTGGCCGCCAGTCCTGGTGCGCAGGCGCCTGCGAGCCAAGTCACCGTGAGCCTGGGGCTAGACTTCAAACCAATAACTACAACAATTCATGTAAAAAATACGCGCGTTCAGGCCGGCCCGCCAGGCATCTTCTCGACCAGACTTGCGCTTGTTCTGGCGGCTATCTAATCTGGTCAAATCATGGTTGACCCTGGTGGAGCACGCGTGGCCGCGGAAGAAGACTACCTGTTCGTCTACGGCACGCTGCGCAAGGCAGGTTCGCCGCAGGCGCTGGCGCTGCTTTCACAGTATTGTGACTATCATGCCGAGGCCTGGGTTCAGGGCAGGCTATACGAAGTTGCTGGCTATCCTGGTCTGGTGGACTCTGCTTGCCCGTCAGATCGGGTGCTGGGCGAGCTATATCATGTGGGCGGCAGGCTCAGTGTGCTGGCCGCACTGGACGACTACGAAGAATGTTCAGATCATTTTCCGCAGCCCCACGAATATATCCGCTGTCGAAGACCCGTTTCGCTGATCGATGGCGCCGTCGTCCAGGCCTGGATCTATCTGTACAATCGTGATGTCGGAGAACTCTCGTCGATACCATCAGGTGACTACACCGCCTTTCTTGCCAGCTCCGGAGACCTCTGACGATGCCGATTTTCACCTTGATCATACTTATCGCCCTCGCGGTCCTGGGCTTTTACGCGATACGCCGATCCGCAGGTCGATCGAAGCAGCAGCTCGAAGATGATTCGGCGCCCAGCCAGAATGGCAGGCCCCCCAGGCAGGTCAGCGATGAGGTGGAACGCGAACCCGATGCCGACAAGCGTCGTTTGGGTGCCATGTATTCCGGAAGTCTCGGTGAGTACCAGAAGGAGGAGACTGACCTCGCTGTGCGAGTCGCCAACGAAAAATTTGGGCGAACGCTCGATTATTCACATCGCTCGATCGCTGATGTCGAAGCCATTCTCGGCGGGGCGCATGACTACACCCTGATGGGCGACGCCAAAGACACCGATAATCTGGTGGACTGGGCAGAAATGTTTGGCTGCTACATCGCCACTGTGATCCAGAAGCAGACTGGAGAGGGGCAACTCGAGCGGGACCACCAGGATCTGGGCGACGACAGCTATCCCTTTCACTGGAAGGGCGAAACGATCTTTCCCCAGTCATGGTGCCACAAGCGTATTTTCGAAGGCCCTGCTCACGATCTGAGTCGCAAGTACAAAACAGAAATTCTCGACAGGATCTACGGTCCCACCTCCACGTAAACTTGCAATCCCCGCCCATGACAGGTAAACAGGCCCTCCAGTTCAGGAATGCCCGCGCCACTTTTATAAGCCGTTTAAGGTAACAGTGAACCTAATAGGTTAACTTTCGTACCCACCGGCAACGAAGTGACCTAGACCTTTAGGTATAGCGTGCGCTTGCGCGAATTGTGTTCGTGTAGCGTTCTGATTTTTGGACATGAATCGAAACTGGAGGAGATTGTTATGGAACCTGTGAGGGATATTTATCCATCCAGAACAGGGGAATGTGAGCAAGTACTGAATCGCATGGATCCCGTTGTGTATGGAGACTGCAGCCAGCCCCCCGAGTTTGGGTTGGAGACAGATCAAATCAAATTTTACGAAGAGAATGGCTATCTCACCGTACCGGATTTCATGCCAGAGGTAGTGCCAGATCTGCTTGCAGAGATGGAGCGCATGAAACAGGATCTCTCTGGTGAAGAGACGCTCATCACCGAGCCTGATAGCGGCGAAATCAGAACCATCTTCAAACCTTTCGCCTACAGCGAAGTTGTCGACCGCCTCTCCCGCGATCCGCGCATCCTCAACAAGGTCAGACAGCTGCTCGGCTCCGAAGTCTACCTCATGCAGTCGCGCATCAACGTCAAACCAGCCTTCAAGGGCCGATCCTTTCCGTGGCACTCTGACTTCGAGACCTGGCATGTGGAGGATGGCATGCCACGTATGCGAGCCGTTACGGTTTGGCTGATGCTTAGTGAGAACACCGAATACAATGGTCCGCTTTTCGTTGTGCCAGGTTCGCACAAAAAATACGTGGCGTGCAGTGGCAAGACGGTCGAGAAGAACTACGAGACCTCGCTGAAAAAACAGACGCTCGGTGTACCAAAGCCAGAGACGATGAAGGAGGTATTGGCGAATTCCGAGATCAAGGGTCTCTATGGTCAGCCGGGAACGCTGGTATTCCACGAGTGCAATCTGCTCCACGGCTCGCCTGACAATATCTCTGGTGACCCGCGATCGATTCTGATGTTCGTCTACAACAGTGTGGAAAACCGGCCAGTCGAACCCTTCGGAGGCCAGGCTCCACGGCCGCACTACCTGTCGAATCCAGACCTTACGCCGCTCAAGCCGGTGGATATCAACTGAAGGTCTCGACCTGGGGAGCGAAGCACTGGTCCTCCCCTGAAACTCTGATATCCTGAGGGGCTGATCACCGCAGTTCCCTTCAGGTAGGCGACATGGCTTCCGACAGCAAGCAGCGCAGGGTTTCCTTCCGAAAGCGGTTATATCGTCTACGTGCCGCTTTCGTTCAGCAGGATCCTGGGCTGCTGCGGCTCCAGGCCACGGGCCGCATCATGGCTACCTTGTCGACGGTCATCGTTGCGCTTATCTATCTGACGGAACAGTTTGAGCTGCCTATCCAGAGCATGCTGCTGGCCACCAGTGCTGCGGCTTATCTCAGTCTCTTCGTGCGTGATGAACTCAGGGCAGACCGTATTCGGACCACTGCGCTGTCAACCCTGGCAATCCTGGCTGCCGTTGTGCCCGGCGTACTGTTCGCACCGTATGGCATTGCGGCGGCACCGCTGCTCTGTACGCTCGTGCTGGTGTCGTTCACGATGGCTGCGGTTAGCACCCGAGCCACTACAGTTGGCCTGGCCGGAACGTGGATGTACGGATTCAGCCTCTACTTTCAGCCGCCGCCCGGTCATACGCTGACTTATCTTCTGGCGGTAGCCTTTGCCTGCGCGATCACCATGCTGATCCGCTTCCTGCTATGGCGCGACGATCGCTCGCTCGAGCGTAAGCGTCTGCTAAGAATTTACGGCATGGCGATGTACGACTTCATCGATGCCCTGATGGCTCGTAGCAACGCGCGGCGGCGCACATACGCTTTCAATCGCATGCACAACCGTGTTTTCCCTATCGAAAGCGCATTGCTTCGCCGCTCTGATATTCCAGACCGACTGTATGAAACCCTGCTTCGGTTTCGTCTGGGCATCGAAGGCGTGGGCTTGAGGATCAAGGAGTTTTCGCGAGGGGATCTGGAGCAGTTGCGGGAAGATCTCGCTCTCTTTCCGCCCGAGATCGCACGTAGCGAAAATGCCGCCGAGCGTTCAGCGCGGGCAGAGGAGGGCGCCCCGCTTCCAGCCGAAGCGCATCCATTGATGAAGCGACTGCGTTTGCGGATGTTGCGAATCGGTGTGCTGTCGGGGAAGAGCAGTTCGGGACTTGCCAGAATTAGTGCCCGCAGTCAGCCAGTCATCGATACCACCACCTGGCGCGAGCGTCTGCCGCGTGTCTTGCCAAAGGCACTACAGGTAACGCTAGCCGTCTCTTTGGCGGTGCTATTCGGCAGTATGCTGTCGGCCGACCGTTGGCTGTGGGCGTTTCTCGCTGCACTCTTTATGTATGTGGGTAATGAATCAGCTGGTCAGATTCTGACTCGAGGCTGGAGCAATGTGATTGGCAGTATCATAGGCGTGGGCATCGGCCTGCTCGTGACCAGTCTGGTGCAGGGCAATATGGCGGTCGAGCTGACAGCCATATTCTGCTTTCTGTTCATCGGTATCTATGCCACGCCGGTCAACTATGCCTTCTTTGCCGCCGGCCTTACCGCGACGCTCGGCCTGCTGCAGGGCATGAGCGGAGGTGAAGTGCCATCAATACTCGAGCTACGCTTCATAGAGGTCATTATTGGTGCCGGTGTAGGTGTGCTGGTGGCTTATATCGTTTCACCGCTGCAGGCGCGAACGCACGTCCGTCGTTCAGTAGCCGCTCTGTTGCTGAGTATGTGCCGGCTGCTTGAGCATTCAGCGGCGGGCGAGCAGCGGTCCATGCATGAAAAGCTCAACCTGTTCAGGCTGGCGATTGCGCCAGGGCGCCTGGGATTCATGCCGCAGGTCAGACATGCGATTACCAGGCGTACCGGCCAACTCATGGCAGTGGTGCATTACGTGGAGCTCTACGATTATCTCCGTCACCTGGCTGCAGCAGATTTGGAGGAGTCCACCACCGGCGATGCAGATACGACAACATCAGAGACTACAGCGCCGTTTGCCACCCGCGCCGAAGACGAGGTGCAGCGGCGCAGAATAGTGCTACAAATGGAGGAATTGGCTGGGGCGCTCACAGAGGGGCGCGTGCCGGTAAACGCGCTTGAGCCTACGTCGGCACTGCCTCAGATCACCGAGAGTGCCCGCAGCGGCATCGATCCCGATGCCTTCAAGGCAGCCCTGGACCGTCTCGAGCTGGCGCTCTACGAGCTCATTGAAGATGTGGCGAAACGAGACTAGCAGCGGCTAGTTGAAAAGGGCTTCCAGCGCGGCACCAGGATCATCTGCACGCATGAACGACTCACCGACCAGAAAACTGAACACGCCGTTCCGCTGCATATGGTCGACATCTTCCCGGCTGGTGATACCGCTTTCGGTGACCACGATCTTGCCCGCCGGGATCTTGTGCAGCAGTCTGGTCGTGGTGTCGAGCGAAACCTCAAAAGTGTGCAAATTACGATTGTTGATGCCGAGCAGGGGCGTGCCCAGTGTGAGGGCGGCACTCAACTCGGACTCGTTATGCACTTCGACCAGCACATCGAGCTGAAGACTGCGGGCCAGGTCGTGAAGGCTATGCATCTGCTCCACTTCGAGGCATGCGGCAATCAGCAGAATACAATCGGCGCCTATCAGCCTGGCTTCATAGATCTGGTAAGGATCAATAATGAAGTCCTTACGCAATACAGGTAAGGAGCACGCTGCACGAGCCTGCTGCAGGTAACTGTCGCTGCCCTGGAAGTAATCGATATCCGTCAGCACCGACAGACACGCAGCGCCGGCTTTCTCGTACTGCTGCGCAATGCGCGCGGGGTCGAAATCTTCGCGGATCACGCCCTTGCTGGGTGAGGCCTTCTTGATTTCGGCAATGACCGCGGGCATGCCTCGATCGAGCTTGTGTTGGATCGCCCTGAGGAATCCGCGCGGCGGCGGTACGGTGGCCAGGGCTTCCATCATGTTGGACTGAGGGTTACGGAGGCTACGTTCCTCGACTTCCTCACGCTTGCGATTGACGATGGTCTTGAGGATGGTCGGTGTTTCACTGCTGGAGGTGGTATCGAGATGGCTCACGACTCGTCCTCCATGAGCAGGTGAGTGAAGCTTGCCAGCTCCTGCAGTTTTGCCAGCGCCAGACCTGAGCCGATGGCATCCTGCGCCAGCACGACGCCTTCCGACAGCGATTGTGCCAGGTCCGCGGCGTAAATGGCTGCACCCGCGTTGAAAGCGATCAACTGCACTGCGGCATCGATTTGAGCGAAATGTGCCTCCGCATCGGCATCTGTATTCCTGCCGTTATGGTTGAAGCCCTTGCGACGTTCAGTTCGGCCCTGGGTGCGATCCAGTGCATGATTGTCCAAGGCCTGCTTGATCAGGGCGAGGCTCTCTTCTGAATTACTGACCTTCAGGCTGTCCATCGACTGGGTTTCCAGACCCACGTCCTCTGGTTTCACCCGGTATTCGCTGATCTCGCCCTTGAATAGCTCAACGACCAGCGTCGGCTCGGAAAGGCTGAATTCATCCAGACCGTCATCCGAATGCACCACCAGCACATGCTCGCTGCCAAGGCGCTGAAGTGCCTCGCAGATGGGTCGACACAGATTGCGGTCGAACACACCGATGACCTGCTTCTTCACGCCAGCAGGATTGGTAATGGGGCCGAGCACATTGAAGATGGTTCGAACGCCCATCTCCTTGCGTGGTCCTATGGCATGCTTCATGGCGCTGTGGTGCGAAGGTGCAAAGAGAAATCCGACGCCGATGTCCTCGATGGCACGGGCCGTCGCGTCAGGTGGGATGGCCAGATTGACCCCGGCCGTTTCCAGTAGATCGGCACTGCCAGTCTTGCTCGACACACTGCGATTGCCGTGCTTGGCCACCTTGGCGCCGGCTGCGGCAGCGACGAAGGCTGCTGCCGTGCTCACATTGAAAAGACCGCTGCCGTCACCACCAGTGCCGCAGGTGTCGACCAGATGCTTCAGGTCGCCCTTCACGGTAACGGGTGTCGCGAGGGCGCGCATGACACGCGCCGCACCGGTGATTTCGTCAATTGTCTCGCCTTTCATGCGCAGCGCTATCAGAAAGCCACCGATCTGGGCTGGTGTGGTCTGGCCGGTCATGATCTGTTGCATGACGTCGGTCATGTCCTCAGTCGACAGATCCTGCCGATCGATGAGTTGCTTCAGTGCTGCTTGTATTTCCATAAGTGGCTTCAGATACCGTGTTAGCGCGTAGGGCTTTTCAGAAAGTTATCGAGCAGGGCGTGTCCGTGCTCCGTGAGTATCGACTCGGGATGGAATTGCACCCCTTCGATATTGAGCGTCTTGTGGCGCACGCCCATGATCTCTTCTATTTCACCATTATCGTATTGGGTCCACGCGGTCATCTCGAGACAGTCCGGAAGGCTATCCTTCTGCAGCACCAGCGAGTGATATCGGGTCGCTGTGTAGGGCGAAGGCAGCCCTGCGAAAACACCGACGCCAGTATGGTAAATTGGTGAAGTCTTGCCATGCATGATTCGTCCGCCGCGCACCACCTCTGCACCATACACCTGACCAATGGCCTGGTGACCCAGACAGACACCCAGCAAAGGGATCTTGCCAGCAAATCTGCGAATGACATCCATCGAAATGCCTGCTTCATTCGGCGTGCATGGGCCCGGTGACAGAACGATCTTCTCGGGCGCCATCTTTTCGATATCGTCCACGGTCAGTTCATCGTTTCTCACCACACGCACGTCGGCGCCGAGCTCACCGAGGTATTGCACGATGTTATAGGTAAACGAATCGTAGTTATCGATCATCAGCAGCATTCGATCACAGCCCCCGCTGGGCGAGTGCGACCGCGCGTATCACCGCGCGACCTTTGTTGAGCGTTTCTTCCCATTCATTGGCGGGCACGGAATCGGCGACAATGCCGGCTCCTGCCTGAACGTAAAGCATCTCGTTCTTTATAACGGCTGTGCGGATGGCGATAGCCGTGTCCATATTGCCCTGCCAGGATAGGTAGCCTATCGCGCCCCCATAGATGCCGCGTTTCACTGGCTCCAGCTCGTCGATAATCTCCATGGCACGAACCTTAGGTGCGCCGCTCAGCGTACCGGCGGGCAGCGTGGCTGCAAGCACGTCGAGTGCTGACATGCCCTGCTTCAGTTTGCCGATGACATTGGAGACGATATGCATCACGTGCGAGTAACGTTCGATCACCATCTTCTCGGTGAGCTTCACGCTACTGATGTCCGCGACGCGACCCACATCGTTGCGGCCTAGATCGATGAGCATGAGATGTTCTGCCAGCTCCTTGGGATCGGCCAGCAGCTCTTTTTCGAGCGTCTGATCTTCGGCTTCGTTGGCGCCACGAGGGCGGGTGCCGGCAATCGGCCGGACTGTCACAATGCCGTCTTCGAGGCGCGTTAGAATTTCGGGCGACGAACCTACGATATGGAAGTCGCCGAAGTCCAGGTAGTACATGTAGGGTGAAGGATTCAGACAGCGCAGCGCACGGTACAGATTGATCGGCTCGGCCTTGAACTCCACTGACATCCGCTGCGAGAGCACCGCCTGCATGATGTCGCCGGCTTTGATGTATTCACGGATCTTTTCGACACTCGCCTCATAGCCTTCTCGCGTAGAGGCGCTCTTGAAATCATCTTCTGCAGCCTGCGTGTCCTGACCCACATGCAGCGAGTGATCTGCCAGCGGTGCACGAAGCCGGCGCTCGAGTTCGTTCAGTCGAGCTTCGGCCTTTGCCAGCGCTTCCGGATCGGCCGGATCGCAGTGATGCATCAGGAGCAGCTTACCGCTCAGGTTGTCGAACACGACCAGCTCATCCGACACCATGAGGTAAATATCGGGTGTGCCAATCGAATCGTCCTGAGGCTGGGTAAGCTGCAGGCGTTTTTCGACATAGCGAACAGTGTCGTAACCAAAGTAGCCGACGAGGCCGCCATGGAAACGTGGCATGTCTTCAAGTTCCGGACAGCGGAAGCGCGCCTGATAGTCCGCAACGATGGCCAGCGGATCTTCACAGGTGAAGGATTCAGTGACTTTGCCGTCACAGCCGATTTCCACTTCGTAGCCCGTTATCCGCAGAAAGTGGCGACATGGCAGCCCGATAATCGAGTACCGTCCCCATTTTTCACCGCCCTGCACAGACTCCAGGAGGTAGGAGAGTGGTTGCTTGCCGAGTTTCAGATAGGTGGACAACGGGGTATCCAGGTCGGCCATGACTTCACGCACGACCGGCACCCGGTTGAAATCTTCGCGTCCGAACTGGTCCAGTCGGGCCTGGTCGATGGTCGGTATGCTCATATGCTCCTGGCCAGGGCGATTTCTTCGCGCATGCGGCTGATGGTACTGGCGTAGTCTTCGCTGTTGAATATGGCAGAACCAGCGACGAACATGTCCGCGCCGGCCTGTGCAATCTCACGAATGTTGTCGATCTTCACGCCGCCGTCTATTTCCAGCCGGATATTGCGGCCAGTGGCATCGATGCGCTGACGAACTTCCTTCAGCTTGCGCAGTGTGGACGGAATGAAGGATTGACCACCGAAGCCCGGGTTTACCGACATCAGCAACACGACGTCGAGCTGTTCGAGGGTGTAGTCCAGCACGCTCAGCGGCGTGGCCGGATTCAGCACGAGACCGGCCTTGCAGCCATGCTGCTTGATCAAGGCTATGGAGCGGTCGACATGGTCGGAGGCTTCAGGGTGAAAGGTAATCCACGTGGCACCAGCCTTGGCGAACAACTCGATGAGTGGATCGACTGGCTTGACCATCAGATGCACATCGATGGCCGCATCCAGACCGTCCTTCTTCAGCGAGCGCGCAACGGCTTCGCAGACCATCGGACCGATGGTGAGATTGGGGACATAGTGATTGTCCATGACATCGAAATGGACGACGTCTGCACCAGCTTCGATGACGTGGCGGATTTCCTCGCCCAGACGGGCAAAATCGGCAGACAGGATCGATGGGGCGATCAGGGCGTTCGCAGATTGATTCGACGCGCTTTGTTTCGACATGTGCAAACTCCGTCCATACTTGAAGAACACCACATCTTACTGGAACGGCTCACAGGCTCAAGCTCGATGGTCACAGGTTGTGCTTCACCAAAACGCGTTAGTTTATTGCACTTGATTCGTCGTGTCTCGTGCGGCTGCCTGATTTTGAGCGGCGTGGCGCTGTTCGGCCTGCTTTTAACGGGCGGAGCCATGTCGGCCCACGCTGCCGACGCTGAGATCAGTGCTGCCGAGCAGTACGAGCGCCAGCTTGCTGCAGACAAGGCGGCACTTGCTGCGCTGGAGCGCCAGCTGACGGCCGCGCCGGGCTCACTCACGCGAATCGAGCAGCTTGGCAGCGATCAAACCGGCTTCGCGCCTGTACTTGGATTGGCGCTTGTGCCGCAGGGGAAGGTGGTACGGGGTGGCGTGCTATTGCTGCACGATAGTGGTCAGCATCCTGATTGGCCCGCGTTTCCCGGCCCGGCCCGTCAGGCACTCGCCGGCGATGGCTGGCACACCCTATCCATTGCGCTTACGCCCGTACGATCCGATACCCGACCATCGCGCAGTCTGCCACCTCGGTTGGCCGGTGGCGGGCTACCAGCGGCGGCTGAGGGCAATACTGCAGCTGCGGATGCTGGCACTGCGGCGGCAGCGCCCGTGCCGTCCGACACGGTGCCAGCGGCCGATCCCGCTGAGGCGCAACCGGCGGCAGCACCCAGGCTGAAACAGTTTTCCGATATTGAGCGAGTGGCGCTGGGCCTGGCCTGGCTGGGTCAGCAGAAGGTCGACAATCAGGTGCTTCTGGGGGTGGGCTCCGGCGCCGATACAGCGGTGGCTGCTTACAGCAGTCTCAACCTGGGCACTCGCGATATCGTGCTGGTGCTAATCAGCTCATCACTCGGATTCATCGAAATGAGTGAGCTGGTGAAGCAGAACCCGGGCCTTGCGGAGGCGGTGGTGCTGGATATATATGATCATACGAGCAACTACGCTAGTGCGCTCGCCAAGGGACGGAAGACTGTCATGATGCGTAACGCCGCGAAAGGCTATCAGCAGCGTGGTATCGCTGGTATCGATGGTGACCTTCGCGAGTACCATGAGCCCGTTATCCGCAGTCTCAGAGGCTGGATACGGCGCTACGCACCCGGCATCGAAGTGACGCGATAGGCGGTCAGTGGCAGGGCAGCAGCGCGGCGCTGAGGTGATAGAGCGAGGTCTGCGTTGGGATGATCTGGTTCAGCGCTTCGAGGATCCGCTTCGAGTTCTGCGGCCCTCGCAGCACGGCTTCAAGGTCTCCGTCCGGATTGATCAGCGCCAGGCTGTCGGAGTGGCTGACGATGTAGTTGCCATCGTCATCCTTTGCCTCAGCTTCGAAGACCGTGTTCAGCTGCAGGGCCAGTTTCTGGGTCTCTTTGAATTCAGCTCGGGCCCCTATGAAATCTTCATTGAAATGGCCCAGGTAGGTTCGCATGGTGTCCAGATCGTCTCGCGCTGGATCCATGGTCAGGTACACGACCTGTAGAGGATAGTACGGTTGCGTCTTGTCCCACTCGGCCTGCACCTTGGCCAGCTCCACCAGATTGATCGGGCAGATGTCGGGGCATGACATATAGCCGAAGTTTACCAGCACCCATTGCCCTTCAAAGTCCTTGGTCAGGTCAATGGTCTTGCCGGTCGTCGCTTCCAGGGGCTGCGCGTCAATCACCCGCGGCTCAGGCATCATGACCGCATTAAGCAGGCTCAGCTGCTCGATGTCCAGGCTGCGCCCCTTGCTGAACTGCATGCCGAGGAAGATCCCGAGCCCCGCTGCCAGCAAGGCGATGAGGATGATACCAATAGCTTGAGGCTTCAAACGTAAATTCCTTTCTGAATACGGTCAGATAAGCGGGTCAGGGGCGGGATTGTAGCATGCGATCAAGTGCCTGTAGTCGGTCGACTGTGCCAATATCCAGCCAGGTCGCCTCGAGTGCCTGTCCAGTGACTCCGCCCTGGTCCATGGCCTTGCGCAGAACCGGCGCCAGCGGATAGGCACCTGCCGGCAGTTGGCTGAACATCGAAGACCGGTAGCGGCCGATGCCTGAGAAGGTCATGACGCGAGCCTGTCCGGCGCTCATCGCCGTGCCTTGTATGAGCGGCTTGGTGCGAACCCGCCCGTCATCGTACAGGAGAAAGTCGCCAGCAGTATTGTGTTCCGGGTTTTCAGTGAGCAGAACGTGCGCCAGCTGGCCAGTCGCGAGTCTGTGCTCGAGGAGCTGACTGTAGTCGTATTCGCAATACACATCGCCGTTGGTCACGATGAACTCGAAGTCATTCGTATCACCACCGGCATCATCAGAAGCCAGCAGCGGCAGCGCTTTTCTGATGCCACCCGCGGTCTCCAGCGGCTCGCCTTCGGCTGAGTATCTGATACGTGCGCCGTAGCGGCTGCCGTCGCCAAGCGCGGCTTCAATCTGCTCGCCTAACCATGCGTGGTTGATGACCAGATCCCGCACACCGGCTTTCACGAGGCTATCGATGGTGTATTCGATAAGAGCCTTGCCGCCCGCCTGCAACAATGGTTTTGGCGTATGCTCGGTGAGTGGGCGCATGCGCGTGCCGTAGCCGGCTGCCAGGATGAGTGCCTTGATGCTCATGCCTTGGCCGTTGTTTGCGCAAACACCTGGTAAGCTGGAATGACCTCACTGCGTAGCAGTGCTTCAAATCGGCGCATGATATCGACGTAACGTGAGGTCTGGCTCAGATTGGCGGCAGTGTCCGCCAGATAAGTGAGTACCAGAGGGATGTCCTTCAGATAGCGTGGCTTGCCATCCCGTCGGTATAGTCTGGCAAAGATACCTGCGGCCTTGAGATGCCGCTGCATGCCCATGAGGTCGAACTGCACTGGCGAGAAGGCCGTGACATGGCTCTGGCCTTCACTATGGGCGAAATAGTGGGTAATCAGGCGCTGGCGCAGCTCGTCGTCCAGCAGTACGTAGCAATCCTTCAACAGCGAGACGAGATCGTAACTCGATGGTCCGACCACCGCGTCCTGAAAGTCGATGATGCGGATTGCATCCATGTCATCGATCATCAGATTGCGCGAATGATAGTCGCGGTGCACCACACTGTGCGGCTGAGCGAGCGCCTCCAGTACCAGCACATCGTCCAGGGCAATCAGCAGGTCGTGACTTTCCGGAGAGACTTCAGGCGTCAACGCCAGACAGGCTTCGAGCAACCAATCACGGAACAAAGCAGTTTCACGTCGCAGCAGCGCTTCATCGTAGCGAGGCATGGCGGCTACTGCATCACTATCGAGCGGCAGGGCCTGAATACGGCACAAGGCTTCGATTGCGGCCTGATAGTAACCCTCAATTTTCGCTGAGCCGGCGGCAACGCGAGAGCCTGTCAGCTGGAACAGCGTTCGGTCGTCCAGATCTTCCATGGCAATGAAGCCGGCTTCGTCATCGACGGCAAACAAAGCAGGTACAGCAATGCCAGCAGCATGCCAGTTTTCTGCTATCGTCACGAACGGCCGTGTGCTCTCATGCGGGGGCGGTGCATCCATGAGCATCATGCGTTTACCGGACGGCGAGGTAATTCGGCAGTAGTGGCGGAAGCTGGCATCGCCTGGCAGAGGGCTGGCCCACTCTGTGCGGGCCGCTACGAATTCGTGATCCACTCGTGGCCCATCATTCGTCAAGCCGGACACGGCCGTAGGGGCGGCCATCAGCCTTACCCATTCAATCAGTTGCTCAAGTCTCAAGGAAAGCCTGCTTCTGGTCTAAGCCGTTGGAGTCGGATGTGCACGCAGGAACTGTTCGATCTGCCGCTCATGCGCACGCGCATCATTGTACCCGAGGTCGATCAGCTCGCTGATGAAAGATCGTTCAAACATCAGGTAGCTTGCCATACTCGCGCCGCCTTCAGGGTCGCTCTTGCTCTGCCCGAGAAATTTGCGTACGGCTGGCGGCAGGTCATCGGTATGACGTGAAGCAATCTGGTCGATAGGTTCGCTGGGCGATATGACAAGAATATCCAGCGGCTTCAGGTTCAGCGGCGACTTGGCAAGCGTATCCGAGGGAATCATGTTGATAAGCTGATTGATGAGCAGCGCCTTGTCAATATCGTTTTCGATGACATCGAGAAAGGCGCCGTTGAGCATATGCTCCATTACCTGAGCCAGATTCGGGAACTTGCGGGCCTTCACCCGTTGTGGCGCGGAGATCCTGTTGGCGCTCACGCCAATTATGAGCAGGCGCTCAGCGCCAAGGTGAACCGCTGGGCTGAGCGGCGCCATGTTTCGGACGACGCCGTCGCCAAAGTACTCCCGATTGATCTTGACCGGTGGAAAGATGGTCGGAATCGCCGAAGAGGCCAGCAAGTGATCCACTTCAAGGCGCGTTGCCATGCCGACACGCTGCCCAAGATGCCAGCCCTCGAGGTGGTTGCCGCCCTGAAAAAAGCTGACGCTCTGACCACTCTTGTAGCCGCAGGCTGTCACTGATACTGCCTTTATACCGCCTTGTTCGATGGCGGCGGCCAGTCCTTCCGCATTCATCACCTTGCCGAGAAAGCTTTTCAGCGGCGTCGCGTCGAGCATCGAAGCCGGCATATCATGTTCGTCGCCACTGAGAAATGATTTGACGAAGTGCGACATGCGCTTGGCAACGCCCCAGAAGTCTGTGCGGTATATGTCTGAAGATTTCAGGCCGAGCCAGAGCTTGACCAGTGAATCGACACTTTCCCTGAAGTTGCTACCATTGGCGGCCAGGCCGACGGCATTCAGCGCCCCGGCTGAGGTGCCGCAAATGATGGGGAAAGGGTGTGTCAGTTCAGGCAGCTGATCTGCAATCGCCTTGAGTACGCCGATCTGGTAAGCCGCTCTCGCGCCGCCGCCGGTCAGTATCAATGCTGTGTTTCGATTTCCGGTCACTGGGCCTGGTCTCTTGTCTGAACGCTTGTGTGCGCAATGTTTTGTTGGTTATTTGCTTCCAGTCTAGTTCAAAAGTCCTTGTACTGCGCCGACTGGCCTCGCTATAGTTCGGCGCTGAACAGTCTGAAAACAACCGCTGCCAGCCGACTCGCCAGACCCCTTCGGTTGCCCCGGTCATTCCAGTAACGATCAATATTCGATCAAAGCCACGATCTGGATCCGCAAGCTCCAATGCCCTATCGACCTTTTCGCCACTGCATTAAAAGCGTGCCTCATGCAGTGGGGCGGGTCATTTGTGGCGCTCGCAACCTAATACTGTTTATTTCGGTGAGCCCTGCGCTGCTACCCGTATCTATGGCCCGAGCCGACACTGAGACTCAAGTCAGTCCAGAAGCGCTCTCGGAAGCCGAGCGCCCCAGACAGACCATCGCCGAACTCGACTGGGTGCCGCGCGAAAGTTTCGACAAGCGTCTGCGGGATTCGATTGAACCCTACTGTGAGGGAACCTATCTGGTGCCGCAGTATGGCTTCGACATGACCCTGGAAACACCACCAACGCCTGCCGGCTCCAAACTGGCAGATCTTGTGAAGGCCCGTGCCGGCGAAGTGAGTGCCGAGACTGGCTCATTTGTACGCTTCAAGGATGGCGTGGAGGTGCAGCAGGGCGAATGGTGGGTGCAGGCCGAGAATGCCGAAATGGATCGAAAAACCGATATCATGACCGCCTACGGTGGCATGATTGCCCGGGGACCGCGGGTTGGTTTTGCTGGCGGCTTCATGCGATACAACTTCAAGTCCAGTCTTATCGAGATCGAGAATGCCGACTACGTGCTGTACGAAAGACATGCACGAGGGGAGGCGACGTCGATTCGGTCGCAGGGCGCTGATGTCATCTATGCCACAGATAGTAGCTACACCACCTGTTCGCCGGGCAGTACGTCATGGTCGCTACAGGCGCGATCGCTCGAGCTGAATCGTGCCGAGGGGGAGGGCTACGCGCGCAACGCCACGCTTCGGGTGGCAGACGTGCCTGTGCTTTATCTGCCGTATTTTGCATTTCCGCTGGACGATCGTCGGCGGAGTGGCTTCCTGTTTCCCTTTATCGGCTCATCGAACGTGGGCGGTGTTTCGGTCGGAGCGCCATATTACTTTAATCTGGCACCGAACTATGACTTAACTTACACGCCGCAGTATGTCCACAGACGAGGGATCCTCAACGAAGTTGAAGGCCGTTATCTCGATCCACGGTCGGAGGCGGTGTTCAGGGCCGGCTATATTGCCAATGATCAGGCCTTCGCTGAAAATAATCCGAACAAGGGCAGCGGTCGGCGATTTGGAGTTGATTTCGAACAGCGCTATCTGGTCGATCGTCAATGGTACGCCCTGCTGGATTACAATTATGTCAGTGATACGGGCTATATCGACGACCTGAACCGCACCTTGCAGATACAGAGCGAGACTCACATCAGGCGAACGATCGATGTGAAATACGCCGGCGAGGATGTTGAGCTACGCACCCGATTCCTGGGCTATCAGACTGTGGATCCCTTCATCGCGCGAGTAGATCGGCCGTATCTGCTACTGCCGCAAATCTATCTCGACTATGACATTAACGACGACCTGTTCAGATATCAGATCACCTCTGAGTACAGCTATTTCTGGCGCCGTGACGATGGCATCGATGATCCGGCACGTCGAGTGAAAGGTAGCCGCTGGCGCACGCAACCTTCAGTAGCATTCCCGTTCAGCCGAACCTGGGGCTACTTCACGCCGAAGCTCAAGCTGGACCATACCGATTATATTTTGCAGGACCGCCTGCCTGGTGAAGAAGAGCATATTAGTCGTACGGTGCCTTTTTTCAGCGTAGATTCGGGAATCTATCTGGATCGTAAGCTCGAGCTCTTTGACAGGTTGTATAATCAGAGCCTGGAGCCGAGAATTTTTTACGTCGCCTCGGCCCAGGAGAATCAGCAGGATATCCCAAATTTCGATACCTCGGTCGCCACCTTCAGTTTCTCACAGCTTTACAATGAAGATCGGTTTTTCGGGGGCGACAGGGTGGGTGACAACAACCGGATTACCCTGGGTTTCACCACGCGCTTCAATGAATATATTTCAGGATGGGAGCGACTACGACTGAGCATCGGACAGATCTTCCATTTCTCCGATCGGGACGTTGGCTTCAGGGACGCGCAAGGCAACGAACGCTCGCCCGGAACAGAATTTGATGGCATCAGTGACGATAGCAAGTCGGCGCTAGCCGGTGAGCTGGCCTGGTCGCCCAATAGACGTATGGATATCCGTGTCGACGGCTTATGGGATCCTGATACTGGTCAGACGGAGTTGGGAGGTACTTCCGTGTCGTACCACGACGAGGATTATCGGACCATTGTGAACCTCACACATCGATATAGCATCGACAATCTCGAGCAAACCGATGTATCGACCATACTGCCGGTTTCAGATACGACCTCCTTCATTGGACGATGGCTCTACGACCTGAATACCCGGCGTACCCTTGCGACGATATATGGTCTCGAATACACCGATTGCTGCTGGCGGGTCCAGGCCATGGCTCGCAGTATTCTCGAGGATGATGGCGAGATCAAGACAGGGTTTATCTTGCGCTTTGAGTTGCGAGGCCTTGGCGAAATTGGCACTGGTGTAACGGATGCGTTGCAGCAGGAAATTCCCAATTTATCGCTGCGCGATAATTATCGACAGACGCGGTACAATTGGTAGCCATTAGTCTGCAATCACACAGCCACAGGCTGATTGGAGTTTATGAATAGTTCATCAATATCATTCTTCCGGAAGATCAGCTCTGCACCACTGCTGCTCTGCCTTGGGCTCTTCACAGGGCTAGCCGGCCTCGCCACAACAGCTACGGCGGAAGAGACGCTGGTCGATTCGGTCGTCGTCGTGGTGGACGACGACATCGTGCTGAAGCAGGAAGTGGACGCGCGTGTCGATCAGATTCGCAAGCGTATCCGTCGCGATGGCGGGACGCCGCCGCCGCGCACCGAGCTCGAGCAGCGCATCGTCGAACAGCTTATCAACGAACGAATTCAGTTGCAGATGGCACGGCGGGCAGGCCTTCGCGTCAATGACAGTCAGCTGAATGAAACGCTCTCGACTATTGCGAGAGAAAACGGCATGACGCCCGAGCAGTTCGAAGAGGCCCTCAAACAGGATGGTCTGAGTCTCAGCGAAGCACGAGAGCAGATTCGTCGGGAAATGCTGATGGGTCGCCTGCAGCAGCGCAATGTTGAACCGCGTGTTCGGGTCACTGATCGTGAAGTTAATGATTATCTCGCCTCTGCTGCTGGGCAGGCGCAGTCGGAGAAGGAATATCGACTGGCGCATATTCTGATTGAAGTTCCCAGTGGTGGTAACGCCGATCCAGCAAGCAACGAGACGCTGCAGCGTGTGCTCAAGTCGCTGAAAGAGGGTGAAGATTTCGCGGCACTTGCACGCGAGTATTCCGATTCCGGCACCGCTAGCGAGGGTGGCGATTTGGGCTGGCGCAAGGCCACCGACCTCCCCGGCCTGTTTTCACCAGTGGTGCCCGATCTCAAGGTCGGCGAGGTTTCGCGGCCGCTGACGACACCGGGTGGCCTTCATCTGGTCAAATTGGTAGAGCAACGCGGCGGAACGCAGAAGGTCGTCCAGCAGACCTTGACGGATCATATTCTCATCAGCCCCGGCGCCTTGCGCAGTGAAGCCCAGGCAGAGAAGCTGATCGGGGAAATTGATCAGCGACTTGAAGCTGGCGAGTCTTTTGAAGCGCTGGCCCGTTCCTATTCTGACGATCCGGTCAGTGCCAGCAACGGTGGCTCACTGGAGTGGGCTTCGCCAGGTCAGACCGTGCCCGAGTTTGAGCAGGTCATGAACCAGACGCCTGTCGGCGAAACCAGCGAGCCCTTCCAGAGCCAGTTTGGCTGGCACATCCTGCGAGTTCGTGACCGACGCGAACAGGATCAAAGTGAGCGCTTCATGTTTGTCGAAGCCAAGAACTCGATCAGCAAGCGGAAGTTCCAGGAAGCTCTCACGAAGTGGCGTACCGAAATCCGTGATGAAGCGTTCGTTGAATTCCGTGACAAGCGCTTCGCCCCGCAAGACGGCAGTGATAGTTAGGTGACAATTTCAGCGGCAGGGCACCGTCGTCCGCTCATCATCACCAGTGGGGAGCCCGCGGGCGTGGGTCCGGACCTGTGTGTGAGGCTGGCGGCTGCCGGCATGGCTGCACCTGCTGTCTTTGCGGGTGATCCTGATCTCCTGCGCGAGCGCGCGGGGCGCCTCGGTCTGGATATCGAGATCATCGAATACCACGACGACATGACTGTCGCCGGTACTGCAGGCGACGACGCTGGGATTCGACCGATGTTCGTATTGCCTGTGCCGTTAGCTGAAGACGTGGCGCCGGGCCAGCCCTCAGCTGCGAATGGGGCTTCGGTAGTGAGTATGCTACAGCTGGCTGCACAGGGCTGCCTCGATGGTCGCTTCAGCGCCGTCGTTACCGCACCGGTCAACAAGGCACTCATCAATGAGGCGGGCATCGCCTTCAGCGGCCATACGGAATTTTTTCAGGATTATTCGGGCGTGCCTCTGGTCGTCATGATGCTGGCAAGTGCAGATCTGCGGGTCGCGCTCGTGACGACTCATCTGCCTCTGCGGCACGTCGCCGATGCCATCACTGCAGACCGCCTGCGAAGTATCATCGAGATCCTGCTGCACGATCTGCGCTCGCGCTTCGGCCTGGCCAGCCCCCGAATCCTGGTCGCTGGTCTCAATCCTCATGCAGGCGAAAATGGCTATCTGGGCCGAGAGGAAATTGACATCATCACGCCGGTATTGGACAGCTTTCGCGCAGCAGGTCATGCGCTCATAGGGCCCTTGCCAGCCGATACACTGTTTACCCCCAAGGTGCTGAAAGGCGCAGACGCGGTCTTGGCGATGTACCATGATCAGGGGCTGCCGGTGTTGAAGTACCAGGGCTTCGGCGCAGCGGCGAATATCACGCTCGGCCTGCCGTTCGTCAGGACATCGGTCGATCATGGTACCGCTTTCGATCTTGCCGGAACCATGAACGCTGATCTCGGTAGTCTTCAAACGGCCGTGAAGGTCGCCCTCGAAATGACGGTGCGCGCATGAGTGATCCAGTCAATCCGACCCACGTAGGTCAGCTCCCAGGATTCCGTCATCAGGCTCGCAAGCGCTTCGGTCAGAACTTCCTGCGATCTTCAACCGTCATCGACCGCATCATCACCTCAATACGGCCCGGGCCGAGTGACCATATTGTCGAAATCGGCCCCGGGCAGGGCGCCATAACGGCTGGTTTGCTCGATAGCGGAGCCCTGGTTTCGGTCGTCGAACTGGACCGCGACCTCATTCCGCTGCTGAAAATAGAGTTTGCCACGTGGCAAAACCTTCGCATTCACGAAGCCGACGCGCTGCGCTTCGATTTCGCGTCGCTGCTTACGGAGGGCGAGAGTGGTCCGTCGGCCGGACTGAGGGTGGTTGGGAATCTGCCGTACAATATTTCCACGCCGCTGATATTCAAGCTGCTCGAGTATCGTACCGTTTTTACCGATATGCACTTCATGCTACAGCGTGAAGTGGTGGAGCGTCTGGCGGCAGAACCAGGCAGTAAGACCTATGGGCGGTTAAGCGTGATGACCCAGCATGCCTGTCGCGTGGAGCAGCTGTTCGATGTGCCGCCAACGGCTTTCGTGCCAGCACCGAAGGTCTGGTCGGCTATCGTCAGGCTCCAGCCGCTGCCTCGGCACTTCAGTACGAAGGAAGAGGAGGCGGTATTTGCCAATGTGGTGCAGCACAGCTTTTCCATGCGCAGGAAGACGATCAGGAATAACCTCAAGGGTATTGCAACGGACGAGCAAATGGCGTCAGTTGGTATCGATCCTGGCTGCAGGGCAGAAACTTTGAGCGGTTCGAGTTTCGTCAAGCTGGCTGAATTGTTGATCGAGGAAAGGAAGCAGAAGGAGACATGAGCTTTTTTGCCATCGGCGATATCCAGGGCTGCTATGACGGTTTTCGCGCCCTGCTGGATCGCATTCATTTCAATCCAGAGCTGGACACGGTCTGGCTGGCCGGCGATCTCGTCAATCGTGGTCCGGGTTCGCTCGATACTTTGCGCTTCGTTCGTCAACACCCCGCTTTCAAGGTGGTGCTCGGCAATCACGATCTGCATCTGCTGGCAGTTGCCTTCGGTGGTGCGTCGCTCAAGCGCAAGGATACACTCCGCCAGGTTCTCGACGCACCCGACGCCGATGAGCTTCTACAGTGGCTCGCGCAGCAAGCATTGATGCTCACAGGACAAAGTTTCAGTGGGCTCTCGCTGGCAATGACCCATGCGGGCATCCCCCCGCACTGGACCATCCCCAAGGCGCAGTCGCTGGCCGCAGAACTTGAAACCGCCATTCGAGCGGCGGCGGCCGATCCGAAAAGCGACCATTTTCTGCGTCATATGTATGGCAACGACGCCGATCAGTGGAAGGAGGCATTGGAAGGTAATCTCAGATTACAGGCAATAGCCAATTACCTGACCCGCATGCGCTTCATCGATTCTGACTTCAGGATGGACCTGAACCTCAAGGAAGACGTCGACTCGGCGCCCTCGAACTTGAAGCCATGGTTTGTATATCCACGGCCCGACAAGGTTCGCATCCTGTTCGGTCACTGGGCCGCTCTCGAAGGCGAAGCGGCTTCGACCTATGCTATCGCGCTCGACGCTGGCTATGTGTGGGGTGGCCACATGAAAGCCGTGAATATCGATACGATCACAGACAATAACGATCACGTCGCCATCGAGGTCTCGGCGCCCATGGAGCAGGTACCTTTGAAATGAAGCCGCTTGAAATCAGTGTCAACGGCGAGTCGTGCAGTATGCCGGCGGACGCCAGTGTGGCCGACCTGCTTGCCGAGCTGAAGTTGACTGGCCGCCGGATCGCAGTCGAACTCAACGAAGAAATCGTACCCAAATCCAGTTATGCGCAGACGCGACTGGCAACTGGTGATCAGCTCGAGATCGTTCATGCCATAGGTGGAGGTTAATCAGTGTCAATAGTAAGACCTGGAGCGGGTGAAGCCGATCGCTTCACGGTAGGCTCGCATACATTCAAGTCACGTCTGCTGGTTGGTACCGGCAAATATAGGGATTTCGAGCAGACCCAGCTGGCAATAGAGGCCAGTGGTGCTGAAATCGTGACTGTCGCAATACGCCGCACAAACATCGGCCAGAATCCCGACGAGCCCAATCTGCTCGACTTCCTGCCGCCGGACAAGTACACCATCCTGCCGAACACGGCCGGCTGTCATACTGCCAAAGAGGCTGTTCGAACCTGTCGTCTCGCCCGTGAGCTGCTGGATGGCTGGAACCTGGTGAAGCTGGAAGTCCTGAGTGAGCACAAGACGCTGTATCCTGACGTCGTAGAGACCCTCAAGGCAGCAGAAGTACTGGTGCAGGACGGTTTCGAAGTCATGGTCTATACCAGTGACGATCCCATCGTCGCACGGCAGCTGGAAGCGATCGGCTGCAAGGCTGTGATGCCGCTGGGTGCGCCAATCGGCTCGGGGCTTGGGCTACAGAATCCCTACAATATTGCGATGATTCTGGAAGAGCTGAGTGTGCCTGTGCTTGTGGACGCCGGCGTTGGTACAGCGTCCGAGGCTGCGGTGGCAATGGAGTTGGGCTGCGATGGTGTGCTGATGAACACCGCCATTGCACTCGCTGATGACCCAGTCATGATGGCCAGGGCAATGCGACTGGCCGTTGAAAGCGGCCGGCTGGCCTACCTTGCGGGACGAATGCCACGCAAGGCTCACGCTAGTGCGTCATCGCCAATGGATAACCTCGTCGGACGCCGCCCTGCCTGATCCCTGGCCAGGCGTCCGATGGCGCCTCTGGCTCCAATCAGAATTTTATGCCTCGGCGGTCATCCGGTGCACATTGCTGCTTCGAAAAGGATGCGAGCGGTAGGTGCCCAATACGCGAACCTCATCGACGAAGAAGGTCAGTTCCTCGATCGCAAGCTTGAGCGATTCAGAGTGCACGTGGCCTTCGATATCAACATGAAACTGCGTGGCATTGAGGCTGCCCCCGGGCATGTAACTTTCCAGTTTGACAAGGTTCACGCCGTTGGTCGCGAATCCGCCCAGCGCCTTGTACAGCGAAGCCGGAATGTTTCTGACCTTGAAGAGTAGCGATGTGATGTAATCGACGCCGGGCTCCATCGGCGGAATCTGCTCTTCATGGGACAGGATGATAAAGCGGGTAGTGTTGCCTGCCTTGTCCTGGAAATTTTCCTGAATGATGCTCAGCCCGTAGAGTTCCGCAGCCAGACGTGACGAAATTGCCGCGTGAGTCGGATCCGCCATCTGACTGATTTCCAGCGCCGCTCCGGCCGTGTCCAGCTTGGCCTGGGCCTGCATACCAAGACGGGTGATATTGTCCTTGCACTGTGCAAGCGCCTGCGGATGTGAGTGCACCACCTTGATCTGCTCAAGCGCCGTGCCTGGCAAACCCACAAGGCAATGATTGACCGCCTCGAAGTGCTCAGCAACGATGTGAAGGCTCATCTCCGGAATCAGACGGTAGATTTCCTCGACACGTCCGGCAGTGGAGTTGTCGACCGGGATCATCGCCAGCTCCGCAGTACCCGCTTCCACTTCCAGCATGGCCTTGTGAAACGAGGCACAGGCCCGTGCGTTTTTCTCGGGGAAGACGTGCTTGCAGGCGAGATGGGAGTATGCGCCTTCGTGGCCCTGGTAAACGATCAATGCAACCTCGACTGTGATTGAATGCTGGAGCGCTGATTTGACAGCTGTGCAGCGAGTGTAATTCAATCCAGCGCGTAACTAAACAGCCGAGCGGCCCCATCTGGCGCCTGATTAGGGCTTGTTCTGTTGAGTACAATCCATCTTCCGGGAACGACATGCAGACGCTCATTTTTCTGATAGTAGCTATCGGATTCTACTTTTTCATGAAGCGCGTGCTCACGGTCAGCGGTTCGCCTCGCGAGCGCCTGCTACTCGTTGGCGTAGGTGTGACGATTCTTGGTTTACTGGTCTACATGGTGGCTCATGGGCGGTTCCAGTTCCTTGCGCCGCTCATGGCTGGCCTCATACCACTGATCAGGCGACTGCCGTTGCTGCTGACACTGCTGGGGCGAGTCTTCCCACAGCAGAAATCGCAACTCATCGAGCGTTTGCGGACCCTCTTTGGTGGGCGCCTAGACAGGGATGGTGGTGCTGGCCGACACAGCCGCTCCGGACCATGTGGAGGAACGCGTCAGGGCGCTGAGCAGGCCCGCCGTGAAGCGCTCGAAACGCTTGGGCTGTCAGGCAACCCGGACAAGGCGACCATCGTTTCAGCGCATCGACGCCTGATGCAGGCCGCGCATCCCGACCACGGCGGCAGCCATGAAGAGGCCGCTCGGTTAAATGCCGCGAAGGATCTGCTGCTAGCGGGCCTCGGTAAAAAACAGCAGGCGTGAGCCAAAGGCGATCAGTACACCGCCCATCACAGCATCCACCCACTTGAGTGACTGGATAAAGCGACTGCGGACGGCTGAGGTGGAAAGCAGCAGGCTAACGAATGCGAACCACCCCATCGTCGCCAGGCTCATGTAGATGCCATAGGCAAGCTGTATGGCCTTGGGTGTGCCCGGATCGATGACCACTGAAAACAGGGCGAAGAAGAAGAGCGTAGCCTTCGGGTTCAAGACGTTGGTGAGGAAGCCGGTCCAGAGGGGGCGAGAAACAGGCTGACGAGGTTTGGAGGCAGAATCAGGGCCCACGACGGACCCGCTCGACGGATCGGTGCCACCGGTGCGCTGCGGCTCGCTATTCGCAGCCTTGCTGGAGAAGGCACTACGCAGGCATTGCAAGCCGAGGTATACCAGATAAGCCGCGCCGCAGATTCTGACGAGGTCAAACAGCCAGGCTGATTGATGCATGATGACGGCAAGGCCGAGCAGCGAATAGGCTACGTGAACCAAGATCCCTAGACCGATGCCAACGCTACTGGCAATTGCTGTTGCCTTGCCAGCTACGAGGCTCTGACGAATGACCAGCATAAGGTCGGGGCCGGGACTGATAACGGCCAGCAGATGGGCCACCGCGACCATCATGAATTCCTGCCAGTATGCGAGCATGTGCTGTATCCTGAATGCCAAGACGAACTACCGGGGGTGAGCTTGATCCGAATTGTGCTAATACTTGTGTTGAGCCTGTGGTTGGCTTCCGCAAGTCGGGCCGAGTCTGAGGCGGGCGAAATTACACTCTTCAGCCAGACCTACTGTGCGGCTTGCGAAGTGGCCAAACGTTATCTGGACTCGCGGCAGGTTCCCTACCGTGAATACAACATCAGTGAGTCGCAGACGGCACATCGCTATTTCGAGAAACTTGGGGGCCGGGGCACGCCGTTCTTTATAGTCAACAACAAACGAATGCAGGGCTTCGACAGCCAGCGTTTTTGGTCCTTGTACGGCGTGCCAGTGCCTGACGGGCCTTCGGTGGAAGCCTTGCCAGTCACGCCGCCACCCGGCGCGCGGTAACGCGCTGCCAGAAGGCTAATGCAGCTCAGCCCTTGCCCTGTTCTCTTGCGACTGCCCGATAACCGATATCGCGCCGGCAATACATGCCATCCCAGTTGATCCGTTCCACGCCCGCGTAAGCTCGAGCCTGGGCATCAGCAACACTATCTCCCAAAGCCGTCACGCACAGCACACGACCACCGTTCGTGGCGAGCGTGTCGGATTCATCAGGCTTACTGCTGGTGCCCGCATGGAATACCTTCAGGGAGCCTGCCGGTAAGCCGAGCGTCGCAGCAGTCACATCACCCTGGGCATCCAGGCCTTTAATGACCTTGCCCTTGTCGTAGGCCTCAGGATATCCGCCTGCGGCAAGCACCACGCCAAGCGCCGATGCGTCGACCCATTCACAGCTGACTTCGTCGAGGCGCTGCTCGATACCAGCCAGTATGAGTTCAGCAAAGTCGCTCTTCAGACGCATCAGCACCGGCTGCGTTTCAGGGTCGCCAAAGCGGCAATTGAATTCGATCACGTTCGGTGTGCCGTCAGCTGCGATCATCAGGCCAGCATAGAGGAAGCCGGTGTAAGGAATGCCATCGGCTGTCATACCCTGCACCGTGGGTTCGATCACCTCGGCCATGATGCGCTCATGAATCGCCGGTGTGACCACTGGAGCAGGGGAATAGGCGCCCATGCCGCCGGTATTGAGGCCGGTGTCCGCATCGCCAATGCGCTTATGGTCCTGGCTGGATGCCATCGCCACGATATTGTGGCCATCAACCATAACGATAAAGCTGGCTTCTTCGCCAACCAGGCAGTCCTCGATAACGACACGGTGACCGGCGTCGCCGAAGCTGTTGCCCTCGAGCATGTCACGGACAGCTGCCTCAGCCTGATCCACCGTCTCCGCCACGATCACGCCTTTGCCAGCCGCCAGACCATCCGCTTTCACCACAATCGGCGAGCCTTGCTGGCGAATATAGGCGATGGCTTCATCAGGGCTGGTGAAGGTCTCGTAGGCCGCTGTGGGAATACCGTGGCGAGCCAGAAAATGCTTCGTAAAGGCCTTGGAGCCTTCGAGTTGCGCAGCGGCTTGCGAGGGGCCGAAGATTGGCACCTGACGAGCGCGGAAATAGTCGACTATACCGGCAACCAAAGGCGCCTCTGGGCCGACGACTATAAAATCGATCGCCTCGGCTTTTACCAGTGCCTCGATACCAGCGAAGTCGAGAATATCCAGCGCCACATTGCTGACGCCCGGCTCGAGTGCAGTACCGGCATTGCCTGGCGCGACCAGCACCGCGTCCACACGCTTGCTCTGCATCAGTTTCCACGCCAGGGCATGTTCGCGTCCACCAGAGCCTATGACTAGAGCTTTCATTATGAATCCTGTACTTGGCCGCCTAGTCATGCTGAACAGGCGGCGTCGTGAGTTGCGCCGTTCGACTAGTGTCGGAAGTGGCGCATGCCGGTGAATACCATGGCAATATCGTGGGCATCAGCCGCAGCGATGACTTCATCATCGCGAATCGAGCCCCCCGGCTGGATGATCGCGGTTATGCCAACCCTTGCCGCGGCTTCGATACCGTCCTTGAAGGGGAAGAAGGCATCAGACGCCATGACAGATCCCGCTATCTTCAGGCCTTCATCGCCGGCCTTGATGTTGGCGATCTTGGCGCTGTAGACGCGACTCATCTGGCCCGCTCCGATACCGATGGTGCGGCGCTGTCGGGCATACACGATGGCATTGGACTTGACGAATTTCGCCACCTCCCAGGCAAACAGCATGTCGTCCATTTCCTGTTCGGTCGGCTCCCGTTTCGTCACCGTGCGAACGTCCTCTTCACTTACAATGCCGAGGTCGCGATCCTGAATGAGCAGACCGCCAGTAACCCGCTTGTAATCGAGCGCCGTCTGACGCACGTTGACGAGGTCGCCACACGACAACACTCGAATATTGGGCTTGCGAGCGAAGGTCTTGAGGGCATCTTCGCTGAAGGATGGCGCAACAACCACTTCGACGAACTGGCGGTCGAGGATTTCGCGAGCAGTGTCTGACTCTACTTCACGATTGAAGGCAATGATGCCGCCAAAGGCCGAGGTCGGATCTGTCTGGTAAGCGAGGTCGTAGGCCTGCAGGAGGTCTGCGCCTAGCGCAACACCGCAGGGATTGGCGTGCTTCACGATCACGCAGGCCGGGTCGGCGTAAGGCTTGACGCATTCCAGTGCAGCGTCGGTATCGGCAATGTTGTTGAATGAAAGCGCCTTGCCCTGCAGCTGCACAGAGGTCGCGACACCGGGCTCGGTATTGTCAGCCTCGATATAGAACGCACCTTCCTGATGCGGGTTCTCACCGTGGCGGAGATCCTGCTTCTTCACGAATTGCATGCTATGGGTGCGGGGAAACACGCGTTTGCCTACTTCCCGGATCGAGCGAAGATTCAGATCATTGTTGTCCGCATCCTCGATCTGCTCGTTGGCAGTGACGATCGCACCGAGGTAATTGGAAATCAGACCATCATATTCTGCGGTATGGGCAAAAGCCTTTGCCGCCAAACTGAAGCGCAGATGCGCGCTGAGCCAGCCTTTGTCGCGTCGAATATCGGCCAGGACACCGTTGTAGTCGCGTGGGTCGACGACCACGCAGGTATGGGCGTAGTTCTTTGCTGCCGCCCTGACCATCGTGGGGCCACCAATATCGATATTCTCGATTGCGGTCTCTATGGAGCAGTCAGGTCGGCTCACAGTATCCTTGAAGGGATACAGGTTCACGATGACGAGATCGATCGGCAGGATACCGTGGTCCCGCATGACTTCATCGTCCTCGCCACGACGACCGAGAATACCGCCGTGCACCTTCGGGTGCAGGGTCTTGAGCCGGCCATCCATCATTTCAGGAAAGCCGGTGTACTCCGAGACTTCCGTCACCGAAATTTTGTTCTCCTGCAGCAGACGATACGTCCCACCGGTAGAAATGATCTCGATGCCGATCGCGGCGAGCGCGTTGGCAAATTCGACAATGCCCGTCTTATCAGAAACGCTGATCAGCGCCCGTCTGACCTCGATTGAGCCAACTGCACTCATGAACTCTTCCCATTACAAAAATTGAGGTTTACCGGACATCATGTCCAGAGGAAATTCGTCCTGCGCTAGAGCAGGCCGTACTGCTTCAGCTTCTTGCGCAGCGTACCGCGGTTGAGGCCAAGTATTTCTGCGGCCCTGGTCTGGTTGTTCCTGGTAAATCGCAGCGTCTGCTCCATCAGGGGCGCTTCGACTTCCGACAGGACCATATTGTAGATGTCTCTGACTTCAAGGCCATCGAGCTGACCGAAGTAACGTGCCAGCGACTGGTCGACACTGTCTCTGAGGGTGCCTGGCTTATCTTTCTGATCCACGTACAGCTGACAGCTGGGACGGCCTGTGTCGGCTAGTGATTCAGTTGTGGAGGACGCGAGAGTTTCCGTATTCATGCGGCATTTTCCTTATAGTTATGCGGTTTGTTATGGGTCTTTTGGTCGTTCTTGCTAGGTTTGCTCAGTAAGGTGCTTGTGGCGCCTGTGTCAGCACCGGCACAGGGAACCGGCGGCATACTGACGGGTTGCTCATTGAAAAACGCAAGGATGTGCATCAACTGTGATTGACTATCCTGCAGAGTATTGAAAAGGCTCCTGAACTGCTTCACCGATTCGAGCTCGATGCCGCAGTGATCAAGATACCAGCCAACATGCTTGCGAACGATTTTGACGCCGTTTGCTACGCCGTAGAATTGGTGAAGCTCGTCCACATGTCGATAAACCAGCCGGCCAAGCTCGGTCCGATCCGGACGAGTGCTTGCAGCATCAGCGGTCTGCTCTGTCGCCTTCAAGGCAATGGCGAGCGCGCCGAAAAGCCAGGGCTGTCCCTGGGCGGCACGACCGATCATCAGCGCATCTGCGCCCGTGTAGTGCTTGATGGCCAGAGCTTTTTCGACGGAGTCGATATCCCCGTTGGCGATGACCGGGATACCGATAGCCTGTTTGACCTCGGCAATCGTGTCGTATTCGGCATTGCCCTTGAAACGGTCCTGACGGGTCCTGCCGTGAATGGTAAGGGCCTGGATGCCCGCGCTCTCGGCAATGCGGGCGATGGCAAGCGCGTTGCGTGTTTCGGGCGACCAGCCGGTGCGAATCTTCAGCGTGACCGGTACATCGACAGCTGCGACGACAGCCTCGAGTATTGCCGCTACCAGCGCTTCGTCACGCATGAGTGCTGAACCAGCCGCCTTGTTGCAGACCTTCTTTGCCGGGCATCCCATGTTGATGTCGATGATCTGCGCGCCGTGAGCGACGTTGTCGCGGGCTGCATCTGCCATATAGCCGGGATCAGCGCCGGCAATCTGCACCGATATAGGTCCGCTTTCGCCGTCGTGATTACGACGTCTATGCGTTTTTGCGGTATCCCTGAAGGCCGGATTGCTGCCCAGCATTTCCGAAACGGCCAGGCCTGCACCCATTTGGCGACAGATCTTTCGGAACGGCCGGTCGGTGACGCCCGCCATGGGGGCGACGACGAGTGGTGGATCGATTCGATGCTGACCTATCAACATGGCGTTCAATTATTGAGCGGTTAGGGAGGATGGCTATGATACTCATGTCTCTGGTTCTGTTAAAGAGCAGAATAGGACATTTATTCATCAAATCTGAGACATAGCAGCTTGACAGGCGCGTTGAACGGGCTCAGCCCTCAGATTTCGGCTGATTGAGGCGTTCGTATGCTGCAGAAGGTTGAAAATCAAGGCGATAGTTAACCGCTGCCGGACCTGGATCATGGATCTCCAGGACGATTTTCAAGGGCGCTTCAGGCGCCATGAATGTGTTTTCAGGAGGACGGTTGGGGAAGTACTCGTCTGGCGTGAATCGACGCCTGGCAATGATCCGGTCGTTTACGTCGGAAAATTCGAGCTGAATGTCGGGATAGGGCTGTGGAACATCAGCCTTGTTGACGATGATGCTATCTACAACCAATGCATTCTTCTGCACGGGATGTGCCCGAACGACGAGATCCTGGCTGTGAATATCGTCCAGCTCGTAGAGTGAGGGCAGCTCACAGCCTGCGAGGTCACAGTAGGTCTGATAGTATGGGATGAGTTCCGGAAAGCGTTGAGCCAGCTTGTCAAAATGCAGCCAGGCGAGCTGCGCAAGCAGCAGGAGAGCCAATATCGTGGCCAGCAGCACACCGCCAATCGATAGCCAGAAAGTACGATAATCGACGCCAGCAGTTGACCGTCCTTGGCGGTAATCGAGCCGCTCTGCTCGGAGCTGATCGAAGTTATTACGCTGGCCAAAATTGGCATCAGCCCCATAGCCGGCATACTGATCTGCCGTTGGTGCCAAAGTAGCAGAACCCCTGTCACTGGAGTCGCTGCGCGACTTGCTTGTACTCGATGCGCTTTCCTTCAGAAGATCTTCGGCCCAGGCTTCGTCAGCGGCAGTGACCAGTTCTTCGTCGTGCTCGGACGCGTCTACGTGGGCGTATCTGTAGGTGTCGTCGACAAAGGCGTCGGAGTAGTTGTCGGTGCCTGCCGGCGTGTGTGCCGAGCGCCGCTTGCCATAACTGTGCTCGAAATCATCCTCGCCGTCCTGGATCAGCTCGTCATCGTCGCCATCGACAAAGACTTCGGAATCATCCTGCGGGACCTCAGCGGCATCCTGCACTTCCACAAGGTTATCATCGGCTTGGAACACCTGCATGCAGGCGCCACAACGGACCTTGCCAGCAGCAAGTTCGAGCTGCTTTTCGGTAACCTTGAAAGTGGCGTCGCAATGGGGGCACTGGGTGAGCAAATGATGATACCTATGACAATGGCGGCATTGGTGAGCTGGGGATGTTTCTGCGTCCGTGCAGGCAGCACCAATCTTCCTGCATGTTACACTGCAATTCAATACCATGCTCTCGGTAAGCCTGCTGGACCTTTCCTGCCTGGTCGGCAAGCACGCCTGACAGGACGAGGTGGGCGCCAGGCCGTACCATGCCAGCGAGCTTGCTGGCCAGCTCGATGAGCGGTCCAGCGAGTATGTTGGCGACTACGAGGTCGGCTTCGCGTCCGGCAAGCTCGGGAATGTCGACGCAGTGCAGTCGCTCATCCACCGCATTCAGTCTGGCATTCTCACGTGTAGCTATCAGCGCCTGTGGATCGATATCCACGGCCAGGGCCGATGCTGCCCCCAGCAGCAGTGCTGCAATACCGAGTATGCCTGAGCCGCAGCCAAAATCGATTACGGTCGGAGGCCTTGCGCAAAAGTCACTGTATTGCTCGGCTGTGAAAAATGTGTCAAGAAAGCTGAGGCACATAGCCGTGGTTGGATGTGTGCCAGTCCCGAAGGCGAGGCCCGGGTCGAGCCGCAGTTCGATGGCATCTTCGCGGCTTGTCGTGTCCCAGGACGGCACAACCCAGAGGCGTTTGCCGAAGGGCATGGCTTTGAAATGACTCATCCAGGAGCGCTCCCAAACCTCGTCGGGAAGCTCTTCCGCATTGAGCGTGCCGAGTAGACGTTCTGAAGCATCACCCAGGCGGCCGACGGTTTCACGAACACTGGCAACAACCGCTTCGGCTGCCGCACCGCTATCGGCAAGGTCGAACAGCGCAGTCACGGTCAGCGCCTCCCACAATGGTGTTTCACCTGGCCCGGGTTCCAGTAACGGCTGGTCTGCGGCGTCACCAAGGGTCACTGAGACTGCGCCAGCTTCGAGCAGGGCATCTTCGAGGGGGTCTACATCCGCTGGTGTGCAGTCGAGGCTGATTTGTAGCCACTTCGCCGGATTCTGAGCATGTTCAGGCATTGGAGCTCTAGGCCTTCAGCAATTTTTCGAGATAGTGAATATTGATGTCCATACGACGGACTCCGCTGTCACTTACCAGCCGGCGATGCAGTGGCAGGTTGGTCTGGATGCCTTCGATAACCATCTCGTCAAGCGCATTCCGACTTCGATTCAGGGCGTTTTCGCGAGTGCTGCCCCAGCAGATGATCTTGCCGATCAGCGAGTCGTAATAGGGGGGCACACGATAGCCGCTGTAAATGTGTGAATCGACACGGACGCCGTTACCGCCAGGGGCATGGTAATACTTGATTTCACCGGGACTGGGCACGAAACGCACAGGATCTTCAGCATTTATCCGGCACTCGACAGCGTGACCTCGCGCGAGGACATCCTCCTGGCGAATGGAGAGTGGTTCGCCGCTGGCAATCGACAGCTGGGCCTTCACAATATCGATACCGGTTATCATTTCCGTAACCGGATGCTCGACCTGTACGCGAGTATTCATTTCTATGAAGAAATACTCGCCGTTCTGGTAGAGGAACTCAAAGGTGCCGGCGCCACGATAGTTGATGTCCTTGCAGGCTTTGACACAAGCCGCCAGAACAGCTGCACGCGCGTCCGGGTCGACGTTGATGGCTGGCGCTTCTTCGAGTACTTTCTGGTGTCTGCGCTGAAGTGAACAATCGCGGTCCCAGAGATGAATGGCATTGCCCTGGCCGTCCGCCAACACCTGCACCTCGATGTGGCGGGGCGAGTCGAGGAACTTCTCAAGATAGACAGTAGGATCACCGAATGCTGCATTTGCCTCTGACTGCGTGACCTGAACGGCATTGAGCAGCGCAGCTTCGGAGTACACGACCTGCATGCCACGACCGCCGCCGCCCGAAGCCGCTTTGATCAGCACCGGGTAGCCGATTTCCCGCGCGGTCTCGAGGGTAAGCTTGGTGTCGTCGGTGATGGCGCCTTCAGAGCCAGGTACGGTGGGTACGCCCGCCGCTTTCATGGCCTGCTTTGCCGACACCTTGTTGCCCATGAGGCGTATGGTTTCAGCGGTGGGGCCTATGAAAATGAACCCGCTCTTTTCTACCTGCTCCGCGAAATCCGCATTTTCAGACAGAAAGCCATAGCCAGGATGGATGGCTACCGTATCCGTCACTTCTGCCGCACTGATGATCGCGGGAATGTTGAGGTAGCTGAGCGCAGCGGGATTGGGGCCGATACAGACTGACTCGTCAGCCAGCCTGACATGCATCAGGTCGCGGTCGACCTTTGAGTGTACGGCTACGGTCTGGATGCCAAGCTCCTTACAGGCCCGCAGTATGCGAAGCGCAATTTCGCCGCGGTTGGCAATGAGAACCTTCTTGATTTTTCCTGAGCGACTCAAGGCAGTTTCCTTTCTAGCCGATTGAGAACAGTGGCTGATCGAACTCGACCGGCTCGCCATTCTCGACGTGGATGGCAGTAATGGTGCCGGCCTTGTCGGCTTCTATCTGGTTCATCATCTTCATGGCTTCAACGATGCAGATGATGTCCCCAACCCTGATCTCCTGGCCAACTTCGACAAAAGGCTTGGCGGTCGGTGATGAGGCGCGGTAGAAGGTGCCGACCATTGGAGAGGTCACGACATCATCGGCCTTGAGCGGCGCTGCAGTTTCGGTGTGTGGCTGGGCTGCCTGATCGGTGTGAACAGGCGCGGGGGGCGGGGCATAATGTATAGCCGGCTGTCTCCCATACCCGCGTATGATGCGTACCGACTCTTCGCCTTCCTTTATTTCGATTTCTGAAATATCCGATTGCTCGATGAGCTCGATGATCTTTTTGACTTTCCGGATGTCCATGATTTATTTACCTGAAAGAATGATGTTTCCGGGGCGTGAAGGCATGTCGATGGCGGAACTGGCTCACTGCCCCTCACCGCTCGTCTCGTTATCACTCTGATTCCTGCCAAGCCAATGATGGGCAGCATCCAGAGCGAGTATATACCCGTGTGCGCCGAGGCCGCTGATGACGCCGCTCGCGATATCCGAGAAATACGAGTGCCTGCGGAAGGGTTCACGGGCGTGTACGTTGGAGATATGTATCTCGATAAATGGCAATGCCGCCCCCAATAAGGCGTCACGAAGTGCGACGCTGGTATGGGTAAAGGCCGCCGGATTGAACAAGGCGAAAACGATCCCATCCTTCCCGGCGTTATGGATCCTGTCGATGAGCTCGGATTCGGAGTTGCTCTGAAAGTGCTCGAGGCTCAGTTCGAACTCATCGTTATCTTCATTGAGTTGCGCGGCATGTTCGTCGAGCATGCTGGAAATATCATCGAGGGTGACCGAGCCATAGAGACCGGGTTCGCGTGAGCCGAGAAGATTGAGGTTCGGGCCTTGCAGTACAAGAACATTTGCCATGGAGGGGTCTGCTGCTTGCGCTCTTGTTATGGGTGAGATGTGAGCAAGTTTGCCGATCTTGTCAGCACAGTTCAAGCGAAACCGCGCGGTGTGGCTGTTTGGACAAGCCCAAAACCGCCTGCCGGAGGTGGTGAAATCTTTACGCTGATGAAGTAGCCTTGGCAGGCGCAGGCCTCTGGCCCCTGCTGACTCTTCTTCACAGGCTTCACTGGACACAACTATGCTCAGAAAAACACGTAACTTCCTGGTCGAACGCGGACAGGATATGGAAGATGCGCTCGGCGGTAGCGCCAGGATAGTCAAGACGCTCCTGGCAGTGCTGCTGATCTATTTTCTGATAGTGATCGTGCTTGGCATCTGGTGGAGTTCTGAGCCGGATAGTTTCAACGTCACTGAGAACAGCACAGAGCTGGCGGAAGCCCAGGGCCATAAGCAGGTTACCGGTTATGTCACCACAGCCACCATGATCCGTCTCATGGATACCTTGCTCAACAAGCCAGGTGGATATGTTTCCAACGACGTCCTACCACCTGGGGTGTGGATGGATAACATGTCGAACTGGGAATTTGGCGTGCTGGTGCAGGTGCGTGATCTCACCAGAGCTCTGAGAAGAGAGATTAGCCGGTCGCAGAGCCAATCTACTGAAGACCGGTCCCTGGTCATTGCCGAGCCAGCCTTCCACTTCAATAACGACGCTTGGATTCTGCCGTCAACGGAATCGGAGTATGAGAAGGGTATCAAGGCCATGCGCAGCTATCTGCAGCGTCTTGCCAATCCGAACGACAAACAGGCGCAGTTCTACGCGCGGGCAGATAATCTTCAGTCCTGGCTGCAGGATGTGGGCACCCGGCTCGGCAGTCTGTCCCAGCGTCTCAGTGAAAGTGTTGGCAAGGAGCAGTTCGATATGGATGCTGGGGCCAGGCTTGGCGCGGATGGACTGCCCGAGCAACCGGAAAGTCAGCGCATCAAGACCAGCTTTACTGAAATCGATGACGTGTTCTATCAGGCTCGCGGCACGGCCTACGCCCTGATCCATCTGCTGAAAGCGGTCGAGAAGGATTTCGAGAGCATCCTTGGCAGCAAGAACGCACGGGTGAGCCTCGCACAGATCGTGGTTGAGCTCGAGGCCACGCAGGCCACAGTCTGGAGTCCGATGATCCTGAATGGTGGCGGTTTCGGTGTTTTTGCCAACCACTCGCTGGCGATGGCCTCCTATATTTCACGTGCCAACGCGGCCATCATCGACCTGCGAAACCTGCTGGAGAATGGTTAGGCCAGGCAGGCTTTCGTGAGTTCGTCAGGCAAGGCCGGTGGGCGCACGGCCGAAGGCAGGTGGCTGCGACTGGCCTACACACAGCTATTTCGCCTGCTCTCACCCTTCATGCTGCTGCGGCTGTGGTGGCGTGGTCGGGCGCAACCTGCCTATCGTTCACGATGGCGGGAGCGCTTCGGCTTTGTAAACCGGCCACCTATGCTGCTTGGCGATACGGTGGTCTGGGTGCATGCGGTTTCAGTGGGTGAAACCCAGGCCGCTGAAGTACTTGTCAGAACCCTGCTCGCCGACGACGCATCACTCGCCATAGTCATGACGACTACTACGCCAACTGGTGCAGCCCAGGTTCGTAAGCTGTTCGATGCCTATCTCGTAAAAGATGGGCAGCCGGGCCGGCTGTTCCATAGTTACGCACCCTTCGACCTCCCTGGCAGTATCAGGCGCTTCATCAAGGAGACTCAACCCAAAGCCCTGTTGGTGATGGAGACTGAAGTGTGGCCGAATTGGCTGGCGATATGCCGCGCCTGTGACGTGCCCAGCTACCTCATCAACGCACGGCTCTCGGCGCGCTCCGCCAGAGGTTATGAGCGGGTCCGAGGACTCGCGGCGCCAGCCTTCCAGACTTTTACCCATATCTGTGCTCAAGCCCAGGCCGACGCCGACCGCTTGGTGGCGCTGGGCGTGCGAGCCGACAGTCTGTCCGTCACTGGCAGCATCAAGTTCGACCAGTCGATCACACTGGACGACGAGCACCTGCGAGGCCTGGTCGCTGAGGAAATAGCGACCGAGCGCTTCGTCTGGGTCGCAGCCAGCACGCACGAGGGCGAGGAACAGGTAGTAATAGAGGCGCACGCAGGTCTTCTGAAAACGCATCCCGACGCGCTGCTCATCCTCGTGCCGCGTCACCCCGACCGCTTTGATCGCGTCGACGATCTGCTCGAGCGAAGCGGGCTGCGTTACATCAGGCGAAGCCTATTGCCAGCTCAGCGAGGTGCTGTGAAGTCGGTGGACGTGTTGCTGGTCGATAGTATGGGAGAACTATTGTACTTCTACGAGGCTGGTCATCTCGCCTTCGTGGGCGGAAGCCTGGTCGACAATGGCGGCCATAACCCGCTGGAGCCGGCTGCATTGGGCAAGGCGGTCATGATGGGGGAGAGCCAGTTCAACTTTGCGGACATTTGCACCCAGTTGAGCGGTGCTGGGGCGTTGATCACGGTCAGCAGCAAGACGCTACAGACCGCCATTGAGTCATACGCTCAGAATCCGGAGCGGGCTCGACTCACCGGGGAGAAAGGGCAAGCCTTCGTGGAGAGGAACAGGGGCGCCGTAAAGCGGGTGTACGAGCGTCTCCTACCTGGCCTACGCTCATCATCCCAAGCTACAGCGAGCTGATCTGCACCGGTCGATTCAGCCATTGATTCAGCTGCATGATATCGTCTTCGCCAAGCTTGCCTGCGGCTCGCAGCAGAGATAGCGAATTGATGATGTAGTCATACCTGGCATTCGCAAAATCTGACAAGGCCTGATAATACGCGCTCTCTGCCTGTAGCACCTCGACCACATTCCTGGTGCCCACGTCATAACCCGCACGCGTCGCTTCGAGAGCACTCTCGCTGGATATGATCTGCTGCTGGCGGGCCTGTATCGCTTCTACGTTGGTGCGAAGGTTGCGGTAGAGGCTGCGAACCTGCAGTCGGACGTTACGCCGCACTGTACTGCCAATTTCTTCTGCCTGAATGTGTTGATAGTGCGCCTGGCGAATGCCTGCCCGGGCGCCACCGCCGAGATACAGCGGCAGGTTCAGGTTGAGGCCTACCACGCCCTGCGTCACTTCTGTGTCGATTGGACTCTGGCCGGCGAACTGGGAATAGCCGTAGGACGCTGTGGCATTGATCGTAGGGTAGAGATCAGCTTTGCGCGCTTTGAGCAGTTCTGCTGCGGCATCGACCGAAAGCGCCGCCGCGAGCAGCTCGGGATTGTTGGCATAGGCCAGGGCCTCCCATTCGCTTACCGGCACCTTGGTGGGGTCCAGAATCGGATAGTCTTCAGCGAGCACGTTGATTTCTTCCACCGACAGACCGGTGAGCCGCTCAAGGTCTTCCAGCGCGATATCCAGCTGGCCTTCAGCGTTGATGCGCTCGACCTTGCCAGCATCGAATATGGCTCTCGACTCCTGGACCTCAGTGATGGCAATCAAACCGACGTCAAAGCGCTCTCTCGCCTGTTCCCATTGGCGCTCGAAGGCTGCTTCGGCACGGCGCGAAGTGCTCAGTTCATCAATCGCCCGGAGCACGTTGAAATAGGCCTGGGCCGAGCTGAAGGTCAAGGTCAATACCGCTTGACGGTATTCCTGTTCAGCTCTCGAGCTACTCTTGCGAGCCGCCTCGAGCTCGTTGTAAGCCGAAGCATCGTAGAGTACCTGACTCACCGAAACGCCTGCACTATAGGTCTTGTAACTGTCGTCACCTGTCCGCCCCGCGCCCTGTGCAACGACGGGATCGCCACCCGGAACCACAGTCGTCGGCTGCACCGTGCCATCGGCGTCCACTGACTGATCGGTATAGTCGGCGCCCGCTGTTGCACCAAGCTGGGGCAGGAGCCGCGCTCGGCTTCGATTGACGTCTTCTGATATGACCTGTCGCCCTGCCTGAGCCGCTGCAAGCTCAGAATCATATTGCAACGCTTTCTCGTAGGCGGTGTTGAGGCCAATAGCCGATGCCAGCGGAGACAGCGCGCAGATGAGCAGACTGGCTCCGGCTACGAGCAGGGCCTGTCGATGTCGTGGGCGCACGGCGGAAAGTGGTGTGTTCTCGTTCAGACGCATTGTTTGTTCCTTGACGGAGAGCTTGAGGTATCTGCGGAAGAGACCTGCTTGAAGCTTGATTGCAGGCCGTACTATACGCTGTAAGTTTTGCCGGCGCGAGTGCTGCCAGGCAGCTGAAATCAGCTTAATAAGGCGCCAAAGACATGGCGAATTCTGTCCAGAGTATATACATTGGGCTGGCACCTGCTAACTGACATACGGAGACACACCAGCAATGAATATCAAAGAGGGCAGCCTGGCCGCTGCGCCAGCCAACCGCAAGGATCATGTCGTTATCGACCCGGAAGCACTGAAGTCATTTCCTGCGAGCGAGAAGGTCTATCTTGCGTTGGAACAGGGGCAGCCGACAGGTAGCGAAGCTGGTGTGAGGCAGCAGTCGGATGCGGTGCGCAGCAGCCTGCGGGTGCCAGTCAGGGCAATATCACTCAGTCCGACCCATACCAAAGGAGGGGTCGAAGAAAACCCGCCTGTGTACGTGTATGACACCTCTGGTCCGTACACGGACACCAATGCCGATATCAACATCACGGCGGGTCTGCCCAGACATCGCGAAACCTGGCTGGAAGATCGAGCCGACAGCGCCACTTGTTCAGCGTTCAGTTCCGAGTACACCGAACGACGCTGGCGCGACCCCACGCTCGAAGTCATTCGTTTTCCGCACAAGCATTTGCCGCGCAAGGCAACGCCAGGCAAAAATGTGAGTCAGCTGCACTACGCCCGAAACGGTTTCATCACGGCGGAAATGGAATATGTGGCGCTTCGTGAAAACATGCGCCTGCAGGAGGCTCGTGCAAAAGGTCTGCTGACGCCCCAGCATCCTGGTCAGTCCTTCAATGCAAACATTCCCGCAGAGATCACTGCAGAGTTTGTTCGTTCAGAGATTGCCAGAGGGCGTGCAATCATCCCGGCAAACATCAATCACCCTGAACTCGAGCCCATGATCATCGGCCGAAACTTCCTGACCAAGGTCAACGCGAACATCGGTAACTCGGCGGTGACCTCGAGCATCAGCGAAGAAGTCGAAAAGATGACCTGGTCTACCCGCTGGGGCGGCGATACAGTCATGGACCTCTCTACCGGCAAGAACATCCATGAAACGCGGGAATGGGTCATCAGGAACTCGCCAGTGCCGATCGGTACCGTGCCTATCTACCAGGCGCTGGAGAAGGTTGGCGGCGTAGCTGAAGACCTCACATGGGACCTCTATCGTGACACGCTCATCGAGCAGGCCGAGCAGGGCGTCGATTACTTCACAATTCATGCTGGCGTGCTGTTGCGCTACGTGCCACTGACGGCCAAGCGGGTCACCGGTATTGTCTCCAGGGGCGGCAGTATCATGGCCAAGTGGTGCCTGGCACATCACAAGGAAAATTTCCTCTACACGCACTTCGAAGACATCTGCGAAATCATGAAGGCGTACGATATCTCGTTCTCCCTGGGCGATGGTCTTCGTCCTGGCTCCATTGCCGATGCCAATGATGCTGCCCAGTTCGGTGAGCTCGAAACGCTGGGTGAGCTAACGAAGATTGCGTGGAAGCATGATGTTCAGACCATGATCGAAGGGCCGGGTCACGTCCCGATGCACATGATCAAGGCGAACATGGACAAGCAGCTCGAAGTCTGCGGAGAGGCGCCCTTCTATACGCTCGGCCCACTGACGACGGATATCGCGCCTGGGTATGACCATATTACCTCTGGCATCGGTGCGGCCATGATTGGCTGGTTCGGCTGTGCGATGCTCTGCTATGTCACGCCGAAGGAGCACCTCGGCTTGCCTGACAAGCAGGACGTGAAGGACGGCCTCATAACCTACAAGATCGCAGCACATGCTGCCGATCTGGCCAAGGGCTTCCCGGGGGCTCAGATACGAGATGACGCCTTGAGCAAGGCCCGCTTCGAATTCCGCTGGGAGGATCAATTCAATCTTGCGCTCGATCCTGATACCGCGATGGCCTTCCACGACGAGACACTTCCCAAGGACAGTGCCAAGGTGGCGCACTTCTGTTCGATGTGTGGTCCCAAGTTCTGCAGCATGAAGATATCGCAGGAAGTTCGTGACTACGCCGCCGACATGGATGACGCCGATTCGGCTGAATTGGAAGCGGCGATGCAGGAGAAGTCCAAGGAGTTTCTTGATGGCGGCAGCGAGCTCTACAAAGAGGTCTGACGTGAAAGCTGAATCCTTCGGTTACGAAGACGTACAGATTCTCGACAACGAGTTGAGCTACGATGGCTTTTTCAGGATCCGCAGCCTGCGTCTGAGGCACAGGTTGTTGACGGATGAAGCCGGCGCCACGAAGGATGGTTCACCGGCTCCGGCCGGGGGCGCGTGGAGCGAAGTCATTCGGCGGGAGTGCTTCGTGCGCGACCAGGTCGCTGTGCTGCTGCCATATCATGTCGAGAGTGACTCGGTTGTGCTGAATGAAGAGTTTCGCATCGGTGCTTGTCTGCAGTCAGGCGCGGCGGCGCAGTATGTTGGATCGCCCTGGCTACTTGAAATTGTCGCCGGTATCTGCGAAAAGGGCGAAGACCCTGCAGCGTCGGCGCGACGTGAAGCCTTCGAAGAGGCTGGACTGAAAATCGGGCGAATGGTGCCAATTCACCAGTATTTGCCGAGTCCGGGTGGCAGTAACGAGTTCGTTAACCTTTACTGCGGACTACTGGAAGATATGCCGGTGGCCGGAGTTTTCGGTATGGGTAGCGAAGCAGAGAACATTCGCACACGGGTCCTGCCTCGGGAAGAGGCGATGGACCTGCTCGCAAAAGGACGCATCAGAAACGCGGCCACAATCATTGCGTTGCAATGGCTCTCGCTGAATTTGAGCCAGTTCAAGGGATCATGAACACTTATTCTCACAGGCAAAACCCGAGAGGACGTGTTGAAGAAACGCTATACACCTGACATCGCTGAGCTAGGCGCAACCTGTGAGGCGAATTATCTTCGTCTCAGCAAGCTGCGGCCTGCCGAACTGGATTCGGTGGATACGCTTCATTACGAGCTATTCGCCGAGGGACACTACCTCGGCGTCATCAAGCTCAGCCTCACCGAGCGCAGCCGTTATACCGACACGATACTGCTCGAACAGACGCATGCGGCCGGGCGCTGGCTGAACGACCCGCACATGCTCGTTCGAATCTATCACGATGCCTCTATGGCCGAGGTCATTTCCGCGCAGGGGCACCTACGCATTGATGGCTTCAACGACTATCCTAATGACAACATGCACTTGCCGGATGAAAAGTCACAGCTGAACAAGTTTCTCGCTGAGTGGCTCTCGATCTGCCTGCGTTACGGGCATCGCAAGAACTCGCTCGATGATCAAGCGAATGTCTGGTGTAGCTGACTGTCGACCAGGCCACAGCCTGGGACCGGCGGTGTTCCTGTTTGCGCGGGACCTTGACTATAATCAAACGGCAATGATATGCATTACCCATGCGCCCATTCACGGAAACCATAATCTGCCATGACGCTCGAGACGCGTCCGGACGAGGGCAACACCCAGCCGGACCAGACCATCAGCGATAGTCATTCGTCCACTGTGACGGCGAAGCCTCTGCGTATCGTGCAGATCAGCGACCCACACCTGTGTGAAACTCACGAGGGCACGCTGCTTGGCCTGAAAACCCATGACAGCCTGGATGCCGTGCTGGCACTGGTTGATGAGGAGGTGTCAAAGCCTGATCTCATCATTGCTACAGGTGACATCACCCAGGACCGAAGTCGCGAAGCCTACGCGGATTTCTGTCAGCAGATTGCCCGCTTCGGCTGCCCGGTCGTGTGGATTCCGGGTAATCACGACGATGCTGATATGATGGCTGAAGTCGCGCCTTTTCCGGAGTTGCAAAGCAAGACCTTCGTGCTCGGCGACTGGAAGTTCATCTTCCTCAATACCGCTGTTCCAGGCAAGGTGCATGGCCGTCTGGCGGCTGAAGAGCTGCAGCTGCTGCAGTCAGAGCTCGATAACGCGGTTCAGCCAAATATCGCTGTTTGCCTCCACCATCACCCCATCAGCATCAGAAGTCGCTGGCTCGACAAGATTGGGCTCAGAAATGCTGACGACTTTTTCGAAGTAACAGATCGCTGCGATCGTATTCGTGCCATCGTCTGGGGCCACATTCACCAGGAAATCGACGAGCTGCGCAACAATGTCAGGATGCTGGCCTCGCCATCGACCTGTGTGCAGTTCAAACCTGAGTCTGGCAGCTTTGCAGTCGGCGAGCAGGCGCCTGGCTATCGCTGGTTCGATCTCTTTGCCGATGGTCGTATTGAGACCCGTGTCGAGCGTGCAGACCACATCGAGTTTATCGTCGACATGAATAGCAAGGGCTACTGAGCGCCTCATGCACTGGCTGTATCTGCATGGCTTTCTCAGCAGTGCAAAATCTGCCAAGGCCCAGTCTCTGGCGCATTGGCTCGCGGCTAATCACAGTGATGTGAAATTCGGCGCGCCAACCTTACCCTTCAATCCTCTGACTGTTGTAGAAATCATCGAAGCGCTCGTTGCAGATGCCGCTGACACCTCCCAACCTGTCACCGGCCTGATCGGCAGCTCTCTCGGTGGCTTCTATGCCCGCCTGATAAGCGCAAGAACCGGCTTGCCAGCTGTGCTGATCAACCCTGCGCTAAGGCCGGACCTGTTATTCGAGAACTATCTCGGCGAGCAGACGAACCCTTATACCGGTGAAACCTACGACCTTCAGACTGCAGACTTGAGGCTACTCCGCGACATGGTCGTGCAGAACGATCCACGCCCACGCCGGCTCTTCCTGTTGATCCAGATGAACGACGAAACGCTCGACTCGGCGCAGACTGTTGTTGATCTGCGGGAGAGTCCTGCCTGGATACAATCCGGTGGGAGTCACCGCTTTGATGCCTTCGAACGTACCTTTCCCGCAATCAGGGCTTTTCTAAGCTCGGGTACGTGCTAGAATCCCGCGCCATTTCAAGAGGAGATTGTACAGTGTCTGACCTGCCTTCCGACCTGCGCTACGCGGCGACCCACGAATGGGCACAACTGGACGACGATGGTGTCACCATCATCGTCGGCATAACCGATCACGCGCAAAAGGCGCTCGGTGACATTACTTACATCGAACTACCCGAACTTGGCGCTGATCTGATTGCGGGCCAGGAAGCTGGTGTGGTTGAGTCAGTGAAAGCTGCTTCCGATATCTATGCGCCGATCAGCGGGATGGTCACGGCCATCAACGAAGAGTTGCTCGAGAGCCCTGAGCTGGTCAATGAAGACCCTTATGGCAGTGGATGGTTTTTCAAGATGCAGCTGCAGGACCCTTCCGACCTCGATTCGCTGCTCGATAGCGAGGGCTACGAGGCAGCAATCGAAGCGGAATAGGGTGCAGGCAGCGGAAAGCTTCAGAGCAGACCGCTGTCGCCCAGGCTGTCGATCATTTCATCCAGGTCGTAACTGCTCAGGCCGAGCAGCTCAAGGACGGCCTCATGTATCCTGTCCCATTCGTGGTCTTCAGACTGGTTGCCCAGTTTCTGGTAGTTGCCCGCAAGATGCTCGGCGGTCTTGAGTATGGCCGTCAGTGCCTTGCGCTGATGCGGACCTGAGTCTTCCGTGAAGTACTCTGTATCCACCCGGTGATGCTCGGCAATGATCTGGCAGAGCTCCGGCGGGAGGTTCCAGGCACGGGCGGTGTAGTAGCCCACCACAGCGTGGTTGGTCTGGATCTGCTCGTTTTCCCATTCGGTGATGCGCTTGTCCGGGTCGGCATAAGACCGGATCTGCAGATCCTTGTAATTTGGGTAGCGCAGCATCATCAATGGTATGCCACAGTTATGAAACAGGCCAAGCAGATAGGCCTCGTCAGGCGAGTGGTAGCCGACCTTGCGGGCGATAGACGCGGCAATGGAGGCGACGTCGCTGGTTGTGTCCCAGAATTTGGTCAGCTCCGTGATCTGGGCGTCCGACATTGAGCCCTTGATGGAGATGCCGTTAACGATGTTCACCACCGAAGTCAGTCCAAGCAGCGCTACTGCCTGCTCAATTGACGTAATATGGCTCTTTATGCCATAAAACGGTGAGTTGACCACCTTCAAAATCGTTCCGGCAAGTCCGACGTCCCGACGAATGAGCCGAGCAATTTGCGTGATATCAGGATTGGGCATGATCTGCTCCATCTGGATATCGACAAGGATCTGTGGTTGAGGAGGAATCTTGATGCCCTGCAGAACCTTTCCGATCTGCTCTGGACTCATCTCTATGGTCATATGCCCGATACGCATGTGTCATTTTCACAGGAGCAACCGGAACGACTGCTCCTTCCAAGCCAATAGTGTAGCCCGTGATGAAAGATGTCCCTGTATTAAAATTGTTGCCGAAAGCTGACCGTCGGATACGTAACGGTCACTGCTGGATCTACAGCAACGAAATCGATGTAGCCAAGACGCCGCTGAAACTTATAGAGAGCGGTGAACAGGCGGTCGTGCTGAATGCCCAGGACAAGTTCGTGTGCACGGCGATGATCAACCCACATACCCTGATCGCAGGGCGCGTGATCTCCAGGCGTGAGGGAAATTTCCTGTCGGAGAAGCTACTCAAGAAACGACTGCTGCTGGCCCGTTCTTTGCGCGATCGTCTCTACGAGAAGCCCTATTACCGCATGGTCTACGGCGACAGCGATGCCTTGCCAGGGCTGGTCATCGACCGTTTCGATGACAGCTTCATCGTGCAGATATCAACCGCCGGTATGGATCAGTTCAAGGCCGTTATCGTTGATTGCCTGCATAACTCACTGGGCGCCAAGCGTGTCATCATCAAGAATGACGGCAAGATGCGGGAAGTCGAAGGGCTCAGTAGTGATGTGGAGTTGTCAGGGCCATCGATAGAGCGTCTTCAGGTCATCGAGAATGGCACATCCATGTATTGTGACCCACTGGGCGGTCAGAAGACCGGCTGGTTTTATGATCACCGTGAGAACCGCAACTGGGCGAGAAAACTGGCGAAGGGCAAGCGAGTGCTCGACCTCTACAGCTACGTTGGTGGTTGGGGCGTGCAGATGCTTGATGCAGGCGCCAGTAGCGTAACCTTCGTTGATGCCTCCGAGTCCGCCATGGCAATGGCGAGGGAGAATGCTGCATCTGTGGGCGGAGCTGACGCTGCTGTCAACTTTCTGCAGGGCGATGCCCGAGCTGTACTGCATCAGTTGCTCGATGCGAATGAAAAATTCGACATGGTCATTGTCGATCCGCCGGCGCTCATTCCACGTCGCAAGGACGTGCCGCCAGGTGAGCGGGCCTATCAGAAGATCAACGAGCTGGCGCTACGCCTGGTGGATGCCAGCAGCGCCGAGGGCGGCGTGCTGGTGTCCGCCTCCTGCTCAATGCATTTGCCCGCGGAGCGACTGCAACTGCTTTGCAACCAGGCTGCGCGGAAGAACGATCGATTGCTGCGCCAGCTTTACTCAGGCACCCAGGGGCCGGACCATCCGGTCCTGCCGGCCGTACCCGAAACCCACTATCTTGACTGCTTCGGTTTTCAGGTCCTGCAGTCCTACTAGCGGACAGCTGACGGCTTCGCTGGCTCAGCAGGCCAGGGTGATGACGGGCCAGGCCTTCGACTGTGCAGCCGCCAGCAGTACAGGATCAGGGTTAACACAGACCGGCCGACCAACCCGCTCCAGCAATGGCAGGTCGTTACGGGAGTCGGAGTAGAAGCTTGCCGTCTTTAACAGCTCTTCGATGTCTTCGACACCTTTCGACCGCAGCCAGGCCTCAAGTTTTTTCAACTTGCCCTCCTGGAAGCAGGGCGTGCCCGTCGCCTGGCCTGTGTAGCACCCGTCTTTCATTTCTGCATCCGATGCCAACAGCACATCGATGCCAAAAAGGTCGGCTATCGGCCTCGTAACGAAATCATTTGTGGCGGTGATCATGATGAGCTGATCACCCGCCTGACGGTGCTCTTCCACCAGAGCCAGACTGGCATTGCTGATGCGGCGGCGGATTTCGGTGTCGATGAAGGCAGCGCGGTGCCGGTGCAGGTCTTCCACCTTATGACGGCTCAGCGGCTCCAGTGCAAAGCGGAGATACGCACGAATATCGAGGCGGCCTTCACGATAGTCCTCGTGGAATTGCTCATTGCCCTTGGCATAGCCCTCACGCTCAACGATGCCGTTGTCGCACATGTATTCGCCCCACAGATAATCGCTGTCGCCGTCCAGCAATGTGTTGTCCAGATCGAAAAGCGCTAATTTCATGTCTATCCTCTGTTAAGGCTCTTTATAAAAGCCTGTTTTACTTCTAAAAGACCAGGACTCTGGTCAAAGATCGTATTGTCTGGCATCGTATGAACAGACTACACATGGTTCACACACTCATATAGGTTCTGCACCGGTGATTGACGCAGATGGATTTAGAGCCAATGTCGGTATCATACTGACAAATGACGCTGGCCGGGTCTTCTGGGCACGACGCATCGGCCAGAATTCCTGGCAGTTTCCACAGGGTGGTATCAAACCTCATGAAACTGCCGAGCAGGCGCTATTTCGCGAACTGCAGGAGGAAGTCGGTCTTTCCCCATCAGGTGTCACTGTGCTCGGTGTGACTGACGGCTGGCTTCGCTACAAGCTGCCTAAAAAACTCATTCGTTATAACTCTCACCCGGTATGCGTAGGGCAGAAGCAGAAATGGTTCCTGCTCCGCCTCACTGATGACGAATCTGCCATTGAAATGTCAGGCTCGCCCAAGCCAGAGTTCGACGGCTGGAGCTGGGTTAATTATTGGTATCCGCTCAGCCAGGTCGTCATGTTCAAACGGGAGGTCTATCGTAGCGCACTTCGCCAGCTGCTGCCGCATCATAACCGGACGCTACAGGCTAGTGCGAAGCCTACGCTGATTGCAGAACTCCGCCTCACCGAGACCCTTGCGGTCAAGCGAGCAGCCGACCGTCGTGCTTAACCTGCTGAAGAGTATCGTACAGGAGGTTTCCAAAGCCCCGGAATTGGGCGCCGCACTTGAGATCATCGTGAGGCGTGTGCGTGAGGCAATGAGCACCGAAGTGTGTTCTGTTTACCTGCTCGACCCGGTGCAGAACCGGTATACGCTGATGGCTACCGAAGGCCTTAACGCCAGTGCAGTGGGCAAGGTCACGCTTGGTCACTCTGAGGGCCTGGTAGGTCTGGTGGGTGTGCGCGAAGAACCGATTAATCTGCAGAATGCACCAGCTCACCCTCGCTTCCGTTATTTTCCAGAGATTGGCGAAGATCCCTATAACGCCTTCCTGGGCGTGCCGATTATCCACCGACGCCGTAATCTGGGCGTACTGGTCGTGCAGCAGAAGGAAGCGCGGCTCTTTGACGAGAGTGAAGAATCCTTTTTGGTAACCGTTTCGGCCCAACTGGCAGCTACCATCGCCCATGGTGAGGCCACAGGCATCCTCTCGGGCATCCATTTTTCAGGAGAGCGTGCCAGAGACGTTTGTATCAAGGGTGTCGCTGGCTCCGGTGGCGTGGGGATCGGTCACTGCGCCGTCATCTATCCGCCTGCCGATCTGGACGCTGTGCCCGACAAGCTCTGCGAAGATATTGAGCTGGAGCTGGCTGCCTTCGCTGCCGCGGTTGAGACTGTTCGTGAAGACATTCGCAAAGTGGACAGCCGACTTAGCGACCAGCTGCGACCAGAAGAGCGCGCCCTGTTCGACGTCTATCTCGGGATGCTCGATTCGAATGCGCTGCCGGGGGAAGTGGTGACCATGATTCGCGGAGGGCACTGGGCGCAGGGTGCTTTGCGGCGGGTCATCGACGAGTATGTGCGTCACTTCGAAGCCATCAAGGACGCCTATCTCAGTGAGCGCGCGGTCGACATCAAGGATCTCGGCACGCGTCTGCTGGCCTGCCTGCAGATGGACGCGGAAAAGGTGGAGCGCAAGTATCCCGACAAGGTGGTGTTGGTCAGTGAAGAGCTGACGCCGTCGATGCTGGGTGAAGTGCCACGGAACAAGCTTGTAGGCCTGGTATCGGCCCGTGGGTCGGGCAATTCGCACGTCGCCATACTGGCACGAGCCATGGGACTGCCCTGCGTTATGGGCGCTGTCGATACGCCAATCAACCGGATCGAGGGCGTCGAAGTTGTCGTCGACGGCTTCAGTGGAGAGCTCTACAGCCACATTTCGGCCGAGTTGCGCAGCTACTACCTGAATATCGCGGAAGAAGAGCGCAACCTGTCGAAGGGGCTCGAGCAGATTCGCGACAAGCCCTGTGTGACCGTCGACGGCCATCAGATGCCATTGTGGGTCAATACCGGTCTGATGACCGATGTGATGCGTTCGCTGAATCAGGGGGCTGAAGGGGTGGGGCTCTATCGCACCGAAGTGCCATTCATGATCAACGATCGCTTTCCCAGCGAACTCGAGCAGCGCGATACCTATCGCGAACAGCTCGAGGCGTTCTCGCCCGGTCCAGTAACCATGCGCACGCTCGATGTTGGCGGCGACAAGTCACTGTCCTACTTTCCTATCAATGAAGAGAACCCCTTCCTTGGCTGGCGGGGTATTCGCGTCACGCTGGATCATCCAGAGATCTTTCTGGTTCAGGTCAGAGCCATGCTCAAGGCCAGCGCCGGACTGAATAATCTGAGAATCATGCTGCCGATGATTTCCAATATTTCCGAAATCGAAGAGGCGATGCACCTTGTGTATCGCGTGTATCACGAGGTTCGGGAAGAAGGCTTCGACATCGCATTGCCGCCGCTCGGCGTGATGATCGAAGTGCCTGCGGCAATTTTCCAGGTCCGCGAAATTGCCGAGCGGGTAGACTTTATTTCTGTCGGCAGCAACGATCTGACTCAGTATCTACTGGCGGTAGATCGTAACAATCCACGCGTCGCTTCGCTCTACCATACCTTTCATCCGGCGGTATTGCATGCGCTCAAGCGCATCGTCGAGGACGCCCACGCTGTCGACAAGAAGGTCAGTATCTGCGGTGAACTCGCGGGAGACCCTGGCGGAGCTATCCTGCTGATGGCGATGGGGTACGACATGTTGTCGATGAACGCCAACAGTCTGCTTCGCATCAAGTCTGTGCTGCGGGCGGTCAGTCTGGAGTGGGCACAGGCGCTGCTGGCCCGCCTGCTTGCCATGGATTCGCCCCAGGTCATCAAGGCTTCTATCGATCTCGCATTACGTGAGATCGGCTTCGACCACCTTTCCAGGCCACCCCGTACTGAATCCCATTGAAAATTTCGCCAATCAACAGGCCTTTTCGTCCACGATTTTTACACTCCCGACCGCGTAAAGCTCAAATTAGTATGAAAGTACTAAGGCTAAATGATTGAATTCTGTAGAAGGCTTCAGGCAGAGCGCGAAATCTGCACCTATACTTTATCCATGAACGTATCAATGATTAACAAAGGTTCACGGGATGAAGAATCGGCTGTCTGTAGTGGTCCGGCACAGAAGCGCAGTAGGGAGTGAAGGATGAGTGGACAAAATAAAGACAGCGCCAGGAAAAAGATTGCTCTGGTTCTGGGCGGAGGCGGCCCGCTGGGCGGAATTTATCAGATAGGCGCCCTTCGTGCCCTCGACGAGGCTATCGAGGGCGTCGATTTCAACGATTTGTTCACCTACGTCGGCACCAGCTCAGGCGCGTTCGTGGCAGCGAACCTTGCCAACCAGATGACGACGGCGCAAATGTGCCGAATTTTCGTCAAGCATGAAGCCGATGTGCATCCGTTTCAGCCACAGATATTTTTCCGACCGGCGACGCGCGAGTATCTCAAGCGGCTGATGTCGGTTCCCGGGCTGTTCACCAAAGCCTGCTCCCGGTTTCTTGAGAACCCCAAGGATCAGTCCTTTCTTGAAGCGCTCACCATCCTTGCCGAAGCCCTGCCTACTGGCCTGTTCGATAATGAAGGTCTGAACGACTATCTCCAGGCTTCATACAGCCTGCTGGGCCGAACCAATGATTTCCGCAAGTTGAAGCGGCCGCTCTACCTCGTCGCTGCCGATATCGAGCGTGGCGAGTCGGTCTGTTTCGGATCGAAAGGCTATGCTCACATCCCTATCTCGAAGGCGGTCCAGGCCAGCGTTGCAGCGCCCGGTCTCTATATGCCAGTGGAAATCGACGGCCGGCACTACGTAGATGGCACTATCCGCAAAGGCATGCACGCTTCAATTGCGCTGGATGCCGGTGCAGAGCTTGTGCTGGCGATTAATCCTGTGGTGCCCGTCGATGTCAACGCGGCGGTGCAGTCGGGCACGATGGAGCCGGATATGCTGCTCAATCGAGGCTTGCCCAACATTCTTGCTCAGTCCTATCGCGTGATGGTGCACACCCGGATGGCGTCGGGTATGCGGGTGCATGAGCAGGACTATCCCAATGCGAATATCATGCTGTTCGAGCCGTCACGCAATGATGCCAAGCTGTTCTTCTCCAGCGTGTTCAGCTTCGATTCACGACGCATCGTGTGCGAGCATGCCTATCAGATGACACGTCAGGACCTGCTGGCCAGGAAAGATGAACTGAGCCCGATTCTCGCGAAGTTCGGCGCGCATCTCAACCTGGATACCCTGATGGATGAGCAGCGCACGATCAGCACCTCGCTCTATGGCGAAATGCTGCCCATGTATGTAGCGCGGGAGCGGCGCAAGCGGTCTAGGGTGAAGCAGGGGTACTTGAACAGGTTGGGATCTAGCTTGGGTAACGTCGCAGAGCGTTTGCTGTAGCACATCGGCCGACAGCTCGCCGATACCCGTGGTGAGCTGCCGCTGCAACGGAGTGGTTGGCCAAGTGCCCGGAAACTAGGGTTCAATTACGAACCGGTAGTTTCCGGTTGCAGGCTCATCTTCACCCTAGCCACTACAAAATGTAGCGGCTCAAGTCCTCATTCTTGGACAGCTCCGACAGGGTCTTGTCGACATACTCCGCAGTGACTTCGAACTTGTCATTTACGCTATCGCCAGCACCGTAGGAAACCTCTTCCAACAGTCTCTCAAGCACCGTATGCAAACGGCGCGCACCAATGTTTTCGGTCCGCTCGTTCACGTGGAACGCGATTTCCGCAATGCGTAGTATCGCGTCATCAGTAAAGCTCAGCTCCACACCCTCAACTGCCAACAGCGCTTCGTATTGATTCGTCAGCGATGCATCCGGCTCTGTCAGAATCCGCTTGAAGTCATCCGGCGTCAGCGGCTGCAGCTCCACGCGTATCGGCAGTCGACCCTGAAGCTCCGGAATCAGATCCGAAGGCTTTGTCAGGTGGAAGGCCCCTGATGCGATGAACAGGATGTGATCGGTCTTGATCATGCCAAACTTAGTGCTGACGGTGCAGCCTTCGATAAGCGGCAACAGGTCGCGTTGAACACCTTCACGGCTGACATCGGCCGAGGCGCCTGAGCCAGCGCGCTTGGCGACCTTGTCGATCTCGTCGAGGAACACGATGCCATTCTGTTCGACCAGCTTCAGCGCACGCTGCTTGATGTCGTCGTCGTTGACCAGGCGAGCTGCTTCCTCTTCCTTCAGCTTCTTCATGGCCTCGGCAATCTTCATGCGCTTGGTCTTCTTGCGATCGCCAGACATGGACGAGAACATATTCTGCAGCTGACTGGTCATGTCTTCCATGCCAGGCGGCGCCATGATTTCAACGCCGACTGGTGTGGCGCGAACTTCAATATCGATTTCCTTGTCGTCGAGCTTGCCTTCACGCAGCTTCTTGCGAAAGACCTGTCGAGCAGTCGTCTCACCGCCGGCTTCGTCATCAGCACTGGTGGTGCGGGCTGCTGGCAGCAGGACGTCGAGCACGCGGTCTTCAGCGGCATCGAGCGCACGGTGCTCCACCTTCGCCATCTCTTTCTCGCGCAGCATCTTGATCGCCATATCGGCGAGATCACGAATGATCGACTCGACATCACGCCCTACGTAGCCAACCTCGGTGAATTTGGTAGCTTCGATCTTGATGAAGGGGGCGTCTGCGAGCTTGGCCAGACGCCGCGCAATTTCTGTCTTGCCCACGCCGGTTGGTCCAATCATGAGAATATTCTTCGGCGTGATTTCCTCACGCAGCTCACTGTTCATCTGCATTCGGCGCCAGCGGTTGCGCAGGGCAACGGCTACGGCACGCTTCGCGGCGGCCTGTCCGATGATGTGCTTGTCCAGTTCCTGGACAATCTCTCTGGGTTTCAATGAAGCCATGTGGTGTTCCGTTCCCTATGTTCGCTTGGTCTGTTCTGAGTCTGCTACAGGATCTGCCTGCGCAATCAGCGCTTGTTCACAGTGTTGTCGGAGTCGCCGAAATTTATGATCTCGACAGTCTGCTCCTGATTGGTGAACACGCAGATGTCCCCGGCGATATGCAGGCTCTTGCGCACGATTTCTTCTGCGCTCAGCTCCGTATTTTCCAGCAGCGCCTTGGCGGCCGCCTGGGCGAAAGGCCCGCCAGAACCGGTGGCAATCAGACTGGCTTCTGGTTCAATTACGTCGCCATTACCGGTGATGATGAGCGAAGCGTTTTCGTCAGCAACAGCCAGGATGGCCTCCAGCCGTCGCAGCGCACGATCCGTGCGCCAGTCCTTAGCCAGTTCAACGGCTGCCCGAACCAGCTGACCTGAATGCTTCTCCAGCTGGGCCTCGAAGCGCTCGAAGAGTGTAAAGGCATCTGCAGTACCGCCCGCGAAGCCAGCGATCACGCGGTCGTTGTACAGACGGCGCACCTTGCGTGCATTGCCTTTCATGATGGTATTGCCGAGCGATACCTGCCCGTCGCCCCCCATGGCAACCTGGTTGCCACGACGGACGGAAACGATGGTAGTCATTGTGTGGTCTCGATCTTCTTTTTGCGAACGAGTGGCTGGATACGAACCCTGACCAGCGAATCGATCGCACGATTCATTTTCGAGCGTGACTGGAACGGCCCTACGATTACGCGGTACCAGATTCCGTTGTCAGCCGTGTTGGTCTGTTCTATATGGGCCTGCATACCCTGGAATGCAATGGTCGCTTTCTGCTTTTCCGCGTCTGCGTGTGATCGGAAGGAGCCAGTCTGCAGAATGTACACCACCGAAGGGTCGGGCGTTTTCGGCACATACTCAGGTACATGCTGTGGAACCACCTTTGCTTCGGGCAGCATTTTGTAGAAGTCGTATGAGCGCTTTCGGTCTTCCGGTGCGTCCTGCTCCCGGCTTTGTCCCTGCTTGAGCGATTTTACGGCATCTTCAACCGGGACGGCGTTGAGCGTGACCAGAAACCAGACGAAGCCAGCCGCGAGCGCGGCATACAGCATCCATATCCATTTACTGACTGGCGTGACTGCGGGCTGCTTCTGCTTGCTCGCGCTTTTCTTTGCAGGACGTGCCATGAGGCGCTACATCGACTCCGGTGCGTTGACGCCAAGGATGGCGAGTCCATTGCGAATGACCTGAGCCACCGACTCTGCAAGCGCCAGTCGAGCCAGCACCAGCGGCTCCTCGTCGACGATGACCCTGGTGCTGTTGTAATAGCCGTGAAACTCCGATGCCAGCTCGCGTAGGTAATGCGCCAGGGTATGCGGCTCGAAATTCTGTGCGGCTACATCGATGACTTCCGGAAAGGCTGCCAGCTTCGCTACCAGCGCCAGCTCTGCGTCCTCCGACAGGGGTTCGAGCAGGGCCGCACTATCCTTTGCAGTCCAGTCGGTCTGCTTCAGGCGCTCGGCCACGCCAGCTGGTACTTTCTGCCAAAGCTGGGAAATCCGGGCGTGCGCATACTGCACGTAGTACACCGGATTATCCTTGGTCTCGGACTTGGCGAGCTCGAGGTCGAAATCCATATGCTGCTCGGTCTTTCTCGCAACATACACGAAGCGGGCCGCGTCGTTACCAACTTCTTCTCTCAGCTCACGCAAGGTCACGAATGAACCACTTCTGGTAGACATCTGAACGCGCTCTTCACCGCGATACAGAATCGCGAATTGAACCAGCTTGACAACTAGACGGTCGGCATCGAGACCGAGCGCTGTGAGCGCCGCTTTCACTCGCGTTATGTAGCCGTGATGATCGGCACCCCAGACATTGATAACGGTGTCGAAGCCGCGGTCGAACTTGTTCTTGTGGTAAGCGATGTCGGACGCGAAATAGGTGTACTCACCGTTATCGCGCTGGACGACACGGTCCTTGTCATCGCCAAAGCTCGTTGAGCGGAACCAGAGCGCGCCGTCCTGCTCATAGATGTGACCTTTGCTGCGCAGGAGCGCCAATGCGCCAGGAATTTCAGATGCGACCGAAGCTTCCGAAAACCAGCGGTCGTACTGCACACCGAATTCGCCGAGATCGTCCGCGATGTCGGCGAGAATGGCGTCTAACGAAGTATTGAACAGGATTTCATAGTGCTCTTCACCGAGCAGCTCCCGACACCGTGCAATAATCGCATCGATATGCTGCTCCTTGTCGCCGCCCTGGGGCTCATCAGGTGCGATGCCGGCAAAGACCTTCGCCGCCGGCCGGTGGAAACGCTCACCATGCTCATCGGCAAACTGCTGCGCTATTTCAAGCAGATAGTCACCCTTGTAGCCATTGACCGGGAAGGCAAAGGATTCACCCAGTATGGCCAGGTAGCGCAACCACAATGACGCTGCCAGTATGCTCATCTGTCGGCCAGCATCGTTGACGTAATATTCCCTCACGACTTCATGGCCGGTAGCCGCAAGCAGCGCTGAAAGAGATGCACCGTAGGCTGCACCACGGCCGTGGCCCACGTGCAGGGGTCCTGTCGGGTTGGCGGATACGAACTCGACCTGGATCTTCTTGCCCTTGCCGGCGCGGCTGTGGCCGTAGCGTTCTCCAGCGGCCAGGATGGTGGGTATGGCTGCCAGGCGGCTTTCTGCACGGATGTAGAAATTAATGAATCCAGGTCCGGCAATTTCGGTTTTTTCAACAATTTTCGACCCAGCGAGTGCGCCAGTCAGCAAACTGGCAATTTCCCTGGGCGCCTTTCCAAATACCTTCGACGATACCATCGCGATGTTGCTGGCAAAGTCGCCGTGCTGCTTGTCCTTGGGCACATCAAGGTTGATCTTCAGTGACGAGGGCTGGAAGCCTTCAGCGAATGCCTCTTGGGGCGCCAGCTCGCCGGATTTGACGAGATCGGAAAGTGCCTGTCGGATCAGGCTTTCGAGCACTTGCTTCATGTAGGAGTCCTGCCCGCTGCTGGGGCGTCTTTCAAAGTGTTTCGTAGGGGTCGATGTCGAGCGACCAGCTAAATGGCTGGTTGCGGCCGGTTCGTCCCGGCAGTTGCAGCGCCCGGGAACGGGGGCGATCTGGGGACGCGGGCTGATTCATCAATCCGGTGATCAAGCTGCGTAGGGTAGCGCGCTTTGACGCAATCAACCAGAGCAGACCGTGATGACGGTTTTTCTTCCGCGCCAGAACGGCGGGGAAGGGCCCATGCACTGTGATGCCATCGCCCAGGTTCTCCTGGGTTATAACCGTCTTCAGTTGCGAGGCCAGCAAAGCCATGCCCTGCTGGAGATGCACTTCTGATGCGGCCTCGGCCCGAATGACCGCCATCGAAGAAAATGGCGGCATCGACAGCTGTCGGCGTAGATCCAGCTCGTTGAGCGCGAACTGCCGATAGTCCTGTGCCAGTAGCTGTGTGATGAGCGGGTGCGAGGGCAGGCGGGTCTGCACCAGAACCCGTCCAGCATGTTCACCGCGGCCGACTCGTCCACAGACCTGGGTCAGCAGCTGCATTGCCCGTTCGGACGCGCGGAGGTCGCCGCTGAACAGGGCGCCATCGGCATCCATGATGACTGCGAGCGTCAGATCAGGAAAGTCGTGGCCTTTTGCCAGCATCTGCGTGCCCAGTAATACGCAGGGCTCTCCGGCTTTGACCAGCTCGAGCTTGTCGTGCAAAGCCGTGGTGCTGCCGATGGTATCCCGATCGACCCTGACGACAGGCACGTCGTCGCCCACCAGTGCCTGAAGCGCCTCCTCTGCGTGCTCTGTGCCGCTACCCAGCGGCACCAGCGAAGTGCTCGTGCACTCGGGGCAAACAGTCGGGAGTCTCAATCGCAAATCACAATGGTGGCAGCGCAGGCTGGCGTCATGTCGGTGCAGCGTGAGACGACTATCACATCGGCTGCACCCGGCGATCCAGCCGCAGCTCTGACAGAAGAGCGCTGGCGCATAGCCGCGTCTGTTCAGAAAGACCAGCACCTGGTGTCTGGCCTGCAGCGCCTGCAAAATGGCTCTCGAGGCCGGGTCGGAGAGGCCGCCTGTCAGTTTGCGGCTGCGAATGTTGACGAGCTCGATCTGCGGGCGTGCAAAGGCTGCAGTCCGGTGCCGCAGGCGCAGCAGGCGATAACGACCACTTTCGGCGTTTTGTAGAGACTCGAGCGAGGGTGTGGCGGAACCAAGCACCACAGGGCAGCCCTGATTGCTGGCGCGAACGACCGCAAGATCACGGGCGTTGAAGCGGCAGTTGTCCTGCTGCTTGAAGGAGCTGTCGTGCTCTTCGTCGACAACAACCAGCGCAAGCTGGGTAAAGCTGAGGAAGATGGCGGATCGGGTGCCGACGACGATGGGTTTCTTCTTCAGTCGAATGTCGTTCCAGGCTAACAGGCGCTGCTTGTCGGTGATTCCGCTGTGATACACGCAGACCAGTCCCGGGAAGCGCTGTTCGAAACGGGCGGTCAGCTGCGGTGTCAGGGATATTTCCGGCACCAGGATGAGCGCCTGGCGACCCGCCGCAATGAGCCGGTCCAGCGCTGCCAGATACACCTCGGTCTTGCCGCTACCGGTAAGACCGTCCAGCAGAAAGGCGGCAAATTTGCCGTCGCTACCAACTATCTCATCGACGGCGGTTTGCTGCTCGGCATTGAGTGCGTGTCCTGCAGAGTTTACGTCGCTCGCATCTGGAGGATCTGCCGAAAGTGCTACCGGCTGGAGAGCCAGTTCATCGATAGTCACGGCCTCGATGACCCCGGCTGATTCCAGGGCGGTGAACTGTGCCTTGCCGAAGCCGAGCTCACGCAAGTTTTTTTGCGCCGACCGACGAGCAGGTGCTGCCTGCAGATGTCCGAGCAGCTCTCGCTGTTTCCGACCCTGTGCCAGGTTGGTGGCGCCGCTGGATGGGAGGGATTCACGCAGCTGCCAGTAGCGCACACTGAGCCACTCACGACTCTGCTGCAGCCGGGAGCTGGTTCTGAGCGCGGGCGGCAAGGCCAGTTGCAGTAGTTCTCCCGCAGCCGAGCAATAATAGCGGGCTGTCCATAGCATGAGATCGAGGGTCTGCTCGGCGAGCAGAGGAATGGTATCGAGCACCATTTCTACTGGCCTTAGCTTCGAGCAGTCGAGCTGCGCTGTCACCGGAACAATACTGTCGACAATGCCAACCAGCCTACGATTGTTCACGCTGACCACCACTCTGGCACCACGCTGCGGCCGAGCGTCGGCAAGCCCATCAGCAGGCCCATCCGCTGCTACGTACAGATAACTGAGTGGCGTCCTGAAAGGCAAGGGGACCCAGACTTCAACGATCAGGCTCTGAACTGAATGGCTGGCTACAGATTGAACAGGCTTGCTTATCTCCTGGCTTCTGGTATCATCCGCCCTCATTTTTTCTGATGCGATAGCATTACGCATTTGGGAAATTGCGGTGCCTCACAATCCCGGCAACGCGCTGCAGTATGCTGCAGACGTGGTCCACTGATGGGGTAGCGGCAAACCACTTTCACAAGGTGTATCTCCATGAAGCCAAATATTCATCCGAAGTACGAAGAAATTACTGCGACCTGCAGTTGCGGCAATGTTATCAAAACCAAGTCCACGGTTGGCAAAGACTTGCTCCTGGACGTCTGCTCAGCTTGCCATCCGTTTTACACCGGCAAGCAGAAGGTTCTCGACACCGGCGGCAGAATAGACAAGTTCAACAAGCGTTTCGGTGGCCGAATCAGCAGCGGCAAGCCAGCGGATAGTGCCAGTTAAGCTGACGAAACCAGAAATGTAAAAAAACCCCTGACGGTCTGACCGGGCAGGGGTTTTTATTTTCTGGCCTTTTTGTAATTCGTATTTGCTTCATCTTCTTTACGAATCGCCGCTACTATGGAAGTCTTAGAGTACTATTACTTTCCATTAAGGTCTTAATGCTATGTCGCTAACGCCATTCAAAACCATGCTGCTTTTTATCGGCATGAGCCTCTCTGTTCTGGCCTGTGCTGAAGAAGAAAAGCCTGCTAAAGCCTTCAAGCCCGGTACCCACTACGACGTTCTGCCAGTTGCTGTGCCCACTAGAAATCCTGAGAAAATCGAAGTCGTAGAGCTGTTCTGGTACGGCTGCCCGCATTGCTACAATTTTGATCCCCTCCTTCAGAAGTGGGCGAAAGAGTTGCCCGAGCATGTCGATTTCTGGCATTCCCCGGCCGCGTTCAACGATACCTGGAAGCTGCACGCGCAGGCGTATTACACCTTCAAGGCGCTGAAGATAGCCGACAAGATGCATCAGCCGTTCTTCGATGCGTTGGTGAAAGAGCGACGTCAGCTGAACTCTCCGGAAGCGATTGCTGATTTCGTGGCGAGTAACGGTGGCGATCGCGAGCAGTTCCTGAAAGCCTTCTACTCCTTCAGTGTCAAGTCGCAGACAGCTCAGGCTGAAAAGCGCGGTATGAGCTACCGGGCCACCGGTGTGCCAGCTTTGATTGTGAACGGCAAGTATCGCATCGCGTCTACTGTGCCTGGTGGTTTCGAGGGCATGTTGGAGATTGCAGACTTCCTCATTGCCAAAGAGCGAAAAGCTGCCGCCAAGACCGGCGGTTAGTGCTCTGTTCCAATGAGTGAGAAATCGGAGTCCAAGGCGGCCCTGTCTCGTCTGAGAGGGCGGCTCAACCAGCCGTTCTCAGGGCGTGCAGATTTTCTGCATGCCTGCAGTTTCGTGCCTGGACGCTCGCAGTCGCTGTCGTCCGAGTCGCCCAGCGGAGATTCGAAGCGGCTCCTTGCAGAGAACTTCCGGTCGCTTAGGTTGCTGAGCTTCAATATCCAGGTAGGCATCACCACACAATCATACCGGCACTACGTAACGCGAAGCTGGCAGCACCTGCTGCCGAGTCGACGGCGTGCGCCTGCGCTCGATAGTGTGGCTCAGCTGCTGCGGGAATACGACATCATCGCGCTACAGGAGGTAGATGGTGGCAGTATTCGGAGTGATCGAACCAATCAGGTGGCTTACCTGGCCGAGCACAGCGGCCACGCCTATTGGTATCAGCAGTTGAATCGCAATCTGGGTGCGGTGGCCCAGCATAGCAACGGTCTGGTAAGTCGATATGAGCCCCTGCACGTGGAGCCGCACCGTCTGCCCGGCTTCCTGCCGGGACGTGGGTGTATGCTCGGCTTTTTCGGCTCTACCCGCGATCCGCTGGTTGTAGTTAACCTGCATCTGGCGCTGAGCCTGCCGGCGCAGGTCAGACAACTTGACTATCTCTACTCCATCATCGCTGAGTATAACCACATCGTCATCATGGGCGATATGAACAACAGCCTCACAACCCTGATCGCCCAGTCGAAGCTTTCCAAGCTGGATCTGCATGCCTTGCCCGAGCTGGCGCCTAGCTTCCCGTCCTGGCGGCCTTCGCGCAGTCTTGATCATGTTGCTGTGAGCAAGTCTCTGACGGTGGAGCGGGCTGGCGTTGTCAATCTGGCCATATCGGACCATCTGCCGGTCGAAGTGGTGATCAGCAGGAAGTAGTTGGGCAGGAGTGATAGTGCAGAACGCAAAAAAGCCGGCAACTGCCGGCTTTTTCGTAAGCTCCGAACAAGTAGGTTCTACTTGATCTTCGCTTCCTTGTAGTTCACGTGCTTGCGGATGGTGGGATCGAACTTCTTGATCTCCATCTTTTCTGGCATGTTTCGCTTGTTCTTGGTCGTGGTGTAGAAGTGACCAGTGCCTGCGGACGAAACGAGTCTGATTTTTTCGCGCATTCTGCTATTCCTCTAAGGCGTCTATATTAGACTTTTTCGCCGCGTGCACGCAGCTCGGACAGGACCGTATCGATACCTTTCTTATCGATGATCCGCATTCCTTTGGTAGTGACACGCAACTTCACGAAACGCTTCTCGCTTTCGAGCCAGAACCTGTGTGTTTGCAGGTTAGGCAGAAACCGACGACGGGTTCTGTTGTTCGCGTGCGACACATTGTTTCCGGTTACGGGTCTCTTGCCTGTAACCTGACACACTCTAGACATCGCTATTACTCCAGCTGGGTTGTCAGGGCTTGCTGACAAGGCACGATATTCGCCAAAACGGGGACTGAAAAATCAGCGCCGGACAGCGAACAGGCAAGCCATAACCCTGGTAAAATTTGAGCGCGACTTTATATCAAACCTAGCTCAACTAAGCAAGGCATCTGTTCAATGCCGATCTTGAATCGTGCTGCCTTCACAGCAGGCCGAGCTCTGAAAATGAGCTGACGACGGGGTCGCCCACCACCAGGTGATCGAGAAGACGAACATCAATCAGCTGGAGCGCCTTCTGCAGATCGCGGGTGATGGCAATGTCCGACTGGCTCGGCTCGGAAATGCCACTGGGATGATTGTGGCCGACGATGAGTGCGGCCGCATTGTACTGCAGGCATCGCCGTACCACTTCTCGCAAATGAACCTGGGCGCTATTGATGGTGCCGTTGAACAGGTGTTCAAAGCGGATCATTTCGTGTTGATTGTTGAGGAAGAGGACCGCGAAAACCTCGTTGGGCTGATGCCGCAACTCAGACTTGAACAGCAGCTTGCTGGCGGCGCTGCTGGTGAGCGATTCGCCGCGCGGTCGCTCGGATTTGAGATAACGCCGGCTGAGTTCGAGAATGGCATTGAGCTGCGCACTCTTGGCAAGCCCGATGCCATTGACCTGACGTAGCTGCTCGGGCGTGGCATCGAACAACTGGCGAAGACCGCCAAAATGCGTAAGCAGGTTGAGACCAAGATCCAGTGCGCTGAGCGAACGGGTGCCACTGCCGATGAAGAGGGCGAGCAGTTCGGCGTCGGACAGCGCGCCAGCGCCACGAGCAGCCAGTTTTTCGCGCGGCCGCTCACTGGGCGGCCATTGCAGGATAGACATCATTACATCCTTGTAGTGTCGATCGGAGAAAAGCGGGCGAATTTTAGCAGAGGGAAAGGTGTGGTTGTACAAAATTCGACCTGCGACCGTCGCCTAATTGTCAGGTTGCTTTCCAAAATCCGGATTTTAGGCCAGTATAAGAAGTACTTTTCGGGCGTAAATCCATGGGAAAGAGCGATTTAACCCCGGCTTCTATCCAAGCCCAAAGAGAACAGTCAATGGCGCCAGAGGCATGGCAATCCAAGCGGGTCCTTCTTGCCGTGACCGGCGGTATAGCTGCTTACAAGAGCGCGCTGTTGGCGCGGCTGCTTGTGAAGGCCGGGGCAGATGTCCAGGTGCTCATGACGGCAGGCGCGCACGCGTTTATCCAGCCACTGACGTTTCAGGCGCTCACCGGGCGCGCAGTCAGAAGCGATCTGCTCGATGAGCAGGCCGAGCAGGGTATGGGGCATATCGAGCTTGCCCGCTGGCCCGATCTTGTCATCATTGCCCCGGCAAGTGCCGATGTCATGGCCAGAGCGGCGGCGGGCATGGCTGATGATCTACTGACCACCGTGCTGCTGGCCACCCGGAAGCAGGTGTTCTGGGTTCCGGCCATGAATCAGGCGATGTGGTCGCATCCGCTGACACAGCGAAATCGAACCGTCCTTGCCGCAGTGCCCTTCTATACTATGCTCGATACTGCTGAGGGTGCCCAGGCCTGTGGCGAGACAGGACCGGGACGCATGCTTGAGCCTGAAGACATCATGACCCTGATTTCAGCAACCCTGTCCCCGGCAGACAGCACGCGACTACACTCGGGGCCGGGGCCGATATCGGATGGCCTGCTCAGTGGCCACCGGGTTGTGATCACAGCGGGACCGACGCGAGAGTATATCGATCCGGTCCGTTTCGTCAGCAATGAAAGCAGCGGAAGAATGGGTTATGCGCTTGCCGCCGCTGCTGTCGCCGCTGGCGCAGATGTGACTCTCATATCGGGACCTGTAGGCATTCCCGCGCCAGACGGTGTGCATCTCCGGTCAGTGACTTCAGCCGAACAGATGTTGCAGGCGGCGCTGATGGCCACAGCTGATGGCTGTGAGATTTTCATCGCTGCGGCAGCGGTAGCAGATTATCGACCAGCCAGGCCGGCGGGCCAGAAGCTCAAGAAGCAGGCTGCCGCCGTGCAACTCTCACAGCTGGAGCTGGTTGAGAATCCCGACGTACTGAAGTCAGTAGCCGACTCGGGCAATGCGGCCTATCTCGTAGGATTTGCGGCAGAGACGGAGCAGTTGGCAGAGCACGCCCGCAGTAAGCTGACACGCAAGGGTATCGATCTCATCGTCGCCAACGACGTGTCACGGACGGATATCGGCTTCAATAGTGATTTCAATGAGGTGCTGCTGATCGATCACCAGCAGACGCAGCGCCTGGAAAGGCAATCGAAGAGACAGCTCGGACAGAACCTGCTGCTGCAGATCGTTGACCGGTGGCGGCTCAAGAATGAAGACGGCACGTCCGGCAGAGGTAAATGATTCGAATGAGCAGAACAACAGGTAAGACAAGCCTATGAGCAGACGCAAGCTTCAGGTCAGAATACTTGATGACAAGATCGGGAGTGCCATTCCCATGCCTGCCTACGCGACTGACGGTTCTGCGGGGCTCGACCTGCGAGCCTGTCTGAGCGAAGCGGTCAGTATCGAGCCGGGGGAGACGATCCTGATTCCTACCGGGCTGGCTGTCCATATCGCCGATCCGGGGCTGGCCGCCATGATCCTGCCCCGCTCCGGCCTGGGCCACAAGCATGGCATCGTGCTGGGCAATCTGACAGGTTTGATCGACTCAGACTACCAGGGCGAACTGATGATCTCCTGCTGGAACAGAGGCACCACGAGCTTCGAAATCGAGCCCGGCAGTAGAATAGCCCAGATGATCGTCGTGCCGGTGGTCCAGGTTGATTTCGAAATCACCGATGCCTTTTCCAATGGCAACTCTGAGGCCAGCCGGGGAACCGGTGGCTTCGGCTCAACAGGCAGGGCGTAAACCATGGGGAAATCACAGAAGCAGACTCAGGACACCAAGACGAGTATGCCAAAGACTGCTTCAGCTTCGCTCGGCAAGCAGACAATGCTGATCAGTATTGCGATCTTTCTTGGGCTGATACTTACCGCGCTGGCGATACATTTTTTCGTATTCAAGCCGATGCTGCAGAAGTCGGAGCAGGCGCAGGCGGAGAGTGCGGTCAACGCAGCTGTACTGGCAACCGAAAGTCGCCTCCTGTTCCTTGGTGGGCTTGCGGAGCAGCTGGCAAACTCGGGGGCGGTCAGCCTGACGCCTGAGCAGACGGCCTCCAGTAACGAGATCGTAGCCGATCGTCGTCTTGCCGTGCAGCTGGCAGGCATTGTAGAAAGCAATATGCCGCTGGCTCGTCGGGTTGTTGCTTTCCCCAGCGGGCAGGCAAGACGCGACAGCAATGATGAGGTGCCGTTGAGTTTCGCCAGCATTGAGCTGGTCAGGCAGATCGAAGGCGGTGCAAGTGCACGTGCCGAAGCCTTCCTCGCCAGTGAAAAGTGGATGCTGCAGTTGGCCAGTCCGGTGCGAATGCCTGGACAGGATCCGCAGTCTCCGCCCTGGGGAACGCTGCTCGTCATCCTGCCTATAGAAATGCTCACAGATGTCATGCAGCCTCTCGATGGGCGCCTGGAACTGCTGCAGGAAGTTGGCGCGGCACAGCAGATCGTGCATGCCGCCGGCTCCCTTCAGGATCCAGCGGCCGCTGGAGCACCGCTGACTCGCAAAGTGGGAAATCAACCATGGCTGGTTCGCTTCACGCCCGAGGTCCATGATCTCGACACCCAGGTGCTCGCTGATCCAAAATTCTGGGTGTTGGTGCTCCTGCCAGCCCTGCTGCTGCTTCTGATCGTCTGGGCTGTGCTAAAGCAGCTTTCTGGGCAGCTGAATGCCGATGTTCGTAAGACTGCCGTCTATACCCAAGCCAGATTGCGGGGTGAGTCGGCTCGCCAGCCTGCCGTTGGCACACCCTATTTTGATGCCTTCCTCGCCTTGTTGCAGACGCGTAACGAAGTGGATACCGGCGTTCAGGAGCGAAAGCCAACCAAGGCTGCAGCAGCTGTAGATAAACCGGGTTTGACGGCGCCTGTTGGCAAAGCCTCAGCTGGTGAAGGCGGAACAGTTGCAGCCGAGGCCCCGCAGGGTAACGAAGAGGCGCTGTTCGATGATCGTGAACTTTCAGCCTTCGACCTGCTTAGCAGCGATGAGGATCTACTCGGCCTGGATACGCCCGACGGTATGCTGGTTGAAGAGATCGACACTGTGCAGATCTCCAAGGTTATCTTCCGCGCCTACGATATTCGAGGCGTGGTCGGCGAGACGCTGACATCGGAAATCATGACGGAAATAGGTCGGGCGCTTGGTAGTGAAGGCAAGAGCCGCGGCGTGAACACGATGTGTGTCGGCTATGATGGCCGCAACTCGAGCAAGAGTCTGGCAGACGCTGTTATCGATGGTCTGCTGGCTGTAGGCATGGATGTCATCGAGATTGGCCAGGTGCCGACACCACTGCTGTATTACGCGACGCAGCGGCTTCAGACTGGCAGTGGCGCCATGATTACCGGTAGTCACAATCCGGCCAGCCACAATGGCCTGAAGATGATGCTGTCTGGCGACACGCTGGCTGGTGAGGAAATCGAGAAGCTGTATCAGCGTACGGTCACCCAGAACTTCACTCAGGGCAAAGGTCGCAGACAGAGTGCTGATGTCGTTCGCGACTATATGGACGAAATACTGAACGATATTGCTGTCGCAGCTCCGCTCAAGGTGGTGATCGACGCGGGCAATGGTGTCTCTGGCGCCATTGCACCTCGGCTCATCGAGGATCTCGGCTGTGAGGTGGTGAAACTCTACTGTGACGTCGACGGCAACTTTCCAAATCATCACCCGGATCCAAGCAATCCGGCGAATCTTGCGGATCTGCAGGCGCGGGTGGTGGAGAGCAATGCTGACATCGGTATCGCATTCGATGGGGACGGCGACAGAATCGGCGTGGTAACCGGGAGCGGCAAGATCATCTGGCCTGATCGCCTGCTGATGCTGTTTGCAAAGGACGTGGTTTCACGTAACCCTGGTGCCGATGTCATATTTGATGTCAAATGCAGCCGCCGTCTGAACGCACTGGTATCCAGGTTTGGTGGTCGTCCGGTCATGTGGAAATCTGGCCATTCGATGATCAAGGCGAAGATGCGTGAGACCGGTGCACTGCTGGCTGGCGAAATGAGCGGTCACATCTTCTTCAAGGAGCGCTGGTTCGGCTTTGACGACGGCCTTTATGCCGCAGTTCGATTGCTGGAGATACTCGGCATCGATGAGCGCAGCGCCGACATGATTTTCGAAGACTTTCCCGAGGATATCAGCACACCGGAGCTGTTCGTGGATGTTGCAGACTCAGCCAAGTTCGATCTGATGACGACCTTGGCCAGCAAGGCCGCCTGGAGCGGCGGCTCAGTCAACACCATCGATGGCTTGCGTGTCGAATATGCCGATGGCTGGGGCCTTGTCCGGGCGTCCAATACGGTGCCAGCGCTTACGCTGCGCTTCGAAGCTGAAAATGCAGACGCCATGCAACGTATACAAAGCATATTCCGGGCACAGTTACTTAAAGCCGAGCCAGGGCTCGATCTGCCATTCTAGCGAGTTGACATCATTGCAAATGAAAGAGAACCAACCCCCACAGAACGTCGCTGAAGTCGCCACCGTTCTTCACCGCGCGCTGCCATACATCAAGCGCTTCGCCGGCAAGACCATCGTCGTCAAGTATGGTGGTAATGCCATGACCGATGAGACGCTCAAGCAAGGCTTCGCAAGGGACATCGTGCTGCTGAAACTGGTCGGCATCAATCCTATCGTCGTGCACGGCGGCGGCCCCCAGATTGGCGGTCTGCTGGACCGACTGCAGATCAAGTCCCACTTCGTGAACGGCATGCGCGTGACCGATAGCGAGACGATGGACGTGGTAGAAATGGTGCTCGGCGGCCTGGTAAACAAGGGCATCGTCAGCCTCATCAATAGTGCGGGCGGCAGTGCAGTGGGCCTCACGGGCAAAGATGCTGGATTCATCAAGGCGCGTAAGCTTGAAGTGCTCAGTGCCAGCCCCGACATGCAGAAGCCGGAGATCATCGACATCGGGCATGTCGGTGAAGTGGTTGGCATCAATACAGGCATCATATCGATGCTGACGCAGAGCAATTATATACCCGTTATTGCGCCGATCGGTGTAGGGCAGAATGGTGAGTCCTACAACATCAATGCCGACATTGTCGCAGGCAAGATTGCCGAGGTGCTGAAAGCGGAGAAACTGATCCTGCTCACTAATATTGCCGGTCTGCTGGACAAGAGCGGGCGTCTGCTGACAGGGCTGAGCCGGGCGGAGGTGCAGGGTCTGATTGCCGATGGCACGATTCACGGCGGTATGTTGCCAAAAATCGAATGCGCGCTCTCTGCTGTGGAGCATGGTGTCAACACTGCCCATATCATTGATGGTCGAGTGCCAAACGCCACGCTGCTGGAGATATTGACTGACGAAGGCGTAGGAACGCTCATTTCGGGATGACGTTTTTTTTATGGTAGGACATTAGTCAATGAGGACACTGCTACGGGGGCTGGGGTATGCGCTGCTGTTCAGTCTGCTGCTGGCTGTCGTTGCCTATAGTGTGCTGCTCTGGCAGACCGAGCGTTGGATAGAACGGGTTCGAGCCGCAGGTGCGGATCAGTTTTCTCTCAGCCACGGTTTGGCCCGCTTCGATATCGACGGTGCCTTGCACATCGCAGATCTGCGTTTTACCGATTATCGTCTGCAGGAGCCAATCGTCATCGAGCGCCTGAGTATCCGCTTCAACTCCGTGGTGGAAGCGGTTTCTTTTGCAGTCTCCGATCTTTTTGATGACTCATCGCTTCCGACGGCGCTGACCTTCGAAATTATCAATGGTTCCCTCCCTGTAAGCGCCGAGTGGAGCGTACTCGATCCCGAACTTCTGCCTCAGGCCAGCAAGCCATGGATCGACTACGCCTGCGGCTCGGTCAGGCCCTTCGAGAAAGCGACATTCAAGCAGCTCGGCTTCGCCAGGTTGCGTGTAGATGGTGATCTCCATTACGAGTTCATCCAAGACGAAAACATGTTTGCAGTGCTGGGAGAGTTGCGCTCAGTCGGCTTCCAGACACTCGGTATCAGCGCCAGTGCCGTGCTGAGCCATGATCTGTCCTGGCCACCACCGGAGGATGCGGAGCCGCCACGACTTCAGCATCTGCAACTGAACTTTACTGAGGAAGGGTTCTGGCAGCGCTTTGCGCAGTTGTGCCAGGGTGAAACCGGACTGGAAAGCCAGGCCTACTGGTCTCGCAGCCTGAGCCGGACGAGAGCCAGGCTAGGCGAAGCCGGCATCGCCGTGGGCAGCGAGTTCTGGGCGAAGTTGCCTGAATATCTGCAGGGCAAGGCGCCGCTAGACCTGCAGTTCCATCCACGCGGTGATTTCGACCCTGCGCTCATGCCATTTCTCGATCTCAAGGAGCAGCTCGCTCGGCTCGGATTCCAGCTGCAGGTGGCGGGCACACGGATTACGGCGGCTGACCTGAATATCGCGGCCAGACAACTGGCGAATTTCATTACGCCGCCAGCACCGCCCAAGCCGGTACCCAGGGTTGCAAGGCCGCCGCAGGACCTGGATATTCCCTTGGCTTCACTGGAGCTGGCTGCAGAGTTCGCGGGACGGCAGGTCGAGGTCGTGCGCAAGGTGGGTGCCAAACTGCAGGGACGTCTGGTGGAGGCAGGACCCCGACGGTTGACGATCATGACCCAGCTGGCGGGCGGCGAAGTGCTCTATCATCTCCAGCGTTCGGAACTCGACAGAGTTACCGTGCTATCGGTTTCCGCTGATATTCGCGACCAGTTCCAGAAACGACTGGAGGCTCAGCCAGCTGTGGGTGATGATGCTGATTTGCACGCGCCGGAGCGACTTACCATGCCTGCGCCTGAAACTGAGCCCGTGCCTATGTCTTCACCCACGCAAGAGCCTGTGTCCGAGCCTGCCGCAGTTGATGAAGGTATTGATGCTGGCGACGGAGCAGACGCCGGAGATGCGTCAACTGCCAGGCCTGAGGCGTCTTCTGATCAAACCATGGCAGCGCCATCTGCCGAAGCAGGGACCACTCAACAGTACCAGGTGGACGAAGTCGATGAGTGAACGGACGAAAGATCAGTTGAGCTGGTTTCGCGGCGTCGCGCCCTATATCAATGCCTATCGGGGCACTACGGTTATCGTCCTGGTAAGCGGCGAACTCCTGCTACAAACCGATGAAGCCGGCATGCGTCAAACACGACGGCTCATGGAAGACATTGCGCTGCTCAACAGTCTTGGGCTCAAGATCGTCTGTGTCTATGGGGCGAGACCCCAAATTGATGAACGCCTCAGACAGGGCGGAATCGAAAGCCAGATCCATACCGATCTGCGTGTTACCGACGTAACGACCTTGGCGCATCTGACCGAAGCGGTGGGTCGGCTGCAAACGGAGTTGCAGGCCCGACTTACACAGTCGCTCAGCAGCACGCCGCTGAGGAATAATCAGGTATCTGTGGCCGGTGGAAACTTCATCATCGCCAGACCAATCGGCGTAGTGGACGGGGTCGATCTCGAACACACAGGTGTAGTAAGGAGAGTGGACACACAGAGTATTCGTGCACTACTCGATCTCGGCCAGATTGTACTGCTGGGCCCGCTTGGATACTCGCCCACCGGCGAGGTTTTCAACCTGGCCAGCGAGGATGTGGCCGCCTCGGTAGCTATTGCCCTGCATGCCGAGAAGTTGGTGATTCTGTCCGAGCAGGATGGTCTGATCGACAGCGAAGGGCGGCTGGTGAGGGAAACCAGCGTGGCAGAGGCCATGCAAATGATAGGCGCGCTTGAAGCCAGTGATGCACGCTCCGCCTTCCGCCATGAACGTCGACGCTTGCTCGCGGCCTGTCGTGCCTTGCAGAAAGGCACGAGACGGGTGCACATCATTAACGGCACTCGGGATGGCGCACTCATTCAGGAAATCTATACGCGTGACGGGATCGGTACGATGATCACTGATCAATCGTACGAGACTTTCCGCGCAGCCGTGATCGACGATGCGGCTGGCATACTCAACATCATACGTCCGCTGGAAGAACAGGGCATTCTCGTCAAGCGTGACCGTGAACGACTCGAGCGCGAAATCGGCAACTTCATGATCGTCGAACGTGATGGCTTGATCATTGGCTGTGCAGCACTCTATTTTTACCGGGAGTATGCTGCGGCGGAGCTGGCCTGCGTGGCGGTCGATACTGCCTATCAGACTGGAGGTCGAGGAGATAGGCTGTTGCTGCATGCCGAACGAAAGGCCCGCGAACTCGGGGCGAAACAGGTGTTTGTGCTAACGACACAGACTGCGCACTGGTTTCTGGAGCGTGGCTTCAGACCGGCAGGCCTGGATGAGCTGCCTGAAGAAAAGCAGCGTCTCTACAACTTTCAGAGACGCTCGAAAGTATTTATCAAGCAGCTTCTGTAGCCCCTGGGCTGGGGCGCGTCACACTCATCCCTGTGCAACGTCCATCACGATCTCATATGAGCGAATCCTGTCTTCAGGACGGTAGAAGTCAGAGTTGATCATCAGCTCATCCGCGCCGGTGCCCTGTAAAAACTCGTCCAACTGCCGCCTCACTGTTTCCGGTCCTCCCACCACTGCGGCTGACAACATCTGCATCACACGGGCACGTTCGTGTGGGTGCCAGTCCAGTTCTTCGACAGGGGCCTGTGCCCGGGTCGATCGGCCGCGCAGAAGATTGAGAAACTTCTGCTGATGCGTGGTGGACAGAAAAGCAGCCTCCTCATCGCTATCTGCGGCAATAACAGGAATCCCCAGCATTAGATACGGCTTTTCGAGCACGGCTGAGGGCTGGAAGTTGTCACGATAGAGGTGAATGGCCTGTTGCATGTAACCTGGTGCAAAATGACCAGCGAATGCAAAGGGGAGCCCAAGTCGCGCAGCGAGCTGAGCGCTGAAGCCACTGGAGCCAAGTAACCAGAGTGGAACCTTTGTGCTTTGTCCTGGAATCGCCATGACCGACTGTCGTGGTGTGGCGTCACCCAGATAACCTGCCAGCTCCTGAACCATCTGCGGAAAATTGTCAGCCGCTTGCGGGCTCCGACCCAGTGCACGCAGGGTTTCACCGTCTGTGCCCGGAGCACGGCCGAGACCTAAATCGATTCTGTCCGGATACAGCGTCGCTAGGGTACCGAACTGCTCGGCGATGATCAGAGGCGCATGGTTTGGCAGCATGATGCCGCCGCTACCGACACGCATCGTGCTGGTCTTGCCGGCAATGTGTCCAATCAGAACAGCTGTCGCTGCGCTGGCGATGCCATCGATATTGTGATGCTCAGCGAGCCAGTAGCGGTGATAGCCCAGTGCTTCGACGCGCCTGGCGAGGCTGACAGAGTTTTCGAATGTTTCAGCGATGGACCCCTGGTCGCGAATGGGAGCCAGATCCAGTACTGATAATCGAACGTTTTCGAGCATGAGCTATCTCTCCACTTCCCGGTCTGTTTCCAAGAGGTTGGGGTGGGCGCTACTGGTTTAAAGGGTGGGGCCAAAACCTTTTTAGGCGCTGGCCGCCTGTTGAAGTGATTTGAGGATACTGTCGCGCTCTCGCTTGCCAAGCTTCGAAATCGACTCGGACCAGCTGTAAAATTGCTGCAGGTCGGAATCGAGCTGCCGGTACTTGAGCAGCAGCGCAGGTACCCATGCCGTATAGTGGCCCACGCTCAGCAAGGCAGCGTTGTTGAGCGGCTGACTGAAAAAGTTGCGATAGCCCATGGGGTGACCGAAGTCCGCTTCCATCGCGAGGTACTGTGGAGGCAAGCTATCGAGAATCTGCTGCTTACGGTCGCGCTTCTGGCGCTCGTCCAGAGTTTCGAGCCTGTAAACAGCGTCCAGGGCCTGCAGTGTATCCTTGATGAGCTGACTCACCCTTGCAGTTGCCTGCAGCTGTCGCATGGCGCGTTCAGTGCCGATCGCTGCGCCCCCTTGTGCAGCCCATCGCTCAGTGGCCATGATCTGGACGGCAGTAGCCCAGCTCTCGTTGAAGCTGGTATCACCACTGACATACAGTTTGCGATGGGCCAACTCATGAAACAGCAGCGCCACCAGCGAATGAT